>NZ_JBWKDS010000011.1:46393-69717 GCF_056435845.1 Streptomyces sp. NPDC043867 | reverse complement strand
AGGGAGCAGGGGGGGGGAGTGGGTGGGTTTTTTTTTGGTTCTTTCTTTTTGTTCGTGGGACGAGGAGAGGGGGGAAAAAAAAAAAAAAAACCCCCCCCCCCCCCCCCCCCCCCCCCCCCCCCCCCCCGCTATGCTGCCGTCTGCCTGCTCCATAGACGCATATGCCACCAGACCACAGAAGCAGTCACGGTCCTGGCGACTCAGTCGGGCTGTTACCGCAGCCGTTATGGTGCTGCGGTTCGGAACCGCAGAGATGGTTCCCGAGTGCGGGGTGTACAGGCACGGACGGACGCTGCCGTGATGGTGCTGCGGTTCGGAATCACAGAGGTAACTCGCTTGGGAGACCGACCAGGACTTCGGTGCGGAGCCGCGGTGGTGCCGAAGTTTGGAACATAGGCAGGAGGTCGACCTGCGTAACGTCGGTGGGCGGTGCCTCGCCGTAATAGTGCTGCGGTTCGAGATCGTAGGACAGTACACCGCGCTGGGTAGTTCTTCGCCGGGCTTGATGCCGTGATGGTGCTGCGGTTCGTGGGTGCAGGGCAGAGTGGGGCCCTTGCTGAGGTTCTTGGCCCAGGCGGATCCGCAGTGGTGCTGCGATTCGGAACTGCAGAGGTAAGTGCACGCCCGTCATCACCCACATCGAGCCTCTGTGGCCGCGGTGGTGCTGCGGTCTGAGACCGCAGAGGTGCGCTCACTTCGGTAGACCGAGGCAATGACGTTCAGCGTGCCGTGGTGGTGCTGCGGATAGAGTCGCAGATGCTGACGGGAAGCTGCAATGATATTGAGCTGCAGATCTGTCCGTGGTGGTGTGTGGCTCGGTAAATTGAGCCAGGTCAAGCATGAAGCCGATATCGGCGCCATCGCCTAAATGATGCTGCGAATTTGAATCGCAGAGTTCTGACCAGGTGTTTGTCGATGAAGCTCGCAAGTTCAATCCCAGATGGTGCTGCAGTTCGGAGCCGCAGAGGCAACCCATGGTGAACTCGGTCTCCTCGGTCTCGGCGCCGTGGTGGTGCTGCGGCTCGACGCCGCAGAGATACGTCGATTTCGGCCAAGAACGACTCGTCGGGATCTGCCCGTTGCGCTGCTGGGGTTCAGCGCCGAGGCCGGACCAATCTCGCCACCGCCGAAAATCGCAATGAATCCGTGGTGGTGTTGTGGCTCGGTGCCGCAATTCAGAGTCGTCGACTACGACATAGTCGATGCCCGTGTCCTCGCCGCGGTGGTGCTGCGGTTTGGGAACTGCGGAGGCGGACAGGTTTGTAGACGATGGTCACCATGATTGCGGTGCCGTGATGGTGCCGTGATTCCGAACCGCAGAGGTAGCGTCGCCACGTGCGTGCCGCAGAAGCAGGCCGTCGCCGTCATTCTCGCCAAGGTCAACAAAAAGCCGTGGTGGCGCTGTGGTTTGCGACCACAGAGGTAGCAGCGATGTCCGAAGCTTCTTGCGGAGGCTCCGACCGGCCGTGGTGGTGCTGCGGTTGGTGACCGCTGAGGCAGTGCGAGGAAGGGTCGTGATGGCCTGGCCGATTACGGGACCGTGATGGTGCTGTGGCGAGGTTGGCCACAGAGACGTGATTAGGACGCGGTCACGCCGAGGAACAGGTGATGGCCGTGATGGAGCTGCGATGCGTGGCCATGGGGGAAGGCGTATAGAGAGCCTTGATTGTCTCCACCGCGTACCCGTGATGGTGCTGTGACGTGATCGCAGGGGATGGCTGCGACCAGGGCCGCGAGCGGGAGGGAGCCTGGATGGTGCTGCAGTTCTGCAGAGGCAACGTCGAGGTCGATCCCAGTCGAAGTGGGGCCGTTGCCGTGGTGGTACTGCGGTTCGGGGCCGCAGACGTAGAGCTTCATGATGCCCCACGTATCGCCGTTTTTCACCCCGTGGTGGTGCTGCGGTGGGAACCGCAGAGGTCGAGCAGGAGCTTGAGGCGCTCGGGGCGACGGCCGAAGCCACGATGGTGCTGAGGTTTGGAACCGCGAAGGTAAGGCCCCTTGACCATGTCAGCGACGTTCTCCACGACGCCACGATGGTGCTGCGGATCGGAACCGCAGGCGCAGTGTGCGGGCGTGCGCCGGAATTCTACGAGCAGGAGCTGTGGTGGTGCTGCGACGGGTGATCGCAGGCTTCTGACTAGCTGTTTGTTGACGAAGCTCACAAGTTCAACCCCGGGTGGTGCTGCGGCCGGAACTGCCGCGGACAAGGAAGGTTAGACCGTGGTTCGCAGCGACGGTCATCGCGCCGTGATGGAGCTGCGGTTCGAGACACAGATATGGCTGCGGCCACACGGGCCGCTGTCCGTGCTCCCACATGCCGTGGTGGTGCTGCAGTTCGAGACCGCAGAGGAAGGCTGGTTGGTGGTGGCTCATGGGTGCGTGCGGTGGCTGAGTTGGAGGGGACCGTCGGCTTGTGGAAGGCGTGTGCGGGGGGCGGTGTAGATGGCGGTGACGCCGAGGTTGTGGAGTTTGGTGGGATTGGGGTTCGGGGTGCGGACGAGGGGGTGTTCGAGGAGGGCAGCGATGCTGGTTGTGGTGAGCGGGAGGTGCCAGATGGGCCAGGTGAGTGCGCCGTTGGGGGTGGTGCGATCCCAGCTGGTGGTCTGGGCGTAGGTGCTGTCGCCGGTGAGACGGACGGTGGCGAACCCGTGGAGGGCGAGCCAGGTGGCACCGGGGACGCCCTGTTGGGTGGGTTTGCCTTGGCTGACCATGTGGGCGTCGCCGGTGGAATGGTGGTCGAGGTTGGCGCCGGCGTAGCCGTCGACGCGGCGCCAGGCAGTGAGCGCGGCGAGCAGGTGGGTGGGGTCTTTGCGGCATTCCTCGGCGGCTTTGATCCAGTTGTTGGCCAGGGTCATTTGTCCGCCGCGGCCGAAGAGCGGGGTGCTTGATGTGTAGAGGTCGGGCTGCTTGCCGTGTGCGGGGCGAGCCTTGCTGGGGTTCTTGTCGGTGGGGCCGATGCTCAGTTGGTTGACGAGTGCGGCGAACCAGTGGGCGGCGGGGGTGTTGTGTTCGCGCTCGGCCTGCGTGTGGCCGCGCAGGTGGTGTAGGGCGGTGTCAATGGGCATGCGCAGGGCGTCGCTGGGTCCGCTGCGGGGCAGCGAGAGGATGCCGGGAGCCAGTGGCAGGGGCTCCTTGGCGGGGTCGTCGGGCAGTTGGCTGCGCAGCAGGTCGGTGAGGGTTTGGTGGGTGAGGGGTTGGTGAGTGTGGAGGACGGCGGGTGCGTCCGGGCCGAGCCAGGAGAGCCGGGCGGGCTGGCTCATGGCGGGGGCGGTGAGCTGGAGGATGCCCAGGGCGGCGAGGAAGCCGAGTGGGGAGTTGCTGACCAGGGCGGGTAGTTCGAGTTCGTGGTAGGGCATCGGGGTTAGCTGCCTTCCTCGGAGCAGGCCATGTCGGCCAGCCGTACGACGGCTTCGAGTAGGGCCAGGCCCCAGGGGCCGTAGCGGCGGTTGAGGGCGTGGAAGCGGTCGGGGCCGGTCCAGTCGGTGCCCATGGCGGCGCTGTTCACGGTGATGTGCTGCTGGTCGGGCATGAGACAGGTGACGTCGATGGGGTCGGGGTCGGTTACCGGTGGCAGGAGTGGCCGGGCATGGCCGTGGTGGGAGGCCACCAGGTGCAGGATGAGGTCGGTGTCCAGGCCCTTGGCGTGGGCGGGGTTGGCGGTGAGCCACTTCTGTACGGCCAGGGCGCTGAGTGCTTCGTGACGCAGCTCGGGGTGCCAGTTGGCCAGGCGGGCGGCGCGGCGGCGGCCGGTACGGTCGGCCGGGTCCATGCCGGACTTGGCCAGGGGTTCATCCAGGGACTCGGCGAGGAGACGGTCGCCGGCGCACAGCATGCACTGGAAGCGGGGATGGTGCTTGCCGCAGTCGTGGGCGTGCGCCCCGGTCTCCACGGCCGCGACCAGGGGAGCGGGCAGTTCCAGTCGTACGGCGAAGTCGGCGGCGCGTGCCGCGACGGCCTTGCTGTGCTGGGCCAGGCCGACGGGGCGGGTGAGGGAACTGCCGTCGGCGTCTTCATCGTTGACGCCGGCGGTGCGCTCGATGCGGTCGCCCTGGGGGCGGGCGGGGACGAGAAGCAGGCGCGATGGGTCGGTGGCGTCGAGGATGACGTGGCCGGTGCGGGCCGAGCGGCCGTCGGCGGCGGTGTCCCATGCGGTGATGGTCCGGAGCTGGCTGAGGCGCTGGTGCAGTTCGGGGGCGTACGAGCTGGTCATCGGCTGAGCACAGGCTGCGGCGGGCAGCAGGCTGAGGAGGCGGTCGAGAAGGTGGTGGACGATGTCGGTGACGGATTCGTCGCCCTCGCCGGCCAGCAGCTTCTTGGACGCACGGGCGATGGCTGTCGTGGCCGCGTGGGTGGTGGCCTCGTCGAATCCGCCGAGCAGTGCCAGGGGCTGGGCGTCCAGGCGAGTCGGTGCGCTGTGGGTGCGGGGCGGGAAGTCTGCGAGGTCGACGACGGGGGCGCCGGGGGTTCCCGTCCACCCGTAGGCGTCGTGGCCGCTGTAGTGCGAGGGCAGGACGATGGTGCCGCCGGGGCGGATATCGCGGGGGCCGGTCGCGGGGGCCCACTGGTTGTCACGGTCGTCGTAGCGCAGTACCGGAGCCATCGCCTGGTGCTTCCGGGACGCGGCAGGTGCCTCCGCGTCCGGTGTGCCTTCCAGGTCGCTGGTGGTCTCTTCGGCGGTCTGTTGGGTCAGGAAGCGGCGCAGCTGCCGGGCGGGGATGGCGACGGTTTCGCCGGGATGGGGCGGGACTTGGTCCATGCGTGCGGCCCACTTCTCCCAGTCCGGTTGGCCGTCCACGGTGGGGAGGTCGTTGCGCCACAGGACCTGGACGTCCTCGGGTGTGGTGCTCAGGCCGTGGAGGAAGGGCGCGGTCGGCTGGTCGGGGACCGGGGTGGGGCTGGTGCGGGTCCAGGAGTCCAGCAGGGTGCGGTGCAGGACGGGGACGCGCGGTGCGGGCACGTTCAGCGACGCAGCCTCGATGCCGTCCAACAGGCCAGGCAGCGTGGTGGGGTTGATGACCAGCCCGTGGCGCAGGCTATCCCGGAGAACATCGGCGTTGTGGCCTGCGGGGTTGATGAGGGGAGCGTGGGAGGAGAGCCATTCCCAGGTCGCGTGGGCGGCCGGGCCGTAGACGGGAATGTACTGCGGATCCGGTGCCGCAGGGCGGATCACGATCGCGGGGGCCCAGGGGAAGGCGCCGGTGCGGTCCAGCCGGCCCAGGCGCTGGATCAGCGGAGCAGCCGCTGCGTTCTCGCTGATGAGTCCCGCGAAGGATACATCGACACCGACTTCGACGGTCTGGGTCGCGACGACCACCAGGGGACGGTCACGATCGGCGCTGATGCCCTCGAACAACTCGCGCATCTGGCGGCTGTTCAGCAGGCGCTCGCGGTCCTGACCGCGGCAGCGGCCGGTCAGCAGGACTACGTCGATTTCGTCGCGGACAATCAGACGTTGGAAGGCTGCGCGGGCGGTACGGATGGTGTTGGCAACGACGCCGAGGACGGGGCGAGCCACGAGCGGCAGCATGGCGTCCACGGCCTGCTCGGCGGCCTGCGCGAAGGCGAGCGGGGAATGCTTGGCGAGGGTTCTGGCGTCCCACAGGGTCAGGCGCCGCTGGGCATTGAGGCGGTCTCCCGCGACGGGGTCCTCGCGGTCCGTTTCGCTGATCTGATGGGGCGGGTGCGCGGGATCAGGAGCGGCGGTGGCGGAGAGGCTGACGGCTTGGACGCCACGGTGGGCAAGGTCGGGGTCGGAAGCGGTCTGCTGGTAGGCGGTGGAGTCGGTGGCTGTCGTGAGCAACGGCAGGGCGATGTGCGCCTCGTCTACCGCCAGCAGTGCATCGGTTCCGCACAGGGCCGCATCGATGGGCCGCATCCTGGGGCTGGTGTGGTAGCCGCGGAAGAGCAGGCGGCTGCCGTACTGGTCCACGGTCGAGGTGATCACGGCGGGCTGGACGGGGGAGCGCAGCCAGCGCGAGGCCCAGTCCACACCGCCCCGCATCCGCACGGCTTCCAGCGCGATACTCTCGCCACTCAGGGTGCGCAGCGCCTGGGCGACGCGGCCCGTGAGGGACTCCTGCGGGGCGTCGGCCAGAGCCTGCTGGAGAGTGCGGGCGTGCTCGTGCGCCTGGTCGACGATCAGACGGCGGTCGACGACGAAGAACAGCCGTAGCGGAACGCTTCGCCCCTGCCCGGTGGCGCACTGCCAGGCGAGCAGGAACAGCCAGATGTCGATCAGGCTGGTTTTGCCTAGACCGGTGGGCACATCCAGGTCCAGCCATTTCCCCGTCTTGGCAGCCTTGTTGAGGTAGTCGCTCTGCCAGGGGAAGGGGCGGTGGCCGTGTACGGCTTCGACGAAGTCGGGAAAGTCCTCAAGGGTGAGGCTCATGCATCTGCCTTCCGCGGGGCCGTGGGCACGCACAGGCCCAGGCCGAAGTTCTTCTTGCTGCCCAGCACCACCGGTCCGGTGACGGGTTGAGGGAAGGTCAGACGGACATGCCGGACGGGAAGCGGCCGGTCACCGTCCTTGCGGCGTACCGCATCAGAGCGAAGGGTGGGTGCGCCAGGTACGAAGGCGCCGGTGCGCAGGACCTCCACCGCATCGGGCACGGGCAGGCCGGCCAGGCGGCAGCTGGTTGCCACCGAGCCCTCGATATCGCGCCCCCGGGGGAAGTGATCGAGGACCATGGGCAGCGCCGTGGTCCACTGGCGCGAGGCCGGCGTCCACTGCTCCGGCATCACCGACTTGAGGGATTTCACCGCCGCGTCGCCGGCGCGGACATAGGCCAGCTGCACGGGTCGCTCAAGGCTGGGCAGCTTGAGCTTGCGCAAGCCACCGCCCATGCGCAGCAGCACGGCCAGGAGCGCTCTGCGGTGCGCGGGGTCCAGGTCGCTGGGCAGCGCGACCGCTACACCCCGCAGTCGGCCATCGGCGTGCGGATGGCCGACGAACGGCAGCCCCAGGTAGGCACAGAGGCGACGCTCGTCCCCCTTCGGCTTGTGGCCGTGGACGGCGACCATGGCCTCGACGTCGTGCCCAGCCTCCGACAGCAAGCCCATCACCTTCTCCCGAACAGCGCCGGTTGCCTCAACCGTCAGCGCGGGGTCCAGGGAGAATCGGGGAGGGAAAGCGAAGGTCATCAGGTCCTCGAACGGGCCCGCCAGGATCTCCTGGTCAATCTCCGGCTCGGTGGCGCCCTGGCGGGCGTAGGGGAACGTCCGGTCCTGCTGCCAGGCCGACTCACCCTGCTCATGCGCCAGACGCAACCGCTGCAAATAGCCCGGATACGGGGCCCGCAGCGACTGCACCGCGCCTGTCGCGCAAACTTCCTCGCTGGGCTGCCAGATCTCCCACTCATCGCCGTTGCTCTCCGCAACGGAGTGCTCGGCAACGCCGGCGGTGACGAGGGCGTGACCACCGGCGCGGCCGATGTAAGGTACCGCCCTGGCCAACTCCTCCAACACAGCGAACACCCCGCGCGGTGGCTCCGACGGCCATTCGAACTCCAGCCGGGGCTGAGCCAGAGAGCGTTGCGGCCACACCTTCGGTTTGCCGCCGCTGGTCCGTCCGGGCAGCACCGCGTGACCGGGCTTGGCCGCCGAGGCGTTCGTCGGCACCCAGGACATCCGCGGGGTCCCGGCCTCCGTGGTCCGTGCCGGTATCCGCAGTGAAGGAAGGGGCTGCTGCTCCAGCCAGGACAAGGCGGCGTCCTGGACAGGGTCGCCTGGATCAGCCACGGACACCAGGGCGCAGAAGATACGGGAGGGGTGTGGGGGCCATTCGGCCCGGCTGCGGTCTAGCGTGGACGCCTGGTATGAGGAGTCCAGCAGGTCGACGGTGATGCGAAACGGCACCGGGTCACTCGCTCTCGGCTGCGCCGACCCCGGCGATCAGGTACGACTTGTCGATCGCCTGCTGCAAGCTCGGGTTGGGGTGCACGACCATGGGGCCGGACGGCCACTCCAGTCCGGCCTCGCGAGCCCGATCGACCGCAATCGTGAACAGCTCCAGAGCCTCCTGGGGTGTGGCAAGCTCCAGCGGCTCGAGCAGCGGGACCCCATCACGGCCCCGCTGCACCCACTCGATGCGCTCCGAGACCATCATCAGCTCACACCCCGAGCGCAGGTGTAGGGCGGGAGCCGAGAACGCCAGCCGGTCGCCCAGCAGCGCGACGGAGGCCACCAACGCCCGGGCCTTGGCCGTCAGTTCCTGGCTCGCATTGCCGAAGCGCAGCGTCGCCAGCTGCGCCAGGCTCAGTGAGGCACTGCGCTGCACCGACGTGACCGACACCCCACCGAGGCCCTCCGAGGGAGGAATCATCCCGTGCCCCAGCTCGGACATCCGCGCTGTCTTCACACCCTTCTTGGACTTCTCGGAGGCACTAGGAGCCCACCCAGAGTCGGGCAACTCCACCGTTTCGCCAGCCAGGTTGAGCCGATCGACCCGACCAGCTGCCCGGACACCCACCAGCGGCTTGATGCCGATCATCTCGGAACGGTAAGAGCGAGGAATCTTCACCTGAATTCGCCGCTTGCGGTGTGAGTCCCACACTCCGTAGGCCAGATCGCTGGGGACCAGGCGCAGGTACGCACTCAGGTCACCGGAGCTTGCATCACGCAGCGCGGCGCCCGGCTCCGTCTCGTCGAACTTCGTTCCCGCCCCATCCACCGAGTCACGGAAATACGCGTCCCGCGACCGGTGAGGAGCCTCCAGGTTCGTCATCCGGACCGGCATGCCGTGTGACTCGGTCACCATCTCCAGGTGCGGGATGAACATCTCCCGCCGCCTCACCGCGTCGAGCAGTGCCGTCTCACACCTGTTGGCCTGGGACTGGGGCTGATCCAGCAGAACGACCTGCGTCTCATTCCCGTCCACATACCTCGGCTCGACCAAGTAGCCGGCGGAGTTCGTCTCCTTCGCCTTCACAGTCGGCGGAAACAGCGGCGTACCGACCCCGGCCAGCGGCTCGTACTCCGACACGATGCGTATCGCACCGTCCGCCGACCGTAGGCTCGCAGCGGCCAGCAACCGCTCGTAGATGTCCTTCAAGGCAGGGCCTTCCGCTTTGCATGGTGAACGTCAGCGCCCCGTCAGGCATACGCAAGTTCAAGTCAGCCGAGCGGGGAAGGCGCCATGGAAGCAGGAGTGGACAGGTGACGTGAAACCGCCTTCATGGCTGAAATGAGGCGCTGTCAGTGGTGCTCGGTAGGGTGCCCGGCCAGCCCTCGTTGCTCCTCTGGAGCTCGATGCGGAGCGGTCGCCGAACCATACGGCGCGACGCCCTCTGAGAGCTGGACCCCTGCCTGGACGGTGCAGGTCGGCCGATGGCCGCACAGGGAACCTGTCGCCATCAACTGGGTTCGGGCATCGCGGTCTTGGCTCTACCCGCGTAGAGCCAGTCGACGATGGAAGGTGCGGGGACGGTGAGCGGGAGGTTGGTTTCGCGGCGGCGCTTGCGGTGCCCCGGCAATGCTGCAGGATGAAGCGTGCGCTTTGGGGCACCTGTGAGTTCTAGCTCCGTTTTCATGTGACATATAGCTCATTGCCATGCGTAGCGATATGTCGACTCGAACGTGCATATCGCTATAGGGCTGGCTCTTGAGGCTCTCCGGCCGCCGCATGCCCAACTTGTGCTCGGAAGGCTCAGGGCAGCTGCGTCAAGGGCACGCCCTGCGGTGTCAACATTGACCAAGGCGCCGGATGGCTCCCCGAGGGTGTACTCGAGCCGCGCCTTCTCTACCCACTCGGAGCGCCTGCGGGTGATCGCATCGTGAGTGGTAGCGACGGAGATCATGGCGGATGAACGACGCACGCCTGATGCAATGCCGATGTGCTGGCAGCGGCGGCTTTCGTATGGTCAGGAAGCGTCCCGGCGTGGACCTGAGCGTCGGTCGCGAAGCCCACCGGGACGGATAGTGTGGAGGGCATGCGGTCCCCGCCGCGTCTGCGTGGCGATGACTCCACGGTCGATGCGCTTGCCTGACGAGGTTGCGAAAAGCGGCCCCTGCTCACGGTCGCCAACGGCTTCTCGCAGTAGTCGAATCGCCTGCTCGCTGATGGGGATTTCGCGGCTTGCGGGAGACGCGTCCTTCATATTCAGGGCGAGGGCATCGTCGATCTTCGCGTTGCCACCCCAGAGAAGTTTGACAAGCGCGCGAAGGTGAGCTGGAAGGGGCTCGTCGGCGAGGAGCGCTTCGATGTCTCGGGCTGAGGGCGTGGGATTCGGATCCCGGTGTGTCGGCCCGATGCAGTTGGATTAGGTGGCTGATGTGGAGGCTTCAGCGTTGTTGTCGTGCAAGTGCTCATGTGTCCAGCTCCCGGCCTACAGCCTGAGGAGGCGCGAGGGGGGTGCAGATCGTGGACTGACGCATCAAAGATGCGCTGCTCGGCAGCTACCGCCAATGCTGGTGAGGCGTGGCCGCAGGAGGACGGGCAGCGGAAATATCTCAGTGTCCGCTGATGTTCCTCCCTGGCGTCGAGATCACGAAGGGGGAGTGGTGGGCCCGAAGCTGTTCAGTGAGCAGTTTCAGAGTGGCCACTGATCGGGTGATGCTGGTGGTGTGCGCAACGCACGAGGCTCCCGTGCCGTTGGGGGAGGTGTTCGAAGTCTCAACCCACAGGCACAGGAGCCGCAATGGTTCCGTATTCTGCCGCACTCGACCTGCCTCATGCCCTGGTCGAGTGGGTCACCATGCTCATCGTCACCCGCGAGGGTGACCGCCGCTGCAAGCTCCCACCGCACCAGCGTGCCCTGGTCGGCCTGGTGTACCTGCGGCGGCATGACACTCTCGCCCAGCTCGCTGCCGGGTTTGGCATCTCCGTCGGCACCGCGCACGCCTACCTGGCAGCCGTCGTCGACCTGCTGGCCGACCGCGCGCCCGGCCTGCTGCGTACCCTGCGTGAGGCCGACCCGGACTATGTCCTGCTGGATGGCACGCTGGCGGAGTGCGACCGGGTCGGCGACAGCCGGGCCGACTTCTCTCACAAGCACCGCCGGCATGGGGTGAACGTGCAGGTGGTGACCGATCCGGCCGGGCGGCTGCTGTGGATCTCACCCGCACTGCCCGGCCGTGCGCACGACCTCACTGCCGCCCACGCCCACCGGATCATCCGGATCTGTGAGCGCCAGGGCGTCCCGGTTCTCGCCGACCGTGCCTATATGGGAGCCGGCCCATGGGTGACGACGGCCCTCAGACGCCCGCCGGGCCGTGACCTCACACCCACCCAACAGACCGTCAACCGTGCGCTGTCCGCAGCACGGGCACCGGTCGAGCGCGGCGTCGCCCGCCTGAAGACCTGGCGGATCTTCCGCAAGGCCCGGTGCAGCCCGAATCGAATGACGTCAATCGCCGCCGCCGTCCTCACCCTGGAGCGGCAACGCTGAAAGACCTCAGTACGTCAGGCGGGGTCACTGAGGTCGCGCCGCGTCTTGCTGAGGTCGAGGCGGATGTACAGGACCTCGTCGAGGCGAACATGGAGACGATGCTGGGCGTCACGTTCCTCGCGAGCGAGTATGTCATCGACTGCGTCGACGGCGGACGGATCGACTCGCTGGGTCTTGATGAGAACGGGGCTCCTGTGATTGTCGAGTACAAGCGCGGCACTGACGCAGGTGTCATAAATCAGGGCCTGTACTACATGGCCTGGCTGACGAATCACAAGGATGCCTTCCGGAATCTGGTCCGCGACCGGCTCGGGGTGACGGCCGCGTCCCAGATCCTGTGGAGCGCACCGAGGCTGATCTGCGTGGCTGGCGACTTCACCCGCTACGACGCGCACGCCGTACGCGAGCATCGGCGCTCGATCGACCAATGCCGCGAAGTTAAGGCCCCGATGGCAATGTCAAGGGGGTCGTGAGATGTGGCAGGGCCTCTGCTATTCAGGGGATCGACCAAGATCTTCCTGAGAGAGCAGAGGCCCTGTGGCCCAGTTTGTCACGGGCGGCACCCCTGACGTGTTCGCGCCCGGTCACATCGGTGAGTTAACCCAAGTCATCCCACCGGAGCTGGTGGATGCGGTGGTGGAGGAGACCGGAGCCCGCGAGAAACGATTGCGGAGCCTGCCATCCCGAGTCGGGGTCTACTTCGTCTTGGCTCTCGGCCTGTTCGAGCATCTGGGCGCCCAGCTGGTATGGGACAAAACTCGTAGCAGGGCTGAGTGCCAACGTGCCGCAGCCGTCCGAGAAGGCACTTCGTGATCTGCGCCGGCGGGTGGGCGTTGCCCCTCTGCAGCGGCTCTTCGACGTGCTGGCGGGCCCGCTGGCCCAGCCCTCCCCCTGGAGTGCGCTACCGCCGTTGGCGCACGGTCGCTTTCGATGGATGCGGAAGCCTGTCGGTCCCCGATCACGAGCGCAACAGGTCCTGGCTCGGCCGCACCGTTCGACGCCACGGCCCGGCGGGATACCCCCGGCTGATGCTGATGACACTGTGCGAGACAGGCACCCGCGCCCTGATTGCCGCAGCCTTCGGCCCCGCCGTCAAAGCCGAGAGCGACTACGCCCGGGAACTGACCAGCCATCTCACCCCGGACATGCTCCTTCTGGCAGACCGCGCATTCGACGGCAACAACTCCTGGCCGCCATCACGCGACAGGGCGCGCAGTTTCTGGTGCGCTGCACCAGCACACGACGCCCACCGGTGCTGGCCCTGCTGCCCGACGGCTCGTACCTCACCCGCATCGGCAGCCTCTCGCTGCGAGTGATCGAGGCCGAGGTCCAAGCACGCACCGTCGACGGCAGTACTTTCGGCGACGCGTACCGCCTGCTGACCACACTCACCGACCATCGCACAGACCCCGCCACACGCTTGATGCGCCTCTACCACGAACGCTGGGAGATCGAGACCGCCTACCTGGCCCTGCGCCACACCCTCCTCCAAGGCCGGGTGCTGCGTTCCAAGGACCCGGTGGGCCTCTGCCAGGAAGTGGGGCCTTGACCCTTGATCTTGGACACACGAGACACTGGATCCTGAGGATCTGAGAACGGACATCTCGTGGTCATGAAGAACTATCCGCCGCAGTTCAAGGCGGACGCGGTCGCGCTGTACCAGTCGCGGCCCGAGGCGACGATCAGACAGGTAGCCGCCGATCTGGGGATCAACCCCGAGACCCTGCGGAACTGGGTCCGGGCGGCCGGAGCGAGCCGGCCCCGGGGACGCCGGGCGGAGGTGCCGGCCGAGCCGCCGACGCCGTTGGAGGCGGAGAACGCCGCTCTGCGGAAGAAGGTCCGTGAGCTGGAGGAAGAGCGCGAGATCCTGCGGAAGGCGGCGAAGTATTTCGCCGGGGAGACGCGCTGGTGAACCGCTTCCAGTTCGTCGCCGACCATCAGCGCCGTTACGGCGTGAAGCGGCTGTGCACCATCCTGGGCATCGCCCGCTCCAGCTTCTACTACTGGCGTCGCACAGCCGCCGACCGGGCCGCCCGGCAGGCGGCCGACGCCCGCCTCGACGCCCGGATACGGGCCGTGCACCGCGAGTCGGACGGCACCTACGGCGTCCCCAGGGTCACCGCCGAGCTCCGCGAGGCGGGCGAGCGCGTCAACCACAAGCGGATCGCGCGGGTGATGCGGAGTGCCGGTCTGGCCGGCGTGCGCTTGCGCCGCAGGCACCGCACCACTGTTGCGGACCCGGCCGCGGCGAAGGCCCCGGACCTCATCGGCCGCGACTTCACGGCAAGCGAGCCGAACACGAAGTACGTCGGCGACATCACCTATCTCCCGCTGGAGAGCGGGAAGTTCCTGTATTTGGCCACCGTCATCGACCTCGCCTCACGCCGCCTGATCGGCTGGGCGATCGCGGATCACATGCGCACCGACCTGGTCACCGGCGCCCTGTCCGCCGCCGAACGGACCCGCGGCAGCCTCGCTGGGGCGGTCATGCACACCGACCACGGAGCCCAGTACACCAGTCGGGCCTTCGCCGACGCCTGCCGCCAGGCCGGCGTCCGCCAGTCTATGAGCGCGATCGGCAGCTCGGCGGACAACGCGCTCGCCGAGTCCTTCAATGCGACGTTCAAACGCGAGACGCTTCAGGGCCGAAAGCACTGGTCCAGCGAACGCGAGGCCCGTCTCGACGCGTTCCGCTGGCTCAACCGCTACAACACCCGACGCCGACACTCCCGCCTCGGACAACGCAGTCCCATCGCCTACGAGACAGCACTCAACACAACATCAACTACTGTGGCCCAAGCCGCATAGCCCGTGTCCAAGATTCCGGGTCAAGACCCGTGTGGGGACTACTCACCCTCTACCAAGCACTGCGCTCGATCATGGTGGCCGCGGTGGAGACCGAACCCGGCTGTGACCCCGACCGGGCTGGCTTCACCGCCGCCCTGGAGGCAGCCCGCGACACCGCCGTCAGCCTCACCGGAACACTTCCGACAACCGGACCGAATAACTATTCCGACCTGGTCGGACACATCGGCACCCGCATCCTGCGCACACTGCTTCCCCGACGCCGGATGCGGCTTTCCACCCGCGTCGTCAAGAGCGGAATCTCCCGATACCACACCTGGAACCGCGACGAACGACCCCGCGACAGCACGCCGATCAGCGCTATCGAGATCACCGTCCATCCGCCGGCCCTTCCCGGCACACAGGCCCCGAGCCAGACGACCTCCAGGCGTTGGGAGCAGGTCTGCCGGACCCTGGCGGCGAACGCGAATCAAGCCATGCATACCCGAGACATCGCGCGCCGCCTCGGTCTCACCACCACACCATCCATCAAGAGCCTCACCGACAACTCTGCTATTGGACCCGCAACAACCGACTCATCCGCACAGCCCCGTGCACCTACAAGCTCCCGCTCGCCGAACCCTTGACATTGCCATCGGGGCCTTAACTTCGCGGCATTGGGTGATCGACCTGGTCCGCTACCGGTACTTCGGCAGCGACCACTTCGGCCTTGAGACCGTGGCCTCGGTCACCGGGCACTCAATCGAGGCCAAGCAGGTACGCCGCCGTGCGGCCGGGGGGCTGCCGGCCGGGAAGCAGGGCGGTGCGATGGCTGAGCTGGCCCAGGCGGTCGACGAGGCCCTGGTCGGACTCGGGGACAGTGTCACCCGGGTGCAGCGCAAGCAGTACCGCGCCTACCGACGGCTGCGGAACTTCGCTAGCGTCTGCCCGCCTCAGCAGACCAAGATCCTCGTCTACCTCAAGGCCGACCCGAAGGAGGTCGACCTCATCCCCGGCTTCACCCGGGACGTAACGGGGCTCGGCCACCACGGCACGGGCGACCTGGAGCTGCAGTTGCGCACGGAGCGGGACCTGGAGCGCGCTGGAGACCTTCTCCGCCTCAGCTACACCGCGGGCTAGAGATCTTCTGTGGCGGTGCCGGTCCGAGCGGAGTGTGGAGTTGTGGGCTGTCGTCGTGATGCTCCCTTTCGACGTGACGGGCAGGGGGATGGCGGTGGACCACTAATGTTGCGGAGGATCCCCGGTTTCGCTAACCGGGGATCCTCTGGTATATATCGCCCTGCTGGTGCCGCCTACGGATTCGCCGAGCAGCCGCACCGAGCTGCGACGCGGGTCCTCTCGCTGTTCTCTCTTCGATTTGGCACGAGCTGTAACTACTATTTGAGGATGAGATGTGCCGGCTCGGCACGGCGCCCGACTCTCCCCGCTGGGGCACACCAACCTCAACTGCTCGGGCCGCTGCAGCTTCCGCGCCACCGTCCCGGCCGGCGGCGGCTTGCGCTTGCTACGTGACCCGGCTGCCGCAGACGTCGAGGAGGACGACGCGGGATGAGTTCCGCCAGGTGCCTCTGAAACTTGGCAGCCCGTCGGCCCGGCTCCGCTGTCCGGACCGGAGCGGCTGCCAAGACCAACCTAGGTACAGAGGCCGTCAGCTGCGCAAGGCGGCCTCGGCGTCGGCGACGGTGTCGAAGACCTCTAGGACGTGATCGGCTCCGGTCATCTCCAGGATGCGGAGCAGCGGGCCCGGCACGCAGGCTAGGACCAGCACCGCCTCTAGCCTCTCTGCCTCACGGCGGGCCCCGAGCAGCACGTTCAACCCCGCCGAGTCGCAGAACGACACATCAGATAGGTCCAGCACGACAACCCGATCCGCGCGAGCGATCACTTGCTTCAGCCGCTCGCGCAGCTCCGGCTGCGTGACGTAGTCCATGGCCCCGCGCACCTTCGCGACCAGGCAGGGGCCCGACATGGCCCTCTCGACCGAGGGAAGATCATCATCCATAACGCTTGCCCAACCGTCTTGCCCGGGACCTGAAGAGAATGCCGTCGAGTCTATCCGGCAAGTTCCGTCCGATACCGCCGGAAGGGGCACGATCCCTTCACCACGGAACCCTGCTTCCCCGCACTGGATGAACCGTGTTTCCGGAAGTCTCCAGCCGGTGATTCTGGCGCAGCAGCATCGAAGGGGCAGGGGTGATTATGGACCAGCAGGCCGGAGGGTGGGGCTTCCTCACCAACCACGCGCGCGTGCTGCTGATTATCGCACGCGATCCTGCTACGCGTATCCGTGACATCGCCGCGGCCTGCCGCGTTACCGAGCGCACCGCCCAGAGCATCGTCAGCGACCTGGAACGGGCCGGGTACCTCAGCCGGGAGCGAGACGGACGGCGCACGCGCTACACCCTCCGTCTGGATGGGAGGCTGCGTCACCCGGCAGAGGCCCACCTGCCCGTCCGGGTCCTGCTGGAGTTGTTCACCGGCCGCGACCGGGGAGATCTTCCACCAACGGGCGAAGCAGGGCCAGGGCAGCAGGCATGCTGATGCTCATAAATGGACCGGTTGTCATCTCGGGCGATCCGACCTCGTCCGGCCGACAGCGTCGGTCGCGCCTCGTTCGTTGCGCGGGTGTGAACGACCAGCGGAGGGTTTCCGGACCAGTGGCCGGACGGGGCATGGCCGCAGCGCCGCGCGCTGAGGTTCCACATCGAAGCCTCCCTCGCCCGGCGCCTGGGCGTGATGCCCAAGCCGTCAGCTTGGCCCGACCTGGTGAGCTCCGGCCGGACCAGGCGGTGCGACGGCTGGTGCGGGCTCGTAGGCTGCCGCCATGACCGAGAAGTAAACCCCGACGCCCCGCGACGCCTTTGACCTGCTCATGGCCGGTAACCAGCGTTTCGTCTCAGGCTCCCCCGATCACCCGAACCAGGACGCCACCCGCCGCACCGAGATCGCACCGTCCCAGCAGCCGTTCGCCGTGCTGTTCGGGTGCTCCGACTCCCGGCTGGCCGCCGAGATCATCTTCGACCGTGGCCTGGGCGACCTGTTCGTGGTGCGCACCGCGGGGCATGTCGCTGGTGCAGAAGTCCTCGGTTCCATCGAGTACGGCGTGAGCGTGCTCGATGCCCCGCTCGTCGTCGTGCTCGGCCACGATTCGTGCGGGGCCATCGCAGCTGCCCGTGCCGCCGCCGATGGTGGCAGGGTTCCTGGCGGCTTCGTCCGTGATGTTGTCGAACGGGTGACCCCGAGCGTGCTGGCGGCCCGCGCCGCCGGACGCGACCAGGCCGAAGAGATCCTGGCCGAGCACATCGAGCACACCGTGGACCTGCTGCTGGAACGCTCCCGCGTCCTGGCCGAGCGGGTGGCCGCCGGCCGCCTCGGTGTGGTGGGGCTGTCCTACCGGCTGGCCGATGGCAGTGCACAGCTTGTTGCCTCTCGCGGCCTCGATGCGGCGGTCCCCGCCGCGTCCTGACCGCCCCGGCCATGGGTTGCTCAGCGTGATTTGCCGCGGCCGGAAGACCTGCGTATACGTGGATGAGGAACTCCATCGGGTTCGCCGCTTGATCCTCCTCGAATGGGCACCCCCGATGGCTCACGGAGACCACGCACCCAGCACCGCGCCCCGCGCCGACCTGGCGCGGGCTGCGGGCTGCGAGGTCTGCAGAGGGTTGGGAACAGTCGTCACCGACGAGGACCGGCACGAACTGTGCCCGGCCTGCCGGAGCGCTGGGCCCTCAGCCGAATCCGCCACGAATCCGCCCGGCCGCCGGCCCCAGAAGTAGTCAGGGCACGGCGTCGTTGCTGGTCACACGGTGGGCCGGGGCCCAGCGGCGCGGCGGAGTCGGTTGGAGATCGCCAGCCCCAACCCCTCTTCCGCAGGCAAGGACGCGACGATGAGGTCGCACCCCTGCTCGTCGAGTTGGCGTAGGAACCCGTACAGCCCACGCGCGTAGGCGGCCATCGAGGCAGGGACCGTCACCACGGCGTGCGCCTTCACCAGGGCGTCGGCGAAGTCGGGGGGAAGGAAGACGCCCACCTGGTGTCCCAGCTCTTGTGCGAGCTCCGCTTCGGCGACGACTTTGTCGGGCTCGACAAGGACGACCCGCGCACGCGGCGCGTAGTGCGACGGATGCTGGCCCGGCACCCGGACACGGCTTGTCGAGTGGACTGCAAGCGGGCATCCCAGCACCGCTTCCAGGTCCTCACGCGTCACCCCGCCGGGCCGCAGGATGCTCGGCATCTCGCCCGTGACGTCGACGATGGTCGACTCGACGCCGACCTCGCAGGGGCCGCCGTCCAACACGAAGTCGACGGCATCACCCAGCTCGGCACGGACGTCATTCGCGGTTGTGGGGCTGACCTGGCCGAAGGGGTTGGCGGACGGAGCCGTGACACCGCCACCGAAAGCCGCCAGCAGTGCGAGTGCGACGGGGTGGTCGGGCACGCGCACGGCCACCGTCTCCAGGCCACCGGTCGCTTCGAGGGGCACCCGTCGGCCGCGCTGCAGGACCAGCGTCAGGGGCCCCGGCCAGAAATGTTCGGCCAGCAGGCGCGCCGCCTGGGGCACGTCTTGGACCCAGTCGTCCAGCTGCTCCGCGCCGCCGATGTGGAGGATCAGCGGGTGGGAGGGCGGGCGTCCCTTGACCTGGAAGATCCGCGCTACGGCAGCGGGGTCCTCGGCGTCGGCGCCCAGTCCGTAGACGGTTTCGGTGGGAAGGGCCACCAGGCCGCCGGCGCGCAGCACACCGGCCGCCTTCTCAATGTCAATGGTGCTTGCCGTCACCTTCGCAATCCTAGGTGCACATCAGGGACCGGCGACGGGTCGTGATCCTGAGGCTATGGCTGCCGTGTGCGCGTAATGCAGCAGGGCCCCGGGTCTGCGGGGGCCTGCGGAGGGTGTCTCGGCTTCCTCATGCGAGGACTGCCGGGAGTTCGCGTACGGCGGGCTCGCGGTGGTGCTGGACGGGGATGGAGCGCAGGAGGTCCATGCGCGCTCTGCGGCGGTGGAATCCGCCCACTCCGGTCGAGGTCGACGGGCTCAGGGAGATGAAACGACGGGTGAAGCGGCGGAGGTTCCCGATGTGGTGGGGCCGAGCAGGACGGCCGCCGTTATGTAGTCGCCTACGGGCACGGTATGCGCGGGAAGGACGAGCTGCACGAGGGGACCTCCGCTTGACGCCAGGACACGCAGGCTCCTGTCCGAATGCGGTCTGGTTGTCGGTGGGCGACCGGCCCGCGAGGTGGGGCGGGAGCGCTGGCGGTCAGAGCGCGGAAGGCGGTTCCCTGAATCGAGGCTATGCCCCGTCAGGCAGCTTCATGCGCCCTAGTGTTGGGGGATGAGCGAGGAGACGTACAACAGTCTGGACGGACGGGCGGACGTGGTAGTCCAGGCTGGTCGCATTGGAGAGGTGCATCAACACCTGCACGGGGCAGGTTTGTTGCCGCAGCCAACGCCCATCCAGTTGCCGCCCGCGCTGGCGTACTTCGAGGATCGGCAGGCCGAGCAGGAGCGCATCGCACAAGCTGCAGAGAGTCACGCGGACCACGCTGGGCCGCTCGTGGTGGCGTTGACTGGGATCGGCGGGATCGGCAAGACGGCGTTGGGGTTCCATGTTGCGCGTCAGCTCAGCGACAGGTATCCCGACGGTGTGTTGTACGTCGATCTCGACGACCTGCGCCGGGACGGGGTGGTGGAGGTGGCGGACGCTGTCGGGGAACTGCTCACCGGTCTGGGTGTCTCACCGGATTGGCTGGAGCGGTCTTTTGCCGGCCGTTCGAAGCAGTACTGGACGCGCTCTCGGGACAAGCGTCTCATCGTGGTGATCGACAACGCCCGCTATGGGACTGAGGCCGTACCACTGCTTCCGGCTTCCGCGCAGAGCCTGGCGATCGTGACGAGCCAGGGGCTGCTCTACGACCTCGACGGCGTGGCCGCGGTCGAGGTGCCTGTGAACCCGTTGGCCATGGACGATGCGGTGCGATTGCTCAGGCACATTGTGGACGACCCGCGGCTCGAGGCGGAGCCGGACGCCGTGGCGGAGCTCGCCCGCAGCTGTGGTGGACTGCCTGCGGCCCTCCAGGTGGCCGGCCAGTGGGTCCGCAAGTACCGTCGTCGCAGCCTGTCCCGGCTGGTCACTGAGCTCACGGCAGAGCTGCAGGAGAGGGGCATCCCCATGATCGAGGCAGTCTGGGACGCCGCATGCTCAGGGCTGGGGCCGGAGGCTGGCCGCCTCTACTGCCTGCTGCCGCAGTACCCCGCTCCTGTCATTACGGGCCCAGCTGCCGCGGCGCTCCTTGGTGGCGGTCTTCTGCCGGCGGAGGACGCGCTGGAGGAGCTGGAGTCGGTGGGGCTGCTGGAGAACAGGCCCGAGGGTTACCGGATGCACGAGCTGTTGCGAGGGCATGCTGAGCGCCGCGCACGCCAGACGGATCCGGAAGGTGTTGGCCGGGCAGAGGCGCGCCGCAGGCTGATCCGCTGGTACAGGCGCCAAGCAGGCCGGGCTGATCTGCTGGCCGCCGGCCCACGCATGACCTTTGCAGACCCAGTTGCGGTTGTCGAAGACGTACCCGACATCGAGTTCACTGGTAAGGCACAGGCCCTGAGGTGGCTGGAATCGCAGCGGCTCGCTCTGTACGGCTGTGTTCGCCTGGCCTTCGAGACCGAGCTGTACGAGGACGCCTGGGCACTGTGTGAACCGCTGTGGACACACTTTCTTGATCACCCGCATTACGCGGATGTCACGGACGCTTTCCGCACAGGCGTAGCAGCTGCCGATCGCCTGGAGTGCCTGCCGGCGATGGTGCGGATGCGGTGCCAGCTGGCCAGGCCGCTGTGGGAGCAGGAATGGTATGACGAGGCTGCTGAGCAGCTGCGGCACGCTCTGGGCGCATCCGAAGCCTTGGGTGAATCTGCGCAGGAACGCAAACTGAAGGCGTCGGTGATGGAGTTCCAGGGCTTGCTGAAGTCCGCGCAGCGGGATTGGACAGGCGCAACCGCGGACTTCGAAGCCGCCAGGCAAGTCCACGCAGCGATCGAAAACGCTTACGGTGTGCTGCTCCAGACCTACTTGCTGGGTCGCACCGCCCTGAGCCAGGGCGAGCCTGAGCGGGCGGTTGCCCTGCTGAGCGCGGCGTACAGCATGGCGCGGGAGCAGGATCGGGAGCGCATGACGTCGCGGGCCGGCTTCGAGCTCGGCCGTGCGCTGAGGCGTGCCGGGCGTGCGGCGGAAGCGGGCGGTCTGGTACGTGCGGCGCTGGTGAACGCCCGCGAGCGGGGTTCGACGTTTGATGAGGCGCGCGTCCTGGAGGAACTGGCTGCACTTGCTGAGGAGCTGGGCGAAACCGCCGAAGCGGAGGAGTACCGGACGGCGGCCCAGCTGCTGGCCGCGCGCTCGGGCGCTCTGCCTGACGGTGGTCAGAGCTCGTAGGTGAGGTCGGCTTCGTCGGCCGGGGCCAACCTGACGCGGACCGTGAGGGGACCGATGTCGCAGACGAGCGATACGGGCAGCGTCCACTGCGGGGTGGCGCCGAGCCAGGCGTGGACCGCCGACACCACTGCCCCGGGATCGGTGCGCAGGACGCGGTCGCTGGTTGTGCGGGGCTCGATGCGGACGCTGAACGGCGCCGCCGATCGGTACCGGACCAGGCACCGATCCGGGGAGAGGATCGCAGCTGCGGTCCGGCAGCCCGGGGCGTCTTCCAGCACCCGGGCCGTCCAGCCGGCCGCCGTCCAGGTGCTGGTGTGCGGCGCGGGAGAGGCAGGCCGGGCACGGCGCCACAACACCGACGCGCTCTGCACCTGGCGCTGGCCGGCTTCCGGGTGTTCGGCCGCCAGGTGGTGCACCGCCTCGGAGGTGAACGAGGGGAACCGTTCGACGCTGATCCGGCACCCGGATACCTCGGCCCGTACCGCGAGTGCCAGAGGACGTTGGGGTGCGGCTGGGTGAGGAAGCGGATGCGGGGCCACTGGGACGGTCCGCGGCCGGAGCCTCAGCAGAGAGTAGAGCTCGGATTGGAGGCGTTGCAGGGACTGGCCGGGCAGGGCGAAGGCTGAGTCGGCGAAAGCTTGGGTGTCGTGGGCTTCGGCGGCCGGGAGGACGTGCACCAGATCGGCGGTTTTAGCCAGCCGGGGAACCTGGGTGAGCATCTTTGCCATTGGGCTGTCGGGTATCAGTTCGCTGCCACCGTCGTACGCCCCGATGACCGGGCGGCCGAGGGCAGCGGCGTAAAGGGCCGTGGATCCGTGGTCGGTGACCACGGCATCGGCCGCAACCAGGAGCGCGGCCCATTCCTCGTATGGTCTGGCCAGGGCCAGGCCCGCTGACAGGGCGGGGGCGAGGTGACGGGAGAGGTCGAACGCGCTGGTCCGGCTGTACTCATTGGGATGAAGGACTAGGGCGAGCTGGTACTCGTCGTGCGGGAGCCGGCTGATGAGCTCCCCTGGCAGCTCGGGGCGCCGGGCGAGCAGCGACTCAGGCCCCCAGGTGGACGTGAGCACGATGAGCCGGCGCTCGCCCGTTCCCAGGGTGGAACGGTAGTTCTCCCGGTGGGCGAGTGAGCCGAGCAGCCGGTCCAGAGTTGGGTCACCCACCACGGCCGCCCGCGCGGCGGCCGAAGGGCAGTACTCGGCGAGGCGGATGAGTTGTTCGTCGTGCGCCAGCGCATGGAGCGCGGCCCACGGTTCGCCGTCCACGAGCAGGTAGTGGGGGTCAAGACCGGACGGAATGCGTGGCGAACCGTCACCGCTGACGGTCTTGTTGAAACCCGCACCGTGCGGAAGCAACACCCCGGGACCGGAAAGGACCCGCAACTCACCCTTCGGACTCGCAGTCAGGATCAGGTCGTGCTCGCTGGCACGAGCCTCTTCCCAACTGACCGTACGTGCACCGGAGCGCTCCAGGGCTGCGAAGGCGTCTGCGTCGAACACGGACCCTGGCACCAGCGTAAAACGGACGAGGACACGCTCGTCACCCTCGAAGACAGGCAGTACATCGAGAAGCCGATGCAGAGCTCCCGCTGAACGAACGGCAAACAGCACTGCCCGCTGCCCGCTGCCCGCTGCCCGCTGCCCGCTGCCCGCTGCCCGCTGCCCGCTGCCCGCTGCCCGCTGCCCGCTGCCCGCTGCCCGCTGCCCGCTGCCCG
>NZ_JBWKDS010000011.1:41383-46298 GCF_056435845.1 Streptomyces sp. NPDC043867 | reverse complement strand
GCCCGCAAATTATCCATTATACCTGAAGAATCGGAGAAAGGTGCATCGACCCTACCGAGTGGGGAAGCATAGCCAGGGGCCTCTTGCGGCATGGAGCTGATCGTACCGGCGACTCAAGCCGGTTTGCGCGCCACCGACGCGCTCCAGCATCTGTCTGGTGCTCCGCTGTCTCTGCTAACCCCTGGCTCAATTTCTTACATGTAGTCCGGGCTGCAGAGAGGGAGCATGGCGGTCCTCTAGAGGGCTTCTGCGGCCGGCTAGAGGCGACCGAAATGACTGATGGCGATGGTTACGGCCGACTACCCAACTACCCAAGTCTCCGTGATCTCCCTACGGTGGCTTCAGCGAGTTCACTGTCCTGTGTTGCTGCAAGGGGGATTGATGGAGGCGGAGTTGGCGGCGCTGGCGGCGTCGGGGGCGACGACGTTGGTCGGGCTGATGGTGTCGGAGACATGGTCGCAGGCGCGTGAACGGGTGGCACGGTTCTTTGCCCGGGGTGCGGATGAGGAGGCGGTCGACGAGGAGCTGCGGTTGTCTGAGCAGGAACTCGTGGCGGCTCGTGCGTCGGATGACGAACTGGCTGTGGCGGACATCGAGGCCGGATGGCGGCTGAGGCTGCGTCGTGCTCTCCAGGCGGACCCCGGGGCTGCGCAGGAGCTGCGTCTGCTGCTGGCGGAACTTGCCCCGGGAGCGGGAAGTGACGCGGCAGTTATCGTGCACAACAGCGTCAATGGCGGAGTGCAGAACGGGCCCGTGATCCAGGGGCAGCAGTTCTCCAGCCTGACGTTCTACAGCTCGGGTTCTGTCCCTCAGGGACCCAGGGCGGGGCAGCCAAATGAGTGAGAGTTTCGACGATCGGCGCGCGGAGCCGTACGTCCGGAACGAACTGTCCGGGAGCGTCAACGGGCCGAGCGTTCAGGCCCAGCAGATTCATGGCGGCATTACGTTCAACGTTCAGGCGCCACTCCCGTCCGGTCCCGCGTTCCGGCCGGATCAAGTGCCCCCTCTGACGGTCCGGTTCATCAATCGGTCAGCGGACCTGGCTCTGCTGGACGACTGTGTGAGTGATCAAGGGAGCGGAGCGGGCAGGGTTGGATACGGCGTGATCTCGGGGATGCCTGGGGTCGGCAAGACCGCTATCGCCTGCCGCTGGGCGGAGAAGGCCCGGGCGCACTTCCCAGACGGGCAGATCTACGTCGACTATGCGATGTTGCGCAGCCGGGCGGGGGGTGATGTGTCGGAGGCGGTGGCCATGTGCCTGAGAGCCCTTGGGGTGGACGATGCGTACATCCCGAAGTCCCTGGAGGAGCGGACCTCGCTGTTCCGCTCGAGGACCGCGGACCGGCGCGTCCTGGTGGTTCTCGATGACGTCAGCCAGCCCGCTCAGGTCAGACCTCTCGTGCCCAAGGGGCCGGGGAGCGTCATGCTGGTCACCAGCAACGGCAAGCTTTCCGAGCTGGCTCTGGACGGGGCACGCCCCGTCTACCTTGACCCCTTGGACATGGACAGCGGCCTACAGTTGTTGGCCGACCGGTGTGGCGAGGCGGCCGTGGAGGCCGAGCGGCACGCGGCCGAGCGGCTCGTCGGGTTCTGCGGTGGCCTGCCCAAGGCCCTTCAGTTGGTGGCTGCCCGCCTGCTGCCCACGGGTGATCTAACCATGAGTGAGCTTGCCGAGGAGCTGGCTGACGAAACCCGCCGCCTGCAAGGGCTGTCGCTGGGAGGGGACGATTCCGTGTCCGCCGTACTCGAGCTGAGCTATCGCGATCTCCCAGCAGACGCCGCGTACCTGTACCGAATCCTGGGTTGGTTCCCCGGCCGCACCTTCGACGCGGGCACGGCCGCGGTCGCCGCGGATATCGACGTATCGACAGCGAGGTCGTTGCTGGCCACCTTGGTGAGGTCGAACCTCCTCGATGTGACCGAGGACCGCCGCTACCGCTTCCACGATCTTGTGCGGCTGCACGCCCGGGAGCGCGCCGACCACCAAGAGCCGCAGCTTACGCAGCGCGCAGTGGTGGAGCGGGTGGCCACCCACTATCTCGCTCTCACCGCGTTCGCCGACCGCGCGGTGCGCGAAGACCGGCTGCGGATCGCAAACCTGACCGACCTTCTTCGCGGCGCCCCGAACCCCTTCTCAGCCGACGATGGCCCGGCGCCCCTGGGGTGGCTGGACGCCGAGCGTGCCACCATCCTCGCCGTGCTGCGGGAGGCATCACGACTGGCTCTGCACAAGCACGTGTGGCAGCTGGCTGAGGCTTTCACGGTCCTGTTCCTGCACCGCCGTTACCTGGGGGAGTGGAAGGAGTCCTTGGAGCTGGGCGCGGCCGCGGCTGCCGAGGCCATGGTGCCGGCGGCGGAAGCACGGCTGCGCAGCTTGCTGTCGCGGCCATTGATGGACCTCGGCCAGTACGATCAGGCGCGCGTGGAGCTGGAGAAGGCCGCTGCCTGTGCGGAAGTGTCGGCCCACACCGCGCTGAACGCGTCCGTGCACGAGTTCTTCGGCCGCTACTGGGACCGCTTCGACGCCGACCGCGCCGTCCAGGCATACCGGCGCTCCGTCGAACTCAACATCGAGGCCGAGGAGTGGCGCGGGGTAGCCATCGCCACGTACTTCCTGGGCTGCGCACAGGACACTGCCGGCCACCACGAGACGGCGCTGAGCACTCTGCGCAGCGCCCATAAAGGGCTCATGGATCGCAATGACAGGCGTATGGCCGCCCGGGTCCTGGCTGCCATCGGTACTGTCCACGAGCATCTGGGTGACACGGATGCGGCGGCGCGTGTGCTGAGGGACGCCGTCCGGGCACTGGAGGAGGAGCAGGCGAGCCACTACGAGGCACAGGCCCGGGTCCGGCTCGCCGACATCGTCGAGCAGACCGGCGGCGCCCGCGAAACCGTACGAGAGCACCTCACACGGGCCTGCGCAATCTACGAGGCAGGTGGCAGCCCAGAGGCGGAGAAGCTGCGAGACCGCCTGAACCGCATGACCGGACCGGACGGTGAGGGCGACGCCATTGCCTGACGAGGAAGGGCTCGCCTCACTGCCTGGAGTCGGACGGTAGTCGAGGCCGGAGGCGCAGCCCGACCTCCTCCTCCCGCACGTCACCGATTTGCAAGGTCACGAACACGCCGTCGAGGGGGAGGCCAGCCCGTAGGCAGGTGTAGACAAGTGCCGCCGGCAGGCCGGGGTCGATGGTTGGCCCGGTGACCGTCGCCTCCACGATGGGCCCGTCGCGTGTGCCCAGCAGGAAGCTGTTCCCGTTCAGCGGCACGGCGGCGACGAGGCTGCCGGGGAGGCGGTGCAGTGTCTCCCGGATCCAGC
Source organism: Streptomyces sp. NPDC043867 (assembly GCF_056435845.1). Classification (NCBI taxonomy): domain Bacteria; kingdom Bacillati; phylum Actinomycetota; class Actinomycetes; order Kitasatosporales; family Streptomycetaceae; genus Streptomyces; species Streptomyces sp. NPDC043867. The sequence goes on along the minus strand of NZ_JBWKDS010000011.1, from coordinate 42,976 downwards.
CAAGGGCGCTGACCGCGGTCGCAGCGGGGTGCCGGCGCACCACTACCGAGGCACTCTCGGTCAGCCGGTGGTCCCGTTCCTCCTCGTCGCACGCTAGGTGCAAGAAGGTGTCAGCCGCTTCCTGACGGTCGCCGAAAACGGCCGCGGGGTGACGGCGAACGGTAATCGTTGGGCGCTCGGCCGCGGCCGCGGTGACGGCAGTGGTCACCATCCATGAGGTCACGGTCGCCGCCGGGGGGTCGGGGTGCGGCAGCGACAGCACCGGCGGTGTGTTGGAGGCCGGCTCCGTCAGTTTGAGCAAGCGATACAGAGTTGTGCGGAGCCGCGTGAGAGCCAGCCCCGGTTCGGCGAAGGCGAGATCAGAGATCGCGGCGTAGCGCTCGGGAACGTGGCCCTGGATGGCATCCTCGATCTGCTGGTGCAGGGCGCCTCGCGGATCGAGGGGAGGCGCAGCCTGTCTGAGGTGCGCGACCGCTGTGCCGGGTACCGCGTCACTGCCGAAAGCCGCGAGCAGCACTGGCTTGCCGAGTGCGGCACCCATCAGTGTCACCGATCCGTGATCACCCACGACGACAGACGCTGCGACGAGCGCGGACCGCCAAGCGTGGACGGGTGGCATCAGCAGCAGCCCTGCTTCCAGCGCCGCAGCCTGAAGGGTACGGATCTGCCAGGACCCGTGCGCCGACCACACATTGGGATGGATGACCGCGGCCACCCGGTATTCGTCATACGGCAGCGCAGCGAGAAGCTCGGCAGGCAGTTGTGGGTACCGGCCGAGCAGCGATGTCGGACCCCAGGTGGAGCTGACAACCACCAGACACCGGCCGTCGGCGGCACCCAGGGCACACCGGTAGGCGGAGGCTTGAGGCAGGCTGACGGCCAGCTCATCGAAGCACGGATCCCCGATGAGCAGTGTGCGGCCCGCAGTCTTGGGGTGGGTGGCGAGCAACTGCTGTTCCTGATCGGGATGCGAGACGGCAAGCCAGGCGCGTCCAGACTCGAGCAGCGAGTCCGGTACGACGCCGGACAGCCGGGAGCGTGGGGCCCGGGAGTCCGGTACGAGCTTTTGGAAGCCGACGCCGTGCGGCAGTACCAGTACGGGGCAGTCGCCTTCCGGTACGTCGATGTTCTCGCTGGCGGACAGGATCAGGTCGGGTGCGATGCTCCCCAGCTGTGACCAGGGCATGATCCGGCAGCCGGCGTCGTGGAGCAGATCGAGAACGCCGTCGTTGAAGGCGGACGTGGGATCGTAGGCGAAGACGACGGTGACCCGGCTGTCACCACGCAGGAGGGCCGGCAGGCATTCCAAAACGCGTGCGGTCGATGTGACCGTACGCGCGGCCACGATCAGCGTCTTCTCGCCGCGGAAGGTGCTCCATCGATGGGCATCGTCGCCAACAGGTACACGAAGATGTGGGCCGCTCCTACCGATCACGGCCAACCTCGGACGACTACCCGCGGTTGCTCTAGGGTGAGTTGTGCTTCACTCGCGCGGTTCGCGGTTCGCGGTTCGCGGTTCGCGGTTCGCGGTTCGCGGTTCGCGGTTCGCGGTTCGCGGTTCGCGGTTCGCGGTTCGCGGTTCGCGGTTCGCGG
>NZ_JBWKDS010000011.1:25893-41285 GCF_056435845.1 Streptomyces sp. NPDC043867 | reverse complement strand
GGTCATTGTCGCTTTATCATATTTCAATCGGTGAGGCAACCCTTCTGAGCAGCCGGTGAGCGGGAGAGGCGGTCTATGATACCGGTTGAGGCGGCGTGCGTCTTTCCACCTCACCAGCCAGCCTGCTTGACCATTCGAGCCTCGCCGGGCGCGCTGGCGAACGATCCCGTCCTTTGTCATCAGATGATGACCCCAGGCTTCGATCTCCGTGTCAGCTCGCACCCCTGTGCTGGCGGCCGACGGTCCACACGTCACCAGGGGCGCCGACGAATGCACGGTGGGCGCCCATGGTCCGCTTCAGCTGCACGGCGGAGACCGTGTGCCCGCGCCGGGCGAGGGCCTCGCGCAACTCTCCAGGCATCAGCGGCTGGCCGCAGCGTGCGAGATACCGTGCGGCCAACTGCTCGGTGTGGGGTAGGCCGGCGGCTCCCCCACCGAGAGCGAGTCGCTGAGCGTCTGATGCTCGGCCTTGGCCGCGCTGTACAGCTCCATCACCGGTCCTGCAGCCTCCCCCGCGCGCGACAGGTGCTGCCGTCAGGTGTCGCAGTCCAGATAGCCGCGCCGGTAGGTCTACCACAGCAGGCCGACCAGGGCGGCCGTCGTGGACAGCTGGTACGCGCAGCGAGGTCGAACAGGCGGTGCGCCCCCGCACCGAGCAGCCGAAAGGACAGCTCGATGAAGAACAGCGCGTTCGCGACGGTGGCCTCCAGGCCGGGCAGACGCAGCAGGTTCTGGACAACGGGAATCCAGCCGATGAGGGCGATCCCGAAGCGGGAGAACACGGTGTCCTGGGTGACGATGAAGCAGGGGGCGAGGAGCTCCGCCCGTGCCATCGTGGGGGCGTCGTCCGGGTCGCCTCGGTGCCGTCGCGGCATCTCGGAGCCGACGCGCCGGATCTGCCGAGTCTGGGGGGCGGTGCGTCGTTCATGTATGCGGGAATCACGGTAGTCACTGTGGCACCGACTGTCTTCATGGCTTCGACGTGAGTCTCTTCTTCTCAACCTTTCGTGACGGTTCGGAGTTGATCGTGTCCGGAGCGCTGGATGCGGAACGCTCGTGTGTCCCGGTTCAGCGGGCTCCGGTTGCTGAGTCGATGATGTCCTTTTGCTCCTGGTCGGCATCCCCGTTGCTGGGGGCGGATCGCCTGTACTGGGGGTGGTCGAGGTCCATCTGGAGTGCGGCATGCAGGGGGGCGGGGTAACGGGTGCGCTCGGACCAGGCCATGGCCTGGTGGGAGAGGCAGGCGGTGGCTCGGGCGAGGTCTTCCCGGGAGTAGCGGGGGTTGGTGAACATGGGATTGATCTCCCGGGTGGTGATGGAGTGCCAGTTGCCGTTTAGTTCGCTGTCACCCCGCGCATCTCTCTCGTCCCTTGCGCGCCAGCGAGTGCGGTCGTCTCCGAGGCGGCTGCGGTTGTGGGTGCGGGATTCGCTGAAGAGGAACCAGGGGTGTCCATCGGGCCGGTGGCCGGGCCAGGCGAGATACTGGCTGACCTTGATGAAGGGGTCGAGTCCCTTGGCCAGCCGGCTTTTGGCCATGCCCTCTTTCTCGGCGTAGACGAAGCGGGGAAGTTCGTCCTGCATGGTGTTGACGCGGATGTAGGTGATCGGGTGCAGTCGCTCGTCCGCGATGTCCTGGTGCGGAGTCCACAGACGCCTGTCCTCCTCAGGCAGGCTGTCGGGGGTCAGGCCGAAGCTCCTGTTGTGGAAGCCAGGGTAAATGCGACGCCATGCATGACCGTCGAGCATGACGGCGAGATCGAGGCCGGCCATTTCTGGCCTCTGTTGGAGCTGTACCAGCGCACGGGCAGCGTCGCTGCCGACCTCGCACCACCGGTCCATTCGCGTCTTGCTCGCGTCCCTTTCATTGTGCAGGGGGTAGTTCCTGGCATGGAAGGCGGTGTTCGCGTCGTAATACGGGGCCCAGGTGTTGGTGATGTTGCTCCATCCGAGCATGGTCCACACGCCGCCGGGTGTGATGGGTGGGATGAGCGCGGCAGCGGTGGTGATCCAGAGGGGCTCGCCCCGGTAGAGGTTGCTCTTGGTCTGCATACGGCAGTGCAGGCCGCAGTAGGCGATGCGAGGCAGCGTGTTTTTGCCGGCGTGGAGAATGGCTTCGTACCGGTCGTCGACAACACCGAGGCTGCGGTGCATGTCAAGGACAGCGGCGAACGCGGCGTGGTCCTTGTGGTACTCCTTCTTCTGGGGCTGGATCTCGGTCAGGACGGGTGCGGCCGTCCCCTTGCGGTGCTGGAGCTTGGCGCCGATGGTGAATTGGCTGGGCACGCGTGCTTCAGCGAAGAGACCACGCACCGCGTGCTTGGCGTCCTTCTCGTTCCTCTCGGTTTCTTCAGCCCTCTTCCGGGCCATGCGGCTGTTGTTGGCCTGTGGGTTTGCGTCGTCCTGGTCGGCGCGGGGCATCTCGGTTTCGCACCAGACAACCAGGCGGGTCCCCGGCTCCTTGTAGCGGCTGATGATCGCGTTGACTTCAGCGCGGCGGATGCCAGCGCGTCCTGTGCCGTGCTGAAGGAGTTCTTCTGCCTTGTGAAGCACCAGGCGGATACCGGGGCGGAGTTCGACCTCGCTGAGTGAGGGTTTGATCGTCTCGGGATCGATGCCATAGGTGCAGGCGAGGGCCTGCACCATGCGCCGCCGCGTGGGGTACCGATACCACAGGCCGAGGTACACCAGCTTGCTCTCACCCTGCTTTTCGATGGAGCGCTGGATGGATTCTGGGGAGGGGAGGCCGACCTTGTCCTGGAAACGGGCAGCTGCTTTCTTGCCGCTCTCGTCGTCGCTGGCCTTTCCCTGGGCCCACTGCAGGTGGGAGGTGTCCTGGAAGTACCGCTTGCCGAAGCCTTTGCTGTCACTGACCAGGGTCATCACGGGTGCCACGCCGCTTGCGCTGTTCCCGGTCCGCTCCGGGGCGAAGGATGCCTGGAGATGCTCCATGATCAGACGGTGGTGATGGGTGCCGGTGCCGGTTCCGACACCGTTGCTCTTGGGCATGGTGGCGTGCAGGGGCCGAACTTTGCCGGGCGCCTCCATGGTGAGTGATTTGCCGCTGCTGCGTGTGTCGATCTCCGTATTGGCCCGGGTTCGGACGGCAAGCAGGCCCGTGTGGTCGACGTCCAGTCGGGCGGCGATCTCCAGTCCGTATCGGTTGGCGGACTTCCAGCCTCCAGGGCCATCCAGCTTGAGGGAGAGGACCGGCTTGTCGCTGCCGCAGTCGACCATGGCGGTCTTGGCATAGATGACGGCGTTGCTGATGCGCCGGTTGCTGCCGTGGAAGTGGATGACGGGGTTGGTGTAGCCGGTGAAGGTGGCCATCTTGGTGTCAACGCGGGAGAGCGCGTAGTCCCGGGCGCTCCAGTCCTCGGGGAGTTCGGACCAGTTGTCAGCGATCTGTTGTGTCGCTTCGGCGCTTGGGGGGTGCCCGATGTGCGCGAAGGCGGGTCCGAAGGGGTGGTCCCAGGCGATGACGCTGCCGTCACTGAGCGGACGGTAGGCGAGAGTGACGGCGGTTTCGGTGTCCTTCGCCCATCCCGCTTGCCTGGGCTTGGCCGTCTCCCCTGGTTCCCTCTCGTCCTCTGCCTGCTCGGACTCCTTGCTCTTCGGTGTCACCGGCTTCATGGCGTACTCGGTGAAGGGAGCTTCGGCGAACTTGTCGGCCATGCACCAACGCACGGCCTGGTAGGCCCAGTCAGGCGGATTCGGGGCCAGGCTGTCGCGGTTGAGGATGACATCGGCAAGCGAGAGCTTAGCGGGCGTGGTGGCACGGACGAGGCCCGGCAGTGTGGACTTCCCAGTGCCGGGTGCGTCGTCGAGCGAGGTGCCCTTGACCGCGGCTTCGAGGTATGTGAACAGTTTGGCGAGCTTGACGGGGTCGATCTCCTTGAGGGAGATCATGTAGCGGAAGTGCTTGTCGAGGTGGACGTAGCCCTCGGCGAGGGCTTGCAGGGCGGTGGTGGCGATACTGAGCGGCCACAGCATTGCCACGTCCGCACCCTCGGGGAGATTCCTGTTCTTCCGGCTCTCCCGAGCCCACGCACCGTACTTGTGCCACTCAACGAGAATCTCCGGCTTGTCTTCTCGTCCTTCTCCGCCGAGGTCGCTCCAGTCGTGGAAGGACCACACGTACGCGTACTGGCCCGCCAGCACAGCGTCGTTCAGGAGGAGGGAAGAGGTGTAGATGGTGGTGAGCTTGCCCATGCGGCTGCCGGAACCTCTCTTCGATCAGACCGGCCGGGGTCAGGAAAACGAGTGCGAAACCTCGGCGTAGCGCAGGAACTCGATGATGGCTCGACCGTACAAACGGTTCATCATCTCTCGTTCCTCCGGTGACCAAGCATCGTAGATGAGCCGAATGACCTCTGCGAGCCCCGTCGTGTATTTGGTGCCCAACGCGGCCTGATCGACTACGAATAGATCCATGTCGGTGTCGCCGCGTCGTGCCCGCCCGGCGAGTTGGATCAGCTCCACGAGCATGGAGCTGATCAACTCCATCTGAAGATCTTGATGCATGCTGGAGAACCGCGTGGGAGAGCGCAGGATTTTCACCAGATGCTCACGGGATGCGGTGCGGGCGTGCTCGATCGCCTCGTATGGGTCGTCCCCGCTGAAGGAGCGCGCGGCACGTTGGCCGCATGCGTTGACGCTGCCATGCATCCATGCAGGGTCCTCGATGCTGAGGACTGGCCGGACGCACAGGTAGACGTCGCTGATGGCCGAGCGGGTCTCGACCACGATGTTCAGGCCGCGGGCGATCCGGGCCATGGGGGCAATGAGGATGTCGCCGAACTCGTGGAAATCCTCCAGTTCCTCGGCGACGATCGCGCGCACGCCCTTGGGGAGGATGTTTCTGTACTCCGCGAGATCTTCGCGGCGCAGCAGCACGCATACGCGGTGTGTCATCCCTTCCGCCTGCGCCATGCCGATGGCGAGGTAGAGCCCTTGCTTGTAGCCGTTGACCTGGAGGATGCAGCGGGCTCGGTCGGGGTCGTTGCGGGCAAGCCAGTCCAGACGCCCCCGAAGCTGTTGTTCGTAGATCGCCTGGCCCATCTCCCGCAGTGCCGAGAGCTTGTGCTCGTCGTAGAGGCCGGCGATCTGGATTCCCTCTCCGCCTGGCACGTCGCTGTTGGTGACGGGCAGTCTGTTGGCCCTGATGGATTCCTTGACGTCGGGCATCCACCAAGCCACGGGTGCGTGAACGTGCTCGCCGGAGGCGTGGGGGAAGAACGCAGTGGCCGACAGACCAAGGACGGGACGTCGTACCCCGGCCTCCATCAGCGAGGTCAGACGGCCCAGTTCGCTGATGAACGTGTGAGGGTCACCGATGGTGGCGCTCTCGCGGAGTTCGGCTGTCGGCTTGCTGTCGTCACCGATTCCCGTCACCTGGTATCCGTGGATGTCGCGGCCCAGCATGCCGGTCGGGTACAGCTTGGAGACAGTACTCCGGTAGGTCATGGCGAGGATGTCCCGGGCTGCGGCACTGTCGTGGTCCTGGACCTTCTGTGCCTGTTCGCGCAGGAGGGAAAGAGCCTGTCCCAGTTCCAGCAGGATGGCACGCACGGTGATGAGGTTGACGAGACGGGCACGTACGGGGTCCTCGGCGACTGTCTCCTCAAGGGACTCGTGCATGGCCTGCTTTACGGGAAGCAGGTTGTGCCGGCCGCGTGGAGAGACAAGGTCGTAGAGCTGGTCGGTAAGACGCTCCCAATCGGCTCCCTCCGGCATTGGCAGCAGCTCCACGGGCTGGTCTTCATCAGAGTTTTTGCCGGGCATGAGCTGGTTGAGCAGGGTGAACAGCTCATCGGGGATCGGCTCGTCGACGTCATGGTCGTCAGGGAACAGGTAGTTGATGATCTCCCGATCCCGGGACGTCGCGGTCCGCCATCCCCTGTTGTCGCGGTAGGCGTCGTCCCTATCGTCCTGGGCTTTGCTGAGCGCCGGCGGGTTGAGAATCAACTGTTTGTTCGCCAGCCAAAGAAGCAGGTTCTCGGCGGTCAAGCGGGCGTGGCTGAGGGGGTTCGTAAGCAGTTCCCGCAGGTGTGGCGGGAGGTTGCGCCTGTCATCATCGACGATGTCCAGCAGCGACTTCTTCATCAGAGACGCGAGGACCGCTTCCTTGGCGCATCCTTTGATGGCACTCAGCTGGAGGGCATCAACCTCGTCCACGACGAGCAAGTGGCACATGCGTGCCATTGCTTCGAACACGGACGCTCCACGAGTCCCTCGGGGCTTGCCCTGGAAGGAGTCGCCGTCGAAGACGACACCGGTTCGCAGAGTTCCTTCCACGAAGTTCATGTGGTTGGTGATGATGACACTGGCACGGGTCGCCTCGTAGAGGGGCCGGAACTTGTCGCACACCGGGATGAACGGACAGGCGTAGGTGCCACTCTCTCCGGGCTTGCTCAGCGTCAGGCAGTTCTCCTCGCCGGCCGGGAACGGGTCCTGGACGGTCATGTACGCCTTCTGGGCGCACGCGTAGCCCACCTCGGCAAGATCTTCCAGGTTCTTACCGTCCCACTGCTCGATGGGCGTGTCCTTCATGAGCGCCCCGTACTCCAAGGCGCGTTCGTGGCGCTTGGCCGGGGACATCAGCGCAGCGCAGGTCTTGGGCTCAGGGAGCTCCTCCAACTGGTACAGCCAGTCAAGATCGCTGCCGATGTCCCGCTTCATTTTCAAGGTGGCCTTGACGTCCGGGACGACGATCCCCAGACGCAGGTCCTGCTTGGCCATCAGCGCGGCCAACACCCGCACCAGGACCGTCTTCCCGCTGCCGGTGGGTGCGTTGAGGATCTGGAAGCTGCCGTTCAGCAGCTCAAGGGCCTTGACCTTGCCGCTGGGGCAACGGAGCTTCTTCAGGAACTTCTTCACGGTCCGGCGGATGTACTTGGTCCCGGCCTTGCGTTCGGGACGGCTGAGGAGTTCGGCGACCTCCAGGATCTCTTTCTTGCTGAACGAGAGCTCGGGTGTCTCAGGAACGGTGACGATGTGGGGAAGGGCGTCGTGACCGGGGGCCTCGTCGAAGTCCGGGGCTGAGGGGAAGGTGAGGCCGACAGCGGCCCGGCCAAGATCCTTGCCGAGGTAGGCGACGCGGGTCGTGTAGTGGCCGGGGCCGGCGAATTCCAGCGCGCGCGGACGTTTGCCCATGGTGTAGTAGCCGCGAATGATGCTGCTGGCGTAGTCCAGCGGCGGCTCGGGCAGGTAGCAGAGCACATGTTCGGCTGCGCTGTCAGAGGGCAGTGCAAAGAGTCCGTCGGTCAGGTCCACGGAATGTTCGCTGTCGTCGCCCAGCATGGCCCGGAACGCAACGCGGACAGCGTCGGCCGACGTGTAGGAAGAGGGCAGCTTTCTGATGACGCGAGCGAAGACGCGGTATTCGTCCGCTGTAACCTGGTCCCATTGTTTCAACGCCCAGGGTTTGCGTTCGGCGAGCAGGGCCACGTGCCGGAAGGACGCGATGGGCGTGCCGTCGTCGCTGGTTGCCGGGAAGAGGTGGCTTGCCAGGGCGAACGCGGCGAGGAGGGCGTCCTGCTCGGGGGAGCGTCCGCTGCTCACATGTACTCCTTCAGGCGGTCGGTGAACAGGGCCAGGAAGTCGGACGCGGCCATGGCCGTCATACCAATGTGTTCACGGTGAATGACGGATGTGAGGTAGCCGACCTGCTGGCGGCGGTGGTCGGGCACTACGAGCCAGGTAGCTCCGCCCTTGTCGCCGCGGTCCTCGATGAGCTTCTTGGCCAGGGTTCCGGGCCAGGTGTAGTCCTTGACGTCGATGGAGAAGACGACGGTGTCACCGTCTTTGACCTCGATGTCGACGCGGTCGTTGTCGGGCCAGACCTTGACCGTCAACCGGGTCCCTGCAGCGGCTTCCTTGAGGACGTCGGCAAGCCTGAGTTCCGGGAGTCCGGGGATGCAGGTGCTGCGCCAGACACGTCGCACCAGCGCACGGTATCCCTCAGCAGGCCGGGCCCTTGGGGTTTCCCGCGATGCTCCCGTGTAGAGCGGCATCTCGGCCTTGCTGGGGATGTAGATGCGGTCCTCGGCGTGGAGGACCGGGACCTGGTCGCGGGTGGCAGTGAAGGTGAAGCGGGCTCCGGTGTCCTGGTGCCACGGGTAGAGGCACCTGACGGCGTAGGTCCTGCCGTCGTCGTGCGGAATCACCTGCATGGGATAGGCACAGGCAGGACATCCGAACCACCACTGCCGCTTGTAGAGGCAGTAAGACGGGATGTCCTGATAGAAGACCTGAGCCACGGCAGGAGGGAACCCGAGTTCCTCCAGCTGTTCCTTGTCGCAGACAGGGTATTCGATGATGTTCCGGCGATGCCGCTCGTACAGGCCGCCCTTAATGGCTTTGAATACTTGCTCCTGGCCGAACTCACTCTCGAGCTCGAAGTGAGTAAACCTCTCCCCGCGTCGCTGCTTCTTGTCGGCGATCTTGAAGATCTCCGCGGCTTCCCATAGCAGGTCGCAGCCCTCCTGCGTGGACACGCCCACACTGTCGAGGAAGCGGAGGTTTCGCAGGGGGCCCGTGAGTGCCTCTTCGGGGAAGATGCCGACGAGGCTGCCAGCCTGGTCCCCGGAAAGACGATCGAGAAGGTCCCGGAAGGTGACACGGTGGCCAGGGCCGACGGTGGCCATGATTACTCCCTGGGCCTCCATCAGCTTCTCGACGCGCTGCCCGGAGGAGAGAGCGTCGTTGTAGCGGGCCTCCTCGCACAGTACGAACGCGCTGGCGGCCCGTAGGACGGTCTCGTCGAACTGCCATTGGTCAGTGGGTGCTTCGCCGTGCTCGGACATGGAGGCAGCCTACGAGCCACCACTGACAGTCGGGGTTCGGTACTGCGGAGGGATGAGGTCTTCGAGGCCGTCGGTGGGAACCGTCGGATACAGCTCGCGGTACTGGGAGAGGTAGTCGGCGATGTGTCGCCAGCCGGACGCTGAGGGATACCAGGCGTGCCGCCCCCAGGTTGCTCCGTCGGGGAGTCTGTGTTCGAGGTAGCCCCGAGAGGGTGCCTCCTGGCCAGGACCGGTTTTGACCGTCAGGTGGAGTCGAGCCCGGCCGACCAGGTCGTAATCGCCGCCGTGCTGACTGGCATAGGCAACGCGCACCAATGTGCGCCACAACCACACCGACATCATCGGGGCGGGAGCGCTCTGGCTACGGGAAACACCGAGGCCGGCGCGGGCAACCGCTCTGCCCTGCTTGGTCATCTCGACCCGGGTCCGCTTGACCAGCCCGGCTCCGGGAATCGTGACGGTGTCGTGGTGAACAGTGATCAGGCCGCGCCGATTCAGTGCGGCGATGGAGGGGCCAGTGCCGGGGTCATGGACGCCGCGGTCGCGGAGGCGTTCCTGAAGACGGCTGAAGCCAGTGATCTCCGGCGGGGCGTAGAGGGCGAGCGTCATCTTCCGCCACTCGGCGGCCGGGCGACGCTTGCCGGTGTGCGCGTAGCGCTCACGCTCTGCCCGCTGTTCTTCCATGTCTTGGAGGAAGCAGGCTTCCAGGTAAATCCGCTGGCGGTCATTGAGATTGTTCCACGTTTCCATGAGGGCGGAGCGTTCCGAGCGGGAGCCCGACCTCGGTAGCACCGGGGCTGGCTCGTCCGGCCGGGTTCTGCGCCATGCATCAACGACCACGTGCTCGGGGAGCTTGTAAATCAAGGCGAGGGCCTTGGCCAGGCGGCCGGCGTGCTCGGGGGTGGAGCAAGCCGCGCCGCGTACTGGCAGGCCGCGTTCAAGGCGGAGCAGCTTAGTGCCGTCGAAGCTGATGCCGCGCATGACTTTCCTGCCGGACACGGCCTGCGCCGCATGGTCAGCACTGCTGAACCCGGCTTCCCGTCGAAGATCGCGGAGAGTCGCACTTCCCCTGGGGCGGCTTGTGAGGTAGTGAACATCGACCTTGAAGAAGCTCATCAGAGCGTGCAGCTGGCGGGCTTCCGGCTTGCGCTGACCGCTCTCCCAGTACCCGACGGTCCGCTGAGTGACGCCTACCGCGTCGGCGAGCGTGCGACGGCTCACTCCCCCTAGCTCTCGTAGCTGGCGAAGAACTTCAGGCTTGAACGACTCTTCTCTAGCCATACTGCTCCAGGGAATCGTATGGAACAGTTCCGTGCAACTGACCAGAACCAGCTCTAGGGTCCGTCTTCAAACGGATCTGGCCCAGAGCAGAAACGATGCGAGGGTGACCGCCGCTTCGTAGGAAGTGGCGGTCTTTTCATATCTCGTGGCGATCCCGCGGAAGCCCTTGAGCCGGTTGAAGCAACGCTCGATCATGTTGCGCCGCCGGTAGGTCTCCCAGTCGAACCCTGGCGGCCGGCCGCCGCGGCCACCACGCCTCAGCCGGTGCCGTCGCTGGTCGGTCTTCTCGGGGATGGTGTGTGCAATGCCGCGTTTGCGCAGGTAGACCCGGAAGCCGCGGGAGCTGTAGGCCTTGTCTGCGATGACCTGGTCGGGCCTGCAGCGCGGCCGGCCCGGACCGGTGCGGGGAACCCGGATCCGTTCCAGCAGAGGGCGTGCGCAGACACTGTCGTGGCGCTGGCCGGGCGTCACCAGGATCGCGAGCGGGCGGCCCTTGCCGTCGCAGGCCAGGTGAACTTTGGTGGTCAGTCCGCCTCGGGATCGGCCCAGGGCGTGATCGTCCGGTTCGTCCTGCCGGTGCTGCCCCCTTTTCGACCGGTACCGGCGGCATGCTGGTGAGCGCGGACGATGGTGGAGTCGATCTGTACCAGCCAGTCGATGTCTCCGGCCGCATCGGCCTGGGCCTGGATCTGTTGCAGGGCCTGTGTGAAGACTCCGGCGAGGGCGTAGCGGCGGAAGCGGGTGTACACCGTCTTCCACGGCCCATAACGTTCCGGCAGGTCACGCCACGAGATCCCGGTGCGGATCTTGTAGACCATCCCGTTGATGACCTGCCGATCCTGCACACGAGGCCGCCCCGTCGAGGCCCGGGGTATCAGCGGAGCGAGTAACTCCCATTCCAGGTCAGTGAGTCTTTTCAGAGTGGGCACCGGACGGGTGACGGGCCGGCGCGAAGGGTGGGCTGCGTTGAGCACGATCGCGCAGGTTGATCGGCTGTCAATGACAGTCGGACCCTCACCCTTGTGGGGTCAAGTTGAAGAGGCTCAGTGAGTTCATGACGACGTACCACGACACCATGATCCACCACCCGGAAAATCTTTGAAGACGGACCCTAGTTCAAAATATTCAAGAAAGATATGGTTCGGAGTGCGCAAGTCAGAGATGGTGCAGCTGGTCAGGACGGTTGAGCTTGGGGGGGAATCATGCGGCGCGCGTGAATGAGCTTTGCGGCGGAAGATGGTTGAACCCACAGGCGTTGCGCTTCTACGTGACGTCGAGCGAGCCTTGTGTGGTGCATCCGCGCCACCGCAGGTCCGCGCTCCGTCGGCCAGTCAGCTGTGGCCGGGGAGTCGTGCGTAAATCTGCACGTGGCTGGTTGGTTCGAACGCCTGCGGACGCGCACGTGTGATCCCTACGGTGAAGTGACGACAGTTCCAGATCGTTCGTGGGGAGTGCAGTGGACCCGGAGATCGTCGCTCTCGGGAGCATCGTGATCAGCAGCCTGGTGGGCAACGCCGTGCAGGACGTCTGGTCCTGGGGCAAGGGCCGATTGGTGGCGTTGTTCGCCCGCGGCGGGGCCGAGGAGGAGGCGGTTGACGACGAACTGGAACAAGCTCGTCGCCAGGCGTTGGAGGCGGGGGAGGCCGGCGACGAGGACACGGTGACCGAGATCACGGACGAGTGGTCGAGTCGTGTGCTGGAACTGTTCGTCGAACGTCCCGAGGCCGTGCGGGAGGCGCGTGAACTCGTCGGAGAGGCACTGACGAGGGCGACGCCCGCTGAGGCGTCGTCGGCTCTTCTCCACTACGTCAACCACACAGCTCTGTTCCGGGAGATGGACAGTCAATGGCGCGCGTGCCGGGCGGCCGGGACCGTGACGTCCGTGTTCCTCAGCGGTGTACGAGGAGTGGGGAAGCGCAGCACGGCGCGACAGTGGATCCACTCGCACCGGGACGTCCTCGTCGGGGTGTTTCTCCAGGCCGACCTTGGGATCCAGGGTGGAAGGATGGTGGACCCAGCGGTGGTTCTGGAGCGCTGGCTCGACGAGCTCGGCGTGCCGAGGGACGAGCGTCCGGGTGACGTCTCGGGCAAGGCGCGGCGGGTGCGTCACGAACTGCGTGACCGGTCGGTGGTCTTCCTGCTGGAGAATGTCACGACGACCCGTCAGGTGCGTGACCTGCTGACCGAGCAGCCGTACGGAGTCGTCCTCATGACGGGGCAGGAGGCACCGCACGACCTGACGGCCTTCCTGGACGTCCTTCCGCTCCCGGTTCCGGTGCTGCGGGACGAGCACGCGCTGGAGCTGCTGGTCAAGGTGAGCCGTACCACCGAAGATCCGGCCAAGCTCGAACCGATTGTCCGGTACCTGGGCGGCCTGCCGCTGGCGCTGCGGCTGATCGCCGGACATCTGAAGGCGCCCGTCCCTGGTGTTGTGGAGGACGTCGGTGCCCGGCTCGCCCACCGGGCCGCACGACAGGAGTTGCTCGACGTGGACGATCCGAATCCCCTGCCGGAAGCCCTCGAACTGGCCTACGGGCGCATGGCCGTGCGGACGGCGCAGCTCTATCGCCGCCTGGGGTTGCTCATGTGTGAGGATTTCCAGCTGGACACCGTGTTCGCGCTCGCACCGGACTGGGAGCCGTCGGAGGCGCGCACCGCGCTGAGCGCCCTGATTTCGGGCGGTCTGGTCGAGCGCCGGGGTCTCGACACGTACAGGATGCATATCCTCGTCCACGATCACGCGTCGATCGTCGCGGATCGCGACGAGACGGAAAGCGAACGCGAGGCGGTGCGGCGGCGGATCGTCCATCACTTCCTGCGGATCACCGAGCGGGGTGAGCGGACGCTGTCGACGCGCTGGCTCCACAGCCCAATGAACGCCTTCCTGGCGGATTCGGCAGCCGACGAGCGCCGACAGACCGAGACTTTGCGCGAGCTGGCTCGACGCGAGGCGGGAATCTTCGCCGCGGTGCGTTTGGCTGCCGAGGCGGGGCTTCATCTGGAGGCGTGGCGCCTGAGTCAGGCCATCCGGACCTTCTGCCTCCGTACTGGGCGCCACACCCAGTGGATCGAGGCGGCCGAGATTGGCCTCGTCTCGGCGCTGGAGACCGGTGACACGATGGCGTTGGCCCGTGCGTCCTACGAGGTGGGCTTCGCGCACCTTGAACGCTGGAACGTGGAGGAGGGCGATCCGCGGCTGGCCCGGGAGCACTTCGAACAGGCGCTGAGCCTGGTAAACCCCGATGTGCCGGGCCGGAGCGAGGGTGAACGTCGCACGGAGTCCAGCGTCCTGGAAGGACTGGGACTGCTCGAACGCAAGCTCAAGCGCCCCGATCACGCGATCGATCTGTTCAGCCGTGCCCAAGCGGCACTGGAGGGGATCGACCATCCCCGTGGCGAGGCCCTCCTCTCTCTGCACCTGGGCACTACGTACACGGCGATCGAGCGCCACGACGCCGCGGAAGACGAACTTCTCCGGGCGGTCGAGGAGTTCGAGGATCTTCCGGACGGACCGGACCGTTTCAACATGGCCAAGGCCCGGCTGCGTCTCGCCGAGAACCGCCGCGCTTGCGGGCGACTGCGCGAAGCCGTCGAGGCGCTGGACCTGGCCGTGGACGGCATGACCGGCGTGGGCTCGGCCTACTACGCCGCGCAGGCCCTCCTCCTGCGCGGAGACGTCCGCGTGCAGTTGGGGGAACGGGAGGCCGCCGTCGAGGACTGGACGTCCGCCCGCGCGCTCTTCGCGGAAGAAGGCAGCATTCACGAGGCTGAGGCACAGCACCGCCTGGAGCGGGAGGGCGGAGAGGAGGAGTAGGAGCCAGCATGCACAGGCCGCCGCCGAGCTGGGCTCAGACGTAGACCAGGTCGAGCAGTCCCGGGTCGGGCAGGTCGCCGGCGCGCACGGCGATCTGCTCCGACCGTGTCGGGCGGGCACGGGCCGTCCCCGCAGCGCGCTCTCGCACCGTCCAGGCATAGACCGCCGACGCCGCCACGGGGAAGACCGCCCAGGCGGGACGCTCCCGCCAGCTCACCCGCACACGACCGCCGTCCGGGAGCAGCGCCAGACACCCGTCCTCCTCCGTTTCCGCAGCGAGCAGCCCGCAGCCGGAGGATTCCGCGGCATAGGCGCACCACGGGTCGTCCTCCGGACGGGCCGCCGTGCGCCCCCGCGGAACCAGCAGCACGTCGGCCGTACGCGGCCATCGGCGGTCCGGGTCGTCGCGGTCGGCGGCCAGATGAGCCGAGGCGATGTGCGGGCCGTGGCCGTGCTGTCGCGCCGCGGGGTAGCGGCGGACGATCACTTCGCCGTCAGCTGCCCCAGCGCCGTCGTCCGTCACGGAAACGGTGACGAACATGGGCGCCTCATGAGGAACGTGGCGGGCGCCCGGGCCGGAGGGCTGCGACGGTACGGGTATTGCGGACACGGACGCGGGATGGCCGGGTTCGTCCAGCCGCAGCCAGGTATAGAACAGTCGGCGCAGCAACTCGGCAGAGCGCCCCGGTTCCGACGTGACGGTCTCCCCGACCGCCTGGAGCTCCGGATCGTCCCGCTGCCCGTTCAAGGCGGCAAGCTGGCACAACAGGGGGCGATCGGCGGACAGGCGAGGCAGTATCCGGCCGAGCCTGGCCATGGGGGATCCCGGTGCCACCTTCGATTCGTCGAAGGCGCCGAGAATGCAGGGAATTCCCAATGCAATTCCATACATGGTCAAGGAGCCATGGTCTCCCACAAGATAATCAGCCGCACAGAGAGCAGCCTTCCATGTGTCGCTTTCCGGAACCGGCAAGAGAAGCCCGGAATCCAGAAACGGAGCCAACCAACTGTGCAGCTGCCACGAGCCATGACCATGCCAGGAATTCGGATGGATAGCCGCGAGTACGCGGAATTCTTCAAAGGCGAGTTCGGCCAACATGCGACGGAGGACGTCGGCACGCGGTGAGCCGAGCACCGAACCGCTTCCCCAGGTTGAGGACACGACCACGAGCCGCTGACCCGGTAGCAGCCCAATCGCCTGCCGGTAGCTCTCACGGAAGGGAAGGCTGGCGCGCAGTTGATCGATACATGGGTCGCCGGCCACAACAGCCCTGGGCAACGCCTGCGGACAGCCGACCGCAAGCCGATCGAGCTGCTCCTTGTGGGACAGGATGATCGATGACGGGATAATGTCCCCATCGTGCAGGAGCCACTCCTCCGTGAGCCCGAAGGCTCCCGGCTCCCGGCTCCCGGCTCCCGGCTCCCGGCTCCCGGCTCCCGGCTCCCGGCTCCCGGCTCCCGGCTCCCGGCTCCCGGCTCCCGGCTCCCGGCTC
>NZ_JBWKDS010000011.1:0-25795 GCF_056435845.1 Streptomyces sp. NPDC043867 | reverse complement strand
TCAAGTATTTATTATACCCGGCCCCATGGGGTGCGGCAATCAGCGGAATTCGAAGCTTGTGCAAGTCTCCGCCTCGATTTGTAGCGAGAGCGAGATCGAAATTCTCCGCGACGGCGACCCGCCAAGGAATCGTCAGCATTCCCCGGCGGAGCAAGAAATCGGACACGCCTCCGTCCAGGGCGGAGGAATCTGTGCAGGAGAAGACAACCTGAATCCGCTCGTCGGCGTCGAAGACCGCAAGAAGGTCCAGGAGCCGGGTGGCTGACGTGATGTTGTGCACAACACCGAGAACCCTCCGCTGCGGCGAGACGGTCATCCAAAGCCGTGCGTCCGGTCTGAGCGGCAACGGCAGCCGGTCAGCTTTTGCCACCTGTCAACTCCTGCCTCCCATCATTCTGCGGTGACGCCGTCGTGCCGCCACCGATCTCACCATAGTCTCGCCCCAGAAGCCCGATCCCCTGCCCGTCGGTGTTCGATGACCGATGCCCGGCCAACTGTGCGCTGTGACTGAGGGTTGGGCACGGGTCAAACTCCCTCAGCGGGATCGGTTGGGCTGTGCCGTGGCTGCTCCAGGAGGTAGAGCCATGCGGCGGTGGTGAGGTGTGCGGTCTGCTTCATCTTCATGGGTGCGCGTCCGGACTCCGGTGCCGTGGGCTAGGCACTCGGGGAGGTCGGCCAGCAGCGCGGCGGGAGCCGTAGAGGGAGGCTGTGACGGTCCAGGTGGGGTGGTCGATGCTGGTGCCGACGCAAATGGTCCAGGTGGCGAGTGAGCTGTTCGGTTGCTGGGTGGCGAAGGCGTCGAACTGGATGTCGGCCTCCGCGGACGGGCTCGTCCAGCGGATCCAGCGTCCGTCGAGGGTGTGCTTCCAGCCGGCGTCGGTGAGGGGCTAGGTGGCGGGGGTGACGGTCTTCTCGTCGACGGGGCTTCCGATGGCGGTCTCCCATGCGTCTCCTTCGGCGAAGTGCTGCAGCAGGATCTGGAGTACGGGGGCGGGGGTGGTGCCGGTCGCGGTGAGGTGCCACATGTCGGCCGTACACCTGAACGTTCGCTTGTACGCCGACAGGTGTACGCCGACAGGCGGTGACGTTGGCGTAGTAGGACTCCTTGTGGTCGATACCGACGAGGAGCATCGTGCAATCACCGACCGGCCGGCGACCTTCCGAGGCGAGGGTGGCGTGGGCGGTGTGCAGCGTGCTGCCGGTGAGGCGGCGACGACGGAGCTGGAGTGCTGGGGTGCCGGACGAGGTGAACGTGCGCGTCGGGCATGAGGGGCTCGTTTCGCCGGTCCGGGCCGATACGGAGGTCGGCCCGGACCGCGGATTCTAGCGGATGGCGCGGACGGGGGCCGGGGCGGTCCGCGGTGGTGGCCCGGCCCGAGGGGCAGCCGAGGTGCGGCCCGGGCGCGCGGTGCGCGGCGTGGCCGGGCTGGTGGCCTGTTGCCAGCGGGAGCGCACGGCGGTCAGGTCGGCCAGGGCCCGTCGGCTGCCGGTGATCAGCTGGTGGGGGCTGTTGGCCGGGTCGTCGGTGAGGGCGGTGATGCGGGCGGCGACGGTCTGCGCGCGGGCCAGCAGGGCGCGCTGCAGGACCTTCTCGCCCCAGTGTTCGGGTGAGCCGACGGGCGTGGAGAGCAGGGCCAGCAGGTCGGCCGGGGCGATGTCGTGTGCGAGCAGGCCGCGGTGCTGGGCTTCCCAGAGCACGGTGATCGGGTCGACGGCATCGCCGCGGTATGTGAGGGCGGTTAGGCACTGCCACAGCGCCGCGTGCAGGGGTAGTGCGAAGTCCTTTGGAACAAGCCACCGCATCTCCCGGGCCTCGGCGGGGTACGCGGTCGCGGTGGCGATCAGGAGGCGTTCCTCGTCGCGGGCGTCCTCGCTGGTGTCCCTGGCGGGAGATGGCGGCAGCGGGGTGCGCGGCAGGGAGCCGGGGTGTGGGGCGAAGCGGCCGGAGAGATCGTCCAGGAACCGGGCGAGGGTGTCGGCCTGCTGGACGGTGGCCTTCGCGCGGTGGGGCAGGGTGGTGTCCACCGCGGTCTGGGCCAGGCGCCCGGCGTGGATGCGCAGGCTGCGGCGGGCGTGGTCGGCGCGGATCATCCGGGCGTACGTGGCCGCGTGTCGCGGCCAGGGGCAGACCTGGATGAGGATGTGCAGGTAGGAAGCGCTCAGCCCGGGGGCATGGGGCCGGGCGGCGTTCAGGACGGTGTTCAGCCAGGCCGGGCTGGTGCGGTGCTGCTCTGCGTCGGGTGCCGGCACCGCGCCCATGGCGCGGAACAGTTCGCCGTGGGCGTGGTTGGAGAAGTCGTCCGGGTCCAGGGGGCCGATCTCTTCGAGGCGGTGGGGGTCCAGCAGGAGGGCGCCGAGCAGGGATTGTTCGGCGTAGTGCACGGGTGGGGGCGGTGGAAGGCCGTCGAGGTCGTCGTGCTCGTCGGGTGCGGAGGGATGGGGCATTAGGCGGCCAGGGTGAAGTCGTCGGGGGACAAGGTTTTGCCGAGGTGCGGTGCCAGCAGGTGGGCTGCGAGCCGGGGCGGGACCGCGTTGCCGACCTGGCTGAAGATCTGGCCCTTGTTGCCTTGCCACGGGTAGTCGGCGGGGAAGGTCTGCAGGACGCCGGCCTCGGCCGCGGTGATCCGGATCGGATCCGGGGCCGGGACTGTGCCCGGCGGCGTGGGAGTGACCGGCTCGGCCTGCCACACGCACTCGTTGGCCCGGTGGCCGAAGAACAGCGTCCCGGCCGGCTTGTCGATGCTGCGGACGGTGGCGTTGGCCTGACTGTTGTTGCGCAATGCCCAGCGCCAGACCGCAGGCGAAGCGCCTACGGCGGAAGGCCCAGTGGTGACAGCGCGCTCGGTTCGACAAGGCGACGGAGAGACAGCGGAATTGACGGGCGGGTGCGGCTTCCAGGTGCCGCGGTCGCGGGCGTCGCTGAGCGTCTTACGGGAGCCGGAGGGGAAGGGCTCGGGCCCACCGCCTGGCCCGCCGCCGGCGCAGACGGTCGGCACCGGGCGATCAGTGGCGCCCCAGCCGAGCGCCTCCGCCATGGACACCCACCGAGCGCGGCCCGGCCCGAACAGCGAGTCGGGCTCGGCGAGTTTGGCGTGGGTGGGCGGTGGCGGCTCGGCGGTCTGCGTGCGCGAGGCGAGCAGGATCGCCCGCCTCCTCGTCTGGGGGACCCCGTAGTCGGCCGCGTTCAAGATCCCGGCCCAGACCGAGTACCCCCAGCTGCGGAGGATCGCGGCGTACTGGCGCCACAGGGGCAACACGTCGGGGACCTCCTCCATCGCGACCCACTCCGGCTGACCGTGCTGGTGCAGTGCGTGCAGGTAGCGCATGGGTTCGGCGGCGAGTAGCGAGCGTTCGTCGCGGCAGGCGGCCAGGAGCTTCTCGCGGGTGTCCAGGCCATGGGCGAGGTCGGTGACAGCCTGGTGGACCAGGGGCTGGTCAACGAGCCCGAGGCGTTTGCCGGCCATCGACCACGCCTGGCAGGGAGGGCTCGCGATCAGCCCGATGGTCCTGCCGAGGAACGGCCAGACGGGATAGGCCGCGACGTCGGTGCGGATCGTCACCTGCCCCGCCGCTGCGCGGGTTTTGCACGCCCACTCGTCCCATTCCAGGCCCACGTCCCGTGCGCCGAGCACGGTCAGGGCCTGGCTCCATCCCCCAGGACCAGCGAACAAGTCAATTATCAAGAGGCCAGCCCGAAGTCGTCCTGGGCCAGCTCGACTTCACCGCGGCAGGCCCACGGGGAGCAGCCATCGATAACGCCGTCTTCCAGTTCCTGGGCGTCTGCTTCGCTGTCGCCGAGTTCCTGTTGCAGGGCGGCCCATTCGGCGGCAGTGACGTGGTCGATCGGCGCCTGGTCGAGAGGCACGCGCGAGCGGTGGAGGAATGCCTCGCCTAGCAGGCGGTTGCCGGTGGCGTTGGCGCGCGCATTTCCCTTCCGGATGGCCGCGTCGAAGGCCACCACATCCGCCCACTCCTGCGGCGAGGAGTCACGTATGGATCTCCACTGCGAGTTTCCGTGGAATGGGCAGCCAAGGCAAGGAGATTTGGGCGTGTCTGCCAGTCCCAGTGACGTCAAGTATCTGACACAGTCGGCTCTTGACCAGCCCATATCGATGAGCGGATGGCGGTTCCGCATGTATTTGACATCGGAGTCCTTGGCGCGGTGGAATTCGTCTGTCGAAATGCCGACCCACTGTTCCACGTAGACGTCTCTCGGGGTGCGTGCCGGATAGGGATATCCGAGGAGTTCGCGCACCTTCTTCTTCAGGGGCTTGATTTTATACTCACCTGTACATTGGCGCCTGGCCATTCCAGGCTTGCCATCCTTGTTCAGGGTGTAGAGCGGCATGGATGCGAAGCGATGATTCGGGTCGAGTGCGTCCTTTCTGATGTTGCCGGAGGAGACGCGCAGAACGGGGATTCCGGCCGGGGCGGCAATGTCGTGCTCCAGTCGGTCGAGGTGTCGATAAACGGTCTGTGGTTCCCAGCCGGTATCGGCGAATATCGCGTAATCGACCTTGGGGAGGATGCCCTTGGCGGACAGGGCGAGCATGGCACTGGATTGAACTCCAACGCCTAGAGAAATGCATGTGAAGGCGGGAGATTGGGAAATGGTGCGTCCTTGAGGATGGGGCGGGGAAAGGAGGAGGCTCAGGGCCGCGGGGCCGCCCGCTATCGGCGTGCGCGCGGCACGGAGGGTGTCGTGGGCGCGGGCGCTGCCGCCACGGTGGGCACAGGAGCGGGGCGGTGCTCGGCCAGGGTGCGCTGTCCCTGCTCGGTGACTGTGATCTCCTGGCCGATGAGCAAGGACTCGCCGGTGTCCGCGGTGACCAGGCCGCGCTTGGCCAGGGCCCGGAAGGTGGCGACGGGAATGCGCGAGCCGTTCTTGGCGACGACGCGGGCCACCCCCCTTTCGGGCCCCCTCGCAGAGCTGCCCGCCGCCCTGAGCCAGTGCCTTCAGCGCCGCGTGCTGGGTGTCGTTCAGCCGGGGGCACGGCCTGATGCCGGGCGGCATGCGGTTGGTGGGGCGCGGCGGCTGGGAGGCTGTTGGTGATGCTGGTGGCGAGGTAGTGGCAGGCGGTCGCCCCCCACGTCGAGTTGCTGCGCGGCGTCCTTGAGGTGGCTGTTCTGCTGACGGCCGGTGCGTCGATGTGGAGGGCGCCGCGTGCACAGCGGATCGAGGGCTAAGGGCGAGTCCTACGCGGCGGGGCCGAAGTCGGACTGCTTTGGGGCGGCCTTGGCGACGGCTCGCTCGGTGATGCCCTTTGACGCGCGGGCGGAGGCGGCGGACAGCTCGTCGGCGCCGGGTTCGAGGTACCAGGGGCGCAGGTCGAGCATCGCGGCGCGCATGCCGGTGGCGAAGCAGAGCGCGGTGCCCTTGGGCAGGGCGCGGATGGCGTCGGCGGCCAGGATCCGTTCCTGCCGCATCGACACCGAGGTGCTCTTGCCGGACTCCGAGTGCGAGGTGGAGGTGGTTTCCACGTCGTGGTCGCCGATCAGCCGGGAGAGTTTGTCGGCGAAGTCGGGGTCGTCGATGCCGCTGCCGATGACCTTGATCGTGGAGGCGCTCCACATGGCGTCCATGCCGGCGTCTCCCCAGACTTTCTGGCCCTGGCGGTAGGACTGCAGGATCGTGATGGGGATGATCCCGCGGCTGCCGAGGTGGGAGTAGAGGTCCGGAAGGTCGCTGATCTTGCAGACGTTGGCGGCCTCGTCGAGGATCGCGAGCATCGGCGGGTCCAAGCGTCCGCCGGCGCGCTCGGCCTGGGCGGTCGCGGCCCGCATCACGGCGTCCGCGCACGCGGCGATGAGCGCCGAGGCGCCGCCTCCGCCGTCCTTTGACAGCAGGTACAAGGTGTCGGTGGAGGTGACGAATTCCTCCGGCCGGAACTCCTCGACGTTCTTCTGCGGGGTCACCCACGCGGCGATCTCCGAGTTCAGCAGCGCGGCGGCGTACTGTCGGGCGGTCTCGTAGATGCCGTCGCGTGTTTCCGGCGGACCCTCGACGGTGCCCTTGAGCTGGGAGGCGACCGCGGTGAAGCCGTGGTCGCGCAGGATGTCGAGCGGGGTGCGGTCGGCGGGGAAGGCCAGCCACTGCATCACGTCGGTGATGGGGCGCTCGTCGAGAGCGGCGGCCAGAAAGAGCTGGGAGAGGATGTTCGATCCCGCCTTGGACCAGAAGTCGCCCTGCTGGGAGGCGTCCACGCTCGCGGCGAGGAAGTGCCCGGCGAGACGACCTGCTCCGTCGAGAGTCTTGGCGGTAGCGAGGGGGTTCCACCACATCTCGCGTTTGGCGTGGGCGATCTGCTGCGGGTCCATCGACCAGGTCCGGCCGATCTTCGCCCGCGCGTCGATCGTCGCGGTATAGGCGTCTCCTGCCGCCTTGTTGGAGGTCAGGAGCACGGGGCCTGGTGCGTTGAGGATGGAGGGGATCGCCAGTGAGGTGGTCTTGCCCGAGCGTGGCGCCATGATCGCTACGGCGACGTCCTCGTATCCCATGCGCACTTCATGCCGGGTGCCCTGCAGGTTGCCGAGGAGGATGCCGGTGTCCTTGGCTTCGATGTGCTTGGCGTTCTTCAGGCTCGGGCGCAGGGAGCGGGCCTTCGCCTCGATGGCCTTGGCCATCAGCGGTTCGATGTCCTTTTGCTTGGCCATGCCGTCGATGCGCTTCTTGCGCCCGCCGCTGCTGCCCTTGTGGCGCTTGACCAGAACGGCGGCGGTGATGCCGAGGGCGAGCAGCACGGCGCCGGGCAGGATGCGCGTGCCGATCAGCAGGGACGTTTCTCTCAGGTCGGGCCAGAGCTGGTCGGGGTGGAGGAGGGCCTGGACGGGCTGGTAGGGGGCGCCGGGTCCGGAGCCGGTGGCCCAGGCGGTGATCTGCCCGCCGAGCCAGGCGAGGTTGGACAGGGGGACGGCGACGGCGATGGCCCCAAGAAGGATCTTGAAGGCGATGTCTGTGGCGTCGGTGGACTGGGGGGAGGAGGGCTGGGGCAAGAGGGCGGTTCCAGAGGGGAGGGGCGGGGGTTGACCGGTCAGCGGGCCGGCGCGGCTTGGGCACGTGCGGTCCGGAGGGCGGCGTGGCCGGTGGTGTCGGGGCGTTGCGCTGGGCAAGGGCGGCGACGCGGTGCTCCAGCGCGAAGGCGAGGGTCTCGGCGCTCACTCGGCCGGTGGTGGTGCGGCCGTGGGTGACCGCCAGGTGTGGGACGCGGTGCGGTTCACGGACGAGGGGCGTTTCGTCGGCCAGTGCCTCGAAGAGCGCGGTGACCAGGTGGGGCGGGGTGTTGCCGTCCAGGTAGGCACGCCAGAGGGTGGGGAGGTGGGGGACGGATGTCTCGACGAACCAGCTCTCCGTGCGGCCGTCTTCGCGGACGAGGCGGTCGACGCGGGCCAGGCCGTCGGGCGAGGACATGCCCGCGATCGAAGTGCGACCGTCGTGGTGGCGGGGAGCCTGCCAGCCCGCCGCGCGCAGCAGCTCGTACGGATCGCCGGGCTCGGTCGGCGGCGCGGCGGGGTCGGTGAGGGTGTCGGTGACCGCGGCGATGATCTCAACCGGAGTCTGGGCGTCGAAGGTGACCGACCAGGCCCGCTGGTCGCCGTGGTGGGCGTGGCGCAGGGTCCACCACGGTTCGGCCGGGTCGGGGTCCGGGTCGATGCGCAGTTGGGCGAGCTGGTCGGGGCTGGTCAGGATGACCCGGGGCACGAGCGGATCCTCGGCGGTGCTCCAGCGGCAGGCGCGGTGGAGCGGGACGGTGACGCAGGCCGGGTCGCCGGGGCCGGTGAGGTAGCGGGGTGCGACCAGGACCACGTCGATGTCGTGCGGCACGCCGGTCACCTCCTAGCCACGGAGGACGGCGCCGCGGCGCGAGCCGCCGGGCGTGCGTGCGTCGTGGCTGGGGCCAGAGCTGGTGAGCGCGGCGGGAGGTCCTGGACGGCGGCCTGGATTTCGAGGATGGCCTTGCCGTGGCTGGCCCAGTCGTCGAGGTAGGGCCAGGCTTCCTCGTTGCGTTCGGCGAGCGCGTCGTCGTACGCGAAGGTGCCCGGCCGGGCGGTCGGGGGCAGCGCGTCACGGGCTTCGTGCCATTGCTGCTGTAGCGTCCCGAGCTGCTTCAGGGCGTGATCGAGGGCGCCGAGCTGCCAGGGCCAGCGGGACTGGATGTGGGCGGGGTTGAGCTGCTGCACCTGGATTTCGGCGGTGGCCAGCAGGTCCTTGGCGAAGGACCGGACGCGGTTGAAGGACCGCCAGGTGTCCGCGTCGCGTTTGACGGCACGACGGCTGTGCTCGTCGTCGTCCAGGGGCCAGCCGTGGAGGTCGCTGTGCTCCTCTCGCCAGGCGTCGAAGTCGGCGAGGATCTGCTCGCTCTCGCGCAGGAAGAGGACGAGCTGGTGCAGGCGCTCGCGGTGGATCTCATCGGGGGCGGCGGTGGGGGCGGTTGGGGACAAGGGCGCTCTCAGACGAAGAATGGAACAGGGTGGTGAGCCGGGCGGGAGTGCCGCCCGGCTCGTCAGCGGACCCGGCCGGGGGCGGGAGCGGCCGGTGCAGGCAGGGCTGCGGGCCGACCCGTGGTGAGCGCGGTCATGCGGCGGCCCTTGCGCGCAGCGGCCCGGATGGCCTTGAGGCGCACTTCGTGTGCGGAGGCGAGCTGCTCGCCCTGCGGGCCACGCTGCTTCCGGGTGACCAGGTGGGAGTGCGGGACGTCGTACATGCCGCGCTGGACGGGCTCGCCACTGGCCAGGGCGGTGGTGAAGGCGGCGATCTGGCGGGGCGGCATCTGGTCGTCGAGGTAGGCGTGCCAGATGCGTTCGAAGCCACCGCCGCCGTTGGGCAGGGCGGCCTGGGCCCGCCAGTGAAAGGTCTCACCCGGTTCGACGGACCACCGCTCCAGGCTGAGGATGCCGTCGGGGTGGCGGGCCATCTCGTTGCCGTGGACGTCGCGCTCGTAGGACCAGCCCGCCGCGGTGAGGGGCGACCAGATCGGCGGCGTCTGCCCGGGAGCGGGCTCGAGCAGGGCGTCGGTGAGGTGGGCGAGGATCTCCACGGGGGTGTGCGCGCCGAACTCGGTGTACCAGCGCCGGCCGTCCTCCTCCTGGCCGCGGATACGCCACCATGCCCCGTAAGGCTCGGGGTCGGGCTCCAGTACCACGCTGTGCCGGTAGTCGGGGCTGACCAGCAGGACGTGGGGGAAGGCGGGGTCGGAGCGGTTCGCCCAGCCCGCGGCCCGCAGCGCCTGGGTGATGTTCCGGGGCTGGGTCTCGAACCAGATGGTGTCGTGAGGGGCGTTGCCGCGGGTGGGCAGGTAGGGGTCGGTCATCGCCCCGGGGCGCCGGTCTGCATACGCAGCCGCTGTACGTCCCAGTGCAGGACGTGCCAGTCCGTGAACTCCTGGGCGGCTTCGCGGAAGGCTTCCATGGCCAGTCGGGTCTCGTCACTCACGGGGTATGCGGCCTGCTGGCCGATGAGGTGCTCGGTGCAGCGCAGGGCGTCGCCGAGGAGGATCGGGACGCCGTCGTCCTCGTCGAGCAGCGGCGCGAGCAGGGGCAGCACGTCGTCGAGCGGAGGATGCGTACGGAGGTAGGCCGCGAGGTCGGCGAGGGTGCTCGTGGCCTGACGGACCTGGTCGGGGGTGGGGGCATCGGGTGTGCGGTGGGGCAAGTCGGGGTGCTTTCGGTGCGAGGGCGGGGACGGGTGGAGGGCCGGTCAGCGGCGGGCGCGGGAGCCTGCCTGGGCGTACGGGCCGGCGGTGGGTGCCTGGCGGCGGGGCCGGGTGGTGGCCCAGGAGTTGCGGGCCCAGGTGGCGGCGCGGGCAGCTCGAACCCGGGCCTGCTGCCAGGCGGACAGCTCATCGGGCCGCACTGACACCGACGTGGTGCGGATGCGGGTGCACGGCGGCACGTGGCCGCGCGGGCGCATGACCTGCTGCGGGTCGGCCAGCGCGGCGCTGAACGACTCGATGAGGTGCATCGGCGTGGACGCGGTGAAGGTGGCGTCCCAGATCCGTCCGTGCTCGTTGCGGGCCCCGGCCCACCACACCGCCTCGCCGGGCTGGGACTGGTGGAACTGGACCCAGGCGCCGCCGTCGGGGCTCATGGCGGTGAAGTGCTGGCCCTGCTCGGTCTTCCAGCGCTGCTCCTGCAGCGGCGCCCACACGTTGGGCGCGTGCGCGGAGCGGGGCCGGGTGAGGGCGTCGGTGAATCCGGCGACGATCTCCACGGGGGTCTGGCGGGTGAGGGTCGCGTGCCAGGCTTCCTGGCCGGGGGTGGCCTTCCCGGAGATGGTCCACCCGCCGGGCTGGATGAACGGGTCGTACCCGATGCGGACGGACTTGTCCGGGCTGTCGAAGACCAGCGGACCGCCGGTCTTGGACTTGTCGTTCCAGCCGGAGGCCCGCAGGAAGTCGGCGATGTGGCGGAGATCTCCGCCGTCGGCGAGGTAGCGGGGCTCCACCAGGTAGTGCTGCTCGGCCTGTGGGACGCTGGCGCCCCAGCCGGTCCACTGCTGCTTCACCGGCTCCTCCTGACGACCATGGCGGAGGCAACCGGCTTGGGCGGCGCGGTGCTTGCCGTGGCGGATGGTGCCCCGAGCTGCTTGAGGTCCTCGGCGTGCTCGTCAAGGTCCATGCCGACGCTCGCCAGTTCGTTGGAGGCCCGGCCCGGGGCGAGCCACACTTCGGGCGGGAGCATCCCGCGGTGGGCCTGCCTTTGGGCGAACTGGGACCCGGTGCCGACCAGGTCGGTGACCCGGGTCAGGACGCCGTCTTCGGTGTCGAGGACTTTGCCGAGGATTTCGGCCGCTTGGCGCGGGGTGGCCTGGTCGAGGTGGGCGTCCAGGGTTTTGATGAGGCTGGCGATGTCTTCGGCGAGGCGTACGGGATAGGACGACGGGTCGGTCATGAGCCTCCTGGGGCGAGGGAGAGGGGTGGTCAGCTGCGGCGGCCGAGGCGGCGGGCTTCACTGTGGGCGGCCTCTGACCGGGCGCCGGTTACAGGGATGGGGTGTTCACGGCTGCCGACGACGACGGCGCGCAGGTAGCGGCGGAACAGGGCCGCGGCCAGGCGCGGCTTCCGGCTGGCGGTGATGGGCGGGGGCGTGCGGTCGGGGGCGGGGATGTGCGGACTTTCTCGGTGGCGGGGCCGCCGGCCCCTTCCGGGCCGGCCGGTGGGACGTTCATGGGGAGCGGCGCATGCGCTGGTCCTGTGCGGCTGGCGGACCGGGAGGGAAAGGGGTGGGGGGTTTCTGCGATGCTGCGGCGAGTGCGGCCCGGTAGGCGGTGCCGCCGATGACCGTGTCGATCGACACCCGGTATCCGGCTCCGGTCAGCAGGGGGACGGCGCGGTCGGCCATCTGCTTCAGGCCGATCTCATCCATCTGTTCGGGGACTTGGTGCCATTCGTCGTTCTCTTCGGGGGCGCAGTGCCGTTCGAGACCGAGGCTGTCGAGCAGTCCGAGGAGGTGTTCGGGGGCGCCGGTGCGGCTGTCGACGTAGATGGTGCCGTCGCGGTGATAGACCAGCACGTCCACTTCGTGCTCGTCGGCGAGCGTCATGGGTGAAGGCTCCGGGTGGGGTTACCGCCGGGCCGCGGGGGCGGCGCGGCTCGGGGCCTTGGGCGCGGGCTGGCTGCCGGGCGGGAGGGCGGCGGTGGGATGACGGTGATTGCGGATGTCTGCGACCGCTTCCTGGTAGGCCGCGGGGTCGAAGAGGTCGTCGGGAATGTTGACCACGTATCCGGCCAGGAGCAGGGAGGGGATGGACCGGGTGGCGACCTTCTTCTTCTCGTCCTCGTCGAGGTGGTCGGGGACTTCGTGCCAGACGTAGATGGGGCCGGCCGTCTTGCGTTCCAGGCCGAGGGCATCCAGCAGGGCCAGGAGCTGCTCGGATGCACCGGTGGGGGTGTCGGCGTGGATGGTGTCGGTCAGGGATTTGCGGTAGATCTCGACGTCGGTGCCTTCGTCGTCGGCTCTGTTGCCCACGGGTGGGGCTTCTCCCTTCTCACAGAGGGTTATCTCCGCCGGGCAGGCGGCTTGGACGGGGTGGTTGGCGCAGGGGCGGTGGCCGGTGCGGGAGCGGTAGTGGTAGTGGGGCGGGTGGCCTGGTTGCGGATCAGCTCGATCCGCCGGGCGTGATGGGACAGGCTGCTGGTGGTCTCCATCAGCCGTTCCGCCGGCTCTGGTTCGTGTCCGGCGTTCTCCAGGCGTTGGATCCACGAGGCCCAGGTGGAGATCAGGGTCTGCACCAGGCGCGGCAGGAGCCCGTCGTGGGGTGCGGCGATCTCGGTGAGGACCCGGGAGATCTCCTGGTCGTCGGCGGCGCGAGCGGCGCGTTCGGCGAGTCGCTCAAGGTAGCGGTGGGCGGCCTGTCGGTCGCCGTCAGCGGTCGCGAGGACGTTGAGTGTGGGATCCAGGTGCACGCTGAATCCGGCCAGCAGCAGTGCGTGGGCGGCGGCGGAGATGAAGCCCCCGGCGGTCTGCAAAATCCCCTCGGCGCGTTCGTCACCACCGATCGCCACGACGAGCTGGGTCTTCGGGTCCCGTGTGATGGTCACGTAGTCGAGGACGAAGAACGTCGGCTCGCTGTCCGTCGCACTGCTCATCGGGTGCGGGCCGCGGGTGCTGCCGTCGGGGCGGGGGCCGGAACTGGCGCGGTCTCCAGGGCGGGCTTGGCCGGCGGGAGACGCACGCTGACGCCGATGCCGAGCCGGTCCAGCTGCGCGGCTGCCCGCTGGATGGCCTGGGCCTGCACGGCGGTGTCCTCGCCGGGCAGCACGAAGACGCCCTGGTCCTGGTCGTAGACGCAGCCGTTGTCGGTGAGGATCTGGGCGGCCTCGGGCCGCTCGGGCTTGGTGACGTGGAAGTCCCGCCCCGTCATGGTGATCACCACGAGTTCGGGGGCCGATGCCGCGGACATGCGAGCGGCGTTGTCGTGGACCTGGGCGAGGGCCTTGTCGTAGCGGGGCAGCAGATCGGTGGTGATGTCCTCGGCGGCCCGCGCCGGATCGTCGGGGACGGCGATGCCGTCGGGCTCCCGTACGGTTCGGAAGGCTTCCGGGCGGATGCCGGCGGGAGCCATCGCGCCGACGAGGAACTCCTCACCGTGGCGGGGGCGCGCGATGACGTACAGGCGGGTGCCATCGTCGCGTGTGAGGACGGCGTCCTGGCCCAGAACGTGTTCGGCGATGGCATGGGCGAGCAGGTTCATGTCCCAGACGTGTTCGGCGCGGGCGAACTGGTCGGGGTACTGCGTATGCGTCTGGTGCTCGCTGATCCAGTTGCCGGGGAGTTCGTCGGCGAGGGCGATGACGAAGGAAGCGAGATCAGGGGTGGGATCGGGCATGGATTCCTTGGAGGCGGGGGTCAGCGCCGCCGTCCGGCGGGAGCCGGGAAGCGGGCGGCGGACCGGGCGTGGTGGTGGTCCGGGGCGGTGGCGGGCAGCCGCAGACGGCGGAGGCTTCGCGCTCGCCTGGGCATCGGCTGCGCCGGCCTAGGCCCGGGTAGAACTCGGCGGTCGCTGTGAGACCTCGTCGAGGGCGGCCAGGACACCGTCAGCGGATGCGGCGGGCGCGTGTTGTGCCCGGAGCGGCGGGCAGACGGGTGGTGTGTGCGGCGCGCTGGCTGGCTCCGGGCAGGTCCGCGGCGGTGGCATCGAGGTCCTGCTGGATCCCGTAGAGACGGCGGGCGATCAGCTCTAGGCGGTGCGCCGCGTCGGGCCCGTAGACGTGGGGCAGCTCCTCCAGCCGGTGGGCGGCCTGCTCGACCAGACTGCGCACCGAGGCGATCGGCCCGTTGGTCTCGTCGGCGAGCTGGCACATCAGCGTGGCGAGCTGCGCGGCCACCGCGGGCGGGGATTGATCCGCCACCGCCCGTGGCAGCGCAAGGCGTTGGGCCGGTAGATGCGCGGTCGGCGGGCGCCCGCCTTGGGGCTGGGCGGGCACGAGCCCCAAGTCGGCCTCGATGCGCCGGCACTCTTCCATGAGCGCCCGGGCGAGTGGGTAAGGCTGCCGGGCCCAGGCGCCGTCGTCGCGGATGAGGTTGGCGATCACATCGAGTCGGCCGGGCCGGGCCTGTAGGGCGACCCACCGGCATGCGTGCTCGTCCCCGGCGGGTGCGAGGCCGGCAACGCGGGTCAGCCGCTGTGCGATCTCCGCCCACTCCGGCCTGTGCAGTTCCCGGTCGGCGGGGTGCAGCCGGACCGCCATGTGGAAGATCTCGGGGTCGATGGCGTTCGGCCCGGCAGCGTAGGGGTGGAGTCTCTGCGGCGCGATGAGGTACTCCTCCCAGTCGGCGAACATCCACTCCTGCGGGCCGCCCTCGGCGACGCTGGCGTCGAGCGGCGCGCTGGCCACCACGAGATCACCCAGAACGTCCTGTTCGGCGATCGGACGGTCCAGGGCTGCGGAGATCGGGATGGAGGGGAAGAACTCCGCCTCGTGGATGTACGCGATCACCGGCCGCCCCGGGCGTCTGCGATGTGCACGAGCTGGTTCAGCGCGGTGGTGGAGTACCAACCGCAGTCGATCACGGTGCCCGCGTCGGCGAACTTCGGGATCAGGTAGTCCTCAAGGGCGCGCAGGTAGATCAGGCAGTCGGGGCATCGCCGCGACAGGTGGACCAGGTAGCGGGGATGGGCGGTGACGAAAGTCTGCTGGCCGCCGTTGGGATCGCGCAGCCGCCACCCGTCCTCGTCGGTGGGCGTGTGCCAGGACGGGGTCACCACCGTCATGGCATCCCCCCACAGCTCCCCGCCGGCCACGCCCTTGAGGATGACGACCTGGTCGCCGGGCGCGAAGTGGCCGTGAGTCATGTCCCTGTCGGGCGTGAGGATGTCGGCGGGAACGTATGGCGGGCGGGCGGCTTGGGGCACAACGGGGTCCTTCCACGAACGGCACGGGGTGGCGGTGGAAGGACAATGGTCCGGACGATCCCCGGTTTCGCTAACCGGGGGTCGTCGGGTATAAGGCATCCCGCGCCCGCCCCGCCGTACTAGCGGAAGGGGTTCTCCGTGCCGCGGTCGGCCTCGGTGGCGGCGTCGAGAAGCTCGGGAAGGTCAGTGCCTTCGGCGTCCCGCTGGTCGATCCACCACCCGGCCCGGGTAATCGTGCGGATCTTCTCTTCGAGGGCGGCCCAGTCCGCCTCGTCCCAGGTGCCTTCGGTGACCAGCGCGGTGTAGGAGGCGGTGACCAGCTGGTGGCGGGAGCGCTCGCCCCAGTCAAGGGCTTTCTCGGGGCCTTCGAGCGGTGGCATTTCGAACTGGGCTGACCAGTCGGCGGCGGCCTGCTGCTCGGCGGCACGCTTGGCGGCGAGCCACTCCTCCTTGCTGGCGCTGTCGTTGTCGCGGGCGGCCTTCCAGCAGTCGGTGCAGTCCTTGGTAGCGAGCCAGCGGGCGAAGGAGGCCCGCTTGTCGGCGGGCCGGTCGGACAGATCGTGCACCACGGTGTGTCCACAGGTGTGGACAACTTCGAAGGATGTGCGGACAGCCATAGATGTATTTCCTTGCGGGTAGCGGTGTTCAGCGGGCGGCGGGAGCCGGTGTGCGGCGGTGCCGGCCCCGGCGGCGGGCGGTGGCGCCGGGGCCGGCGAGGTGGCGGCGGGCGGCGAGCAGGACGGTGACGGTGAGCACCGCGCCGACAGCGGGAAGGGCCGCGTTGATCGGAGAGTGCTCGGCGAGCGCGCCGGACACGGCGGTCCCGGCGGCCTGGCCGGTGCCGACCGCAGCGATGAGCCAGGCGTACACCTCCGTCGTGGTGCCGGCCGGAGCGAGGGCATCCACCGTCAGAAATGCGGAGGTGATCACTGCGGTGAGCAACAAACCCGGCACGGCGGTCAGCGTGACCGCGGAGATGGGACCGGCGACCGCCATCAGCGGGAGCCACCCGGCGGCGAACAGGAGTGCCGCCGAGAGGAGTTGCCTGGTGAGCGTGCCCGGCCAGGTGCGTCGCCCGTACAGGAAGCCGCCGACGACACTGCCGGTAGACAGCGCGGCCGGGATCATCCCGGACAGCAGGTCCATCCCGAGGTCGTCGGCGAGGGCGACGGCCCAGACGTTCATCGCGCCCAGGGCGAAGCCGACGCCGCTCACCGCGACGAACAGCCACCGCAGCCCCGGGTGGGTGAGGGGGCCGAGTGCCCCGGTGGGCTGGGCCGCGGGGGCGGGGCGCCAGTGGCGGGAGGGCGCTGCGCTCAGTACCACGGCGGCGCCGAGTAGCCCGAGCGCGGCGGTCACCTCCAACGCGGTGCGCGGTCCCGTCGTCGTGGACAGCACGGCGACCAGCGGGGGCCCGGTGACGTAGATCAGCCCTTGGGTGCCGGTGTCGAGCGCGAGCGCGGCCCGGCGCCGCGCCTCGTCGGGCAGGACCACGGGCCACAAGGCCCGCAGCCCGGCCTCCAGCGGCGGCGTGCTCAGCCCGGCGAGCGCGACGAGGCCGGCGGCCAGGCCGGCGTGGGCGGCGATTTCGACCGCGGACAGGGCCAGCAGACAGACCGTGGTGAGCAGGACCGCCGTGGCGGTGACCAAGGTCTGTCCACGACGGTCGACCATCCGGCCCAGGACCGGTTGCCCGACGGCTGAGGCCAGGCCGTACAGCGCGCACAGCAGTCCGCCCGTCTTCAGCGATCCGCCCTGGTCGGCGACGAGGAGGAGGATCGCGACGGGCGCCATGCCGCCTGGCAGGCGGCCGATCAGCGTGCCGAGTAGCAAACGGGCAACGTGGCGTTGCGCGAGCAGCGGGCCGGAGCCGGTGGTGGAGGTCAACGCGTGCTTTCTGTGGTGAGGCACCCCAGTGCGGGGGGTGCTAGCGGCGGCGGGCGGAGCCGGGGGCGTGGGGCGAGGCCGGTCCGGCCGGCAGTGTGGTCGTCAGTGCCGGAGGCGCGGGAGAGGTGTGGAATATGGGGCGCGGTGTGCGGTGCGGGGGCAGCACGCCCACGCCGAGGTCCTGGGCGGCGGACTCGAGTTCCTCCCGCAGTACGTCCAGCTGTTTGGCGAGGACCGAGAGCCGGGCGGCGGTGCGCTGGCCCTGCTTCGTCTCCAGGGCATCGGCGAACTTCGCCGCGCGGCCGATGAGTTCCGCCAGGCGGGGCAGCGGGGCGCGGGTGAAACCGGAGTCCTCCGCCGCGTCCAGCAGGGCCATGTACACGTCGCCGGTGTGCCGCGCCTCGTCGACCTGCCGGATCAGCTCGGCGACCGGGGCTTCCGGTTCGGGGGCTCGGTGCTCGAAGGAGCGGGCGTCTGGGTGCAGGACGCCCGCGGGCACCGGGGGCGGGGCCGCGCGTTGGGCCTCGTACTCGGTGTCGTAGCGGCCGAGCACCCGCATCTGCTCGCTGCCGAGTTCACCAGCCAGCACGACCACGGTCGAATCATCGTGCTCGACGAGATGGGCCAGGGTGATCAGCTCGTTGTCGGCGCTGTACCAGGCTTCGGTGGCGTCCAAGCCGCCCCGCTGCCAGGCAGCTCGCGCACGCTCCGTCCACAGATGCTGTTCCTCACGCGGCAGCGGCGGCCTCGTGGGCGGTGCTGTTCGGCGAGGTCGCTGATGATGAAGGAGCGCTCGGCCCAGGCCAGGACAGAGGGCCACAGCTGGAGGTCGCGGGCGATGGAAGCATCCGGTTCCGGCTGGCTGGCCGGGGCGGACTGGATGCGCTGGATCTCGACCCTGGCGTGCGCCAGATCGTCGATCAGCAGCCGCCAGGCGGCGTGGTGCCGGGCCGGCGGCATGGCGTCCACCGCGCTGCGAGCGGCGGCCAGCAGCTTGTCGGCGTACGGCGATACGTGGCGCTCGAACGCCTCGGCGCCGGCCCGGCGCCTGCCGCGCGCTATGCCCGCATCGGCGGGCCACGCCGGGTCGATGCCCGGCGAGCGAGGGGGGACGCTCTCGAAGCGCGCATGGATCAATGCGAACTGTGTGCCGAAGGTGCGCAGTTCGCCGATGGCGGTGCCGAGGTCATCGGCGGTGGTGTCGGTGATGGAGTGCTCCGGAACAGGGGCGAGGTGGAGTGGCGGCGTTCGGGGTTCAGCGGCGCGGACCAGAGGTGTTGGCGACCGCC
Source organism: Streptomyces sp. NPDC043867 (assembly GCF_056435845.1). Taxonomy (NCBI): domain Bacteria; kingdom Bacillati; phylum Actinomycetota; class Actinomycetes; order Kitasatosporales; family Streptomycetaceae; genus Streptomyces; species Streptomyces sp. NPDC043867. Next base: position 7,768 of record NZ_JBWKDS010000011.1, on the reverse strand, counting down.
GCTGTCGGGGGTGCCACGGCTGTGGGCAGCACCTTGGGGCCTACCGGGGCGACGGGCGGGGGTGTGGCGGCACGGGCCATCTCGATCAGTGCCTCGCCGTCGATACGCCACACCGCCTCCGCGTCGGCGAGCACCTCGGAATCCGGGTCGTCCAGGTCGTCGAGACCAAGGCCGTCTTCCATGCGGTCGAGGAAGACGGCCTGTTCGGCGGAGAGCGACTGGCCCTTGCGCAGGGTGGCGATGAACGCCCTGGCGTGAGTGCGGAACCGGTACAGCGCCGCCTGCGACTCCATGGTGGGATACGTCCCCGGCTCGTGCGCCTCCTGCGCCCAGCGCAGGTCCTCCTCCACTTCGTGCAGCCGTGAGAGATGCACGGCCCGCTCGTAGTCGGGCAGCAGGCGAGACTGGATGAATCGGGCAGCCAGTTGAGCGTCGGAGGCGATGACGCTGCGCGGGGCCGGGGCTGTCGCATGGAGGTGATCAGGGCTCGGCGTCAGGGCGCCGACCATGTATGAGCCGTCCGAGGGGCGCTCGACCAGCAGCAGTTCGGTGCCGCCTCCGTCGCGGAGGATCGCTGCGAAGCCCAGCGGCTGGGTGTCCAGAAGGGTGTGGAGGTTCCCGGTCTCCCACAAGTAGTCCCGCAGGTAGTGCTGGTCGTGCGGCTCGCGTAGGCCCAGGACGTCTGCTTGCCAGTGGCCGGGCAGCGCCGTCACGATCGCCTCGGCGATGTCGCCGAGGTAGGGGCGGGGGTGGGTGGCGACGCTCACCTGGCAGTCGCGGGCGGCTTGGTGGAGATGCGTGAGCGCTTGGCGCGCCCTGGCCTGGTCATCCAGGGGCAGGGTGTGGATCTGGTCGTGGTTCTGGGTGAAGCCGGCCAGGTCCAGGGCGGTCTCGGCCCACCTGCGGCCGTTACTGCTCGGCAGAGCGATGATCTTGTCGTCGCCGCTGAGGTACAGCGTGATACGGGCGGAGGAGGTCGGCATGGTCCTGTGTGTCCTGAGAGGTCAGCGTCGGTGCCGCTGAATGGAGTTGGGCGCGGGCTGAGGCGTCATCGCCACTCCGGTGCGCGGTGGCCACCAGTGCACGGGGGAACGATGCCCACCGTCGGGCAACAGGTTCGGGTCGAGGTCGACCTGGTAGCCCGCTGCGCTGAGCATCCGGGCGGCGTAGGTGGCCTTCTGGTTCTCGCGCTCCTGGCCAGTGTCGAAGTGCAGCCGGATCCACACGCCGCGCAGGGTCGGTTGGAAGATGAACCCCGCACGGTCGAGGATCTGGGCGGCGAACTCATCCACCGGGCCCTCGACTTCGACCTCGCCGCCGCGCTTGCGGGCGATGCGGATGGGCTCGTTGCTCATGCTCACCGTCCCCGTCCCGGCCCAGCGCCGTGGGTAGGTCCGGCGACGGGGACCGCAGCCGGTCGCGCCGAGGTCCGCACCGGCGCGGTGGACAGCGCGGGGGCGCGCTGCGCCGAAGTGGATGCGGCGGCCTGGGCGATGCGCTGGCGGCGCTCCAGCAGCCCGTTGCGCACGTACGAGGGCGCAGGCGCGGGGGTGATCGCGGGGTCGAGCGAGTAATCGGCCTGCACCTGGAATCCATGGCGGCGCAGATCCTGTACAGCCTGCCGCGTACGGCGCTGGCCGTCCTGCTCCGGCTGGGCGAGCCGGTACAGGCCCGGCAGGCCGGGGACGGGCTGGAACTGCTCGCGGGTGAGGAACCACTCGGCCAGGTGCGGGGTGACCGCGGCGGTGGGGGCCGCGACGAAGCCGTGCTCGGGGTGGACGGCGAAGTGGAAGTGGTTGGTCAGAAGGCGGATCCTTTCTTTCTGCGGGGGTCAGCGGTGTGCCGCGGTGGCCCGGGGGACGGCGGGGAGTGCCGGGCGGGCGGTGAGCAGGCGCGGGGTCGGCGCCGCCAGCGCCACCGGTCCGCCGGGGGCAGCGGCACGGGCCTGGCGCTCGAACGCCTCGCTTTCGGCGAGCCAGGTCTCGATCGCGGGCAGGGCGGCGAGACCGAAGCGGCTGCGGGCCTGCTTCCACCCGTCGACGGAGAACAGGACGCCCCTGAGTTCTTTGTCCTCGGCCCTCACTGCCTGGCTCTCGGAGAGCGCCGTGCGCAAGCGGTCCAGCGCGTCGGCGTCCTGCGACCAGGGAGTCATGGCCGGGCGGCACCGGCTGAGCAGGACAGGAGCGTGCTCGAGGACGTCACGGAAGGAGAGCCAGGCGTAGTCGGCGAACGTTGCCTCCATCCCAGGAATCACCCGGGCGTCGGCGAGCGGCACACCGTCGCTGTAGCGGCCGGACTCCTTGATGGCCCGCAGAGTCTCGTGCTCGGCCCGGATGCGCTCCAGCGCGGTCATGACCGTGTCGAGACGGCGGTGGTGCAGGGCCCGGCTGTAGGCCGGCAGGAACGTGGTGGCGACGGCGCGGGCGGCGAGACCCGGTTCGGCGGACAGCACGATGCTGCGCGGCGCGTTCGGTTCCTCCCAGTTGTCGTCGAACTCCTCAGTGGCGAAAGCGCCCAGGAGATAGCCGCTGCTGTGCCCGGGGCGCTCGATCAGCAGCAGCTCGGTGCCCACCCCGTTCTTGAGGACGACCGCGCTGGGAACGTGTTCGTGGATCAGGGCCTGGAGGAGGTCTCCGCTGTCCCACAGCGGGCCGATGAGGTCCTGTTGCACCAAGGGGTTGTAGTAGAGCTCCAGCTGCGCGCTCCAGGCGCCCGGCAGCCGGGCGGCGAGGTCGTCGCCGAAGTCCGCGAGGTAGCGGCGGGGGCTGGTGGTGATGGTCGCGCCGTGTTCGTGGGCGCAGTGCACCAGGGCCCTGGCCGTCTGGCGCGCGGCCGGTCCATCGGCCAGGGCAGTGGCGAACGCACCACTGGGGATCCGCTGGAATCCGGCTTCCTCCAAGGCACGGGCTGCTCGGCGGTGCTCCTCGCCGTAAGGGATGGCGACGAGCCCGTGGGCGCGACTGGTACTGAGGATGATCTGAGCGGGGAGTCTGGTCGGCATGGGTCCTGGTGGTCAACGCGGGTTCCGCGCCATGGGGGCGGGGAGCGGAGCACGCCGGACGGGTGGCGGTGCAGTCGGGTTCGCGGCCAGTCGCGGGCGAGGAGCCGGGGCGCTGGTCTCGGCATAGAGCGATGCGGCGGCGCCGGTGAGCCGGGCGCGAGCTTCGCCGCACTTCTCTGCCGCGATGATCCGCAGCGCATTGGGGTCGTTACGCAGGTGGGAGGTCTCCACCCCGGGGACAGCCTGCCGGTAGAAGCCGGTGGACACACAGGCCACGGCTTCGGTGAGGTGGCCCAGCGTGCCGGCGACCGCAGCCATCGCCTCGGCGAGGCGCATGAGGGCGTGACGCTCGGGGAGGTGGGCTGCCTCAGACGCAGCGAAGCGTTCCTGCGCGCTCGCTGGCGTAGTTGAGGTGGTGACTGAGCAGGGCGATGTCGTCGGTCAGCCGTACCGGGTCCACGTCCGTGTGCGTGGCCGGCAGCTGCCCGGCGACCTCGTTCAGGCGCCGGGCGAGGTAGTCCAAGATCGCCTGGGTGACACCGGGTGGCATCAGGCCGCCAGCTCCAGCCCGTCGGTGCGCGTACGGCGCAGAGCGGAGCGCAGCGCACGGCCATGACGGAAGGCGAACTCCCTTGCCGGGCCCTCCAGCTCCAGGAATTTCGCGCCGCCAGCCGTCATCTGAGACGAGTGCTTTCGGTAAAAATAGACTGTATGCGGCAACAGCTCACCGGCTGCGAGGTTGGTGACGCCGTTGACCATGACGAAATCCTCGCCCTGGGGCAGGCCGCCGTGCCCGCCCGCGGCGATGACAAGGTCGGTGCGGGCCAAGAGCATGGTCTGGCCGAGCGGGATCTGCGCGTCGGGGCTGGTCCAGTACCCGGTCACGTCGCCGGGCTGGTGCACGCCGGGCGGCGTGGGGCAGCGCCAGATCGTGGTGCTGCCGTCCGGGTGCAGGTCCGCGCTCCAGCCCGCGACCCAGCCCAGTCCCGTCTCGGTGATCCGGCGGTGGCGGACGGCGAGGCTGTCGTCGCTGAGCAGATCGTCGTCGTCGCTGTAGCACACGTAGGGCGTGCGGACGGTGCGCAGGCCCAGGTTGCGGGCGGCTGCGGCGCCGACTGGCCGCGGAAGTTCGACCACGCGGACACGGGGATCGGCGGCGATCGGCGCGGGCAGGAGGGCTCGGTCGGCGCCGTCGAGGACGAGGGCGGCCTCCCACGGCACGGTCTGCCGGGTCAGGCTGGCGTGCAGTTCGGTGAGGTAGCCCAGCCGTTCGGGCCGGAGCTGGGTGGCGATGACGACCGTGATCTCGGGGCGCGGGTGCGGGGACAGAAGGTTCTCCAGTGGCGAGGGATGCGAGGTCAGCGACGGACAGCGGGCTTGGCGGCTGCCGGGGTGGTTTTCGGGGCGGCGGGAGCCCTTTTGGGGCGCGGTGGCTGCGTGGCCGGCACCGCGTGCCCCGGGAGCCACAGGTACTGGTTGTCGCTGAACCGCGTGCGCGGGTCGGTGTTCCAGGGCACGACGGGACCGGTCTTTTCCCGGCGTAGGGGAATGACTTCGATGCCCAGGTGGGGATGGAGCACGTAGCCCCAGTCCAGGCCGCCGGTGACCGCGTCCGTGACACGGACGGGCGGAGCATCTGGGGCGCGGTCCTCGTCGTACTGCCGCCCCGGCAGCGTCCGAGGGGAGGTGAGTTCGGCGCGCAGGGGGGCCGGGACGCCGGCGAGGAGGTCAGCGCCGAGCGACGACCAGCCGATGGGTACCCGGTCGATCAGGCACTCGGTCAGGGCGTCGATGTCTCCTGCGAAGCGGTGCTGGTAAGCGGCGAGGAGCAGTGGGAGATGGCCACTGGGGTAGCCGTCGTGATGGACGTATACGCCGCAGAAGCCGGTCCCGACGGGGCGTGCGATGACGGAGCGTGTGGACAAGTGGCCTCGGAGGAGTGCTGGTTACCGGCCGGGGGCCGGTCCGGTGGGAGGGGCGTTCGGCGGCGCCGGGGGGAGAGCGACCGTGCTGGTCGCGTCATTGCCCCGCGCCTTCGGCGTCGGCGCTGGGTCGTAGGCGCCGCGGAGGATGGCCAGGTCGGCTCGGTATGCGAGGGCCAGCACGTCAAGGCTGCGACTGGCTGCTGTCATCAGCATCTTGGGCGGGGACTGTGGCTCCGCTCCGCTGTGCTGGCCGCCCATCGAGCTGCGGACAGAAGGTAGTCGCTGATCGCCTGGAGCACCGGTTCGGCAGCGTCCAGGAGGTGCTGGGTGACGGCGCTGGCCTGCGCTGGTGTCTCGGCGGCGGCGAGTGCGTCGTGATACGGGGCGAGGTCCGGGCCCGGCAGCGGGGTGCCCGGCAGCGGGTGTTCGCCCAGGAAGGGCTCGGCATCTCGCTTCGCCCAGCGCAGCAGATCGCGATCGGTGGCGATGCCGTAGCGGGCGGCGGCGATCTGATCGGCGTCGCGGCCGACATTGTCGTACAGCTCGAAGTCGGGGTGGGGCAAGGTCTGTTCCAGGTGCGGTTGCAGTCGAGGGCCGCGCTACGCGCGGGGCAGGGACGCGGAGTTCACGGGCGGGCCGGAGGCGTCGGTGCGGGCGCAGGTGTAGGCCAGGAGCGTGGAGGGGACGGCCTTCTCGGGGACGGTGGCGGCGTCGTTGCAGACGAACGTGTACTGGATGGAACGGCGCGGGATGTCATGCAGCCAGGCACGGCCGTCCTTGCCGGGGTTGAGCTGTAGCCCGGAGTGGGCGACCGTGTCGGTCTGGGTGTGGGTGTGGGAGAAGAAGACCAGCGCACCACCGTCGGTGGTCTTGAGCGCGTAGGCGTCGCGGTAGCGGTTGGCGGCGCCGGCGAACGTGCTGGTGCCCTGGCTGCCGTACTGCTTGCCGGTCTCGTCGTGGACCTTGATCTGCTGATTGCGCGCCTTGCTCTCGGCGAAGATCTTCTTCCCGGAGTTTTGGCCGCCGGTGGCGAAGTTGTCCAGGATGCCGCTGCGCAGCAGGTCGGCTCCTGCGGCCAGGTCCTTGTTGTCGTTGGCCGGGACGGCGGTGGCGTATCCGTCGGCGTCCAGGGCGACCTTGGGCAGGTCCGTGCCGTAGAGGTCGGCGACGGAGACCATCTCCCACCGCTTGTGCTGCGGCTGTTCGGCGAAGACGGCGAGCCGGTTGGGGGCCTTGCCCTTGGTGCCGGAGAGCGCGGCGGCGAACCAGCGCGGCTGGCCGGGGGCGATCCGCGGGATGTACAGCTGGGCGTTCTGCGTGTCGTACGCCCACGGCTTGTACGCCTTGCGCTCGGACTTGGGCAGGCCCTCGGTCCCCTTGTACTCGGAGACCGACATGGTGTACAGCGGGCCGTCCTCGATGGTGCCGAGCAGGTCGCGGTCGCGATCGGAATTGGCCCTGTTGTTGACCGTCGAGTACCGGTCGATCTCGGTGAGTGCCTGCTGCTTGGTCAGCGCGGGCGGCAGCTCCCGCTGCTTGTCGGCGCTGGCGGCCGGAGCGGGGTTCTTGGCCTCGGGGCTGTCGCTGCCACTGGTGCAGGCGGTCGCGGCCAGGGCCACGCCGGCAGTGGCGATGGCCAAGGGGAGACGATGGAGGGGGCGGCGGATGAGGTGCTCCTCGAGAGGGGGCGGGTGGGTGATCCGCCTCTAGAGTCCGGGCAATCCCCGGTTTCGCTAACCGGGGATTGCCCGCTATGTTGCGCCTTCCACTGAGCGGTGACGGGAGCGCGAAGCTGGCCTAGAGCGGGGCATTGTGCCGCGTTTGCTCGGGTCAGCGGAGGGTTCTAGAAGTGGTCGGTGACACGGGAGCGGGTACGGACAGCGCGGCAGGCGGCCGGTTCCGACGAGCGGGCGGGCGGAGCGGCCCGCTGGGGAGGCTCTTGCGCCTTCACCGGGTGCGACCGGGCGTGGGGAGCACCGCCTTCGGTAGCCCGATGCTCGAGCCCGAGGCGGTCGCCCTGGTGGTCTGGCGTGCGGGGGCGCGGGGTGCCAGGGCGCGCATCCGGTCGACGGCGACGTGCAGGTCTTCACCGAGGCTGCGCAAGGTGGCCGCGGCGTCCCACAGGTCATAGTGGAGGTCGAACCCGTCGTCGTGGTCGGCCTCCTTGGCCTTCTCGGCCGCCGCTTCGAAGAACTCGGCGAGTCTCTCCAACAGGCCGTCGGTCGGTTCCAGGACCTGGTCGGTGAGGGCCGCGGCGTGCTCGTAGGAGGTTGCGCCGTTGAGCTGGTCGGTGAGCGCGAGGACCAGACGCCCGTATACGTAGGGGCCATCCCGATCGGTGGGGGTGGCGACGCCTGCCGTGGCGGGGATCAAGGGCATGGCAGAGGGCGTGGACAGGTGGGATCTCCTAAAGCAAGGGGGGCGATGTCCGTCGCGGCGCTAGCGGCGGTGGGCGGTGGACGTCCCGCCCGGCAGTGGGGCGCGGGTGTTCAGCGCAGGCCGCGTGAGGGGAGGCGGCGGGCTGTGCCGGAGGTTGACGCCGATGCCGTGGGCAGCGAGCTGCTCTGCCACGGCCTGGATGCGCAGGGCCTGGCCGGCCTTGCCGTGCGCGGCGGGCAGGAGGAAGGCACCTTGGTGCGGGTGGTACTGAAAGCCGTGGACGCAGAGCGTGGTGCGGGCCTCGGCGGGAACCGTCGCGTACGGTGTGGGGGCGGGGGGGGGGGGGGGGGGGGGGGGGGGGGGGGGGGGGGGGGGGTCCGGGGGGGAAGGGGGGGGGAAGGGGGGGGGGGGGGGGGGGGGGGGGGGGGGGGGGAGGAGGGGGGGGGGTGGGGGGGTGGTGTGG
>NZ_JBWKDS010000010.1:225871-229916 GCF_056435845.1 Streptomyces sp. NPDC043867 | reverse complement strand
CCCCTCCCCCCCCCCCCCCCCCCCCCCCCCCCCCCCCCCCCCCCCCCCCCCCCCCCCCCCCCCCCCCCCCCCCCCCCCCCCCCCCCCCCCCCCCCACGACGTGGTGTCCGGGGGGCCGCGGTTCCGGGCACTCCCTGAGCGGATCACCCGGGCGGGACGCGTAGGTTCCCCGCACGCCGCCGACGCGACCGTGCCCTCGCTCCCTCCGCGGTCGTCGCGGCCATCGCCATCTGACGACACGTCAGTTATGGTGCGCTGCCATGGGGTCCATGGGGCGTACCGTCGCGGAACTCGTGGGGGACCGGTGGGACGACCACCGGCCGGGACTGTGGTTCGAGGGCCGCGTGCTCAGTCACCACCAGGTGGCCGCGGGCGCGGCGGCGCGGGCGGCTCTGCTGGCCGAACTGCTGCCGCCGGGCGCGGAACCCCACGTGGGCGTCCTGCTCGACAACACCCCGGAGTACCCGCTGTGGCTGAGCGCGGCCGCCCTCGCCCGGGCCGCCCTCGCCGGGATCAACCCCACACGGCGCGGCCCCGAACTGGCCCGCGACATCCGCCACACCGACTGCCGCGTGCTGATCACCGAGCGCGCGCACCTGCCCCTGCTCGACGGCCTCGAACTCCCGGGCGTACGCGTCCTGGTGAGCGACACCGACGCGTACTCAGCCCTGCTCGCCCCGTACGAGGGCGCCGGGCCCGACGCCTCCTCGGCCACCCCCGCCGACCGCCTCCTCCTCTACTTCACCTCCGGTTCGACCGGCGCCCCCAAGGCCGCGGTCTGCACCCAGGGGCGCCTGGCGGCCGCCGGCCGGTCACTGGCCGACCACTTCGCGGTGGGCCGGGACGACGTCCACTACATCTGCATGCCGATGTTCCACGGCAACGCGGTGATCGCCGACTGGGCGCCCGCCCTCGCGGCCGGCGCCTGCGTCGCACTGCGCCGGCGCTTCTCCGCCTCCGCGTTCCTCACCGACGTACGGGCCTGCGGAGCCACCTACTTCACCTATGTCGGACGGGCCGTGCAGTACCTCCTGGCGACCCCGGCCCGTCCCGACGACCGCGACAACCCGCTGCGCCTCGGCTTCGGTACGGAGGCGGGCGCCGTCGACGCGGCGGCCTTCGAACGCCGCTTCGGCGTACGGCTCGTGGAGGGCTACGGCTCCTCGGAGGGCGGCGCGGCGATCCGGCGGACCCCCGGGACGCCGCCCGGCGCCGTCGGGCGGGCGGCACCCGGCGACGACCTCGCGGTGGTCGACCCCCGCACCCGCGAGGAGTGCCCGGCGGCCCGGTTCGCCGACGACGGGCGGCTGCTCAACGGGGAAGCGGCGATAGGGGAGTTGGTGAACCGCGGCCCCAACCCCTTCGAGGGGTACTGGCGCAACCCCGACGCGGACCGGGCCCGGCGGCACGACGGCTGGTACTGGACGGGTGACCTCTTCTACCGCGACGCGGACGGCTACCTGTACTTCGCGGGCCGCACCGACGACCGGCTGCGCGTCGACAGCGAGAACCTGGCCGCCGCGATGATCGAGAACATCCTCGCCCGGTACGCGGACGCCGCCGCCGTCGCGGTCCACGCGGTGCCGGACCCGGTCGCGGGCGACCAGGTGATGGCGACGCTCGCCCTGCGCCACGGCGCCGCCTCCTTCGACCCGTCCGCCTTCGCCGCGTTCCTGCTCGCCCAGCCGGACCTCGGCACCAAGATGACCCCCCGCTTCGTCCGGGCCGTGGACCGGATGCCGGTCACCGCCACCAGCAAGATCCATCGGGCGGCGCTGCGGCGCGAGGGCTTCCGGTGCCAGGACCCCGTCTGGTGGCGGCCGCCGGGGGAGCGCGCCTACCGCCGGCTGCGGGAGCCGGACGTGCAGCGGCTGGAGGCGGAGTACCGGGCCCGCGGCCGGGAGGAACTGCTGCGCGGGCAGACGCCCGGGCCACAGCAAGGGTAGGTCTGGCCCCACCCCCGGTACGCCCGCTGCGCGTATGGTCCCCGGCGCGCGGCGCCGCCTACCGTGGGCCCATGACCAGCAGCCTTCACCGGGGCGCCATACGCGCGTTCGCCTATCTCGTCACCGGTGTGATGATCGGCGTACCGCTCCTCGTGGGCCTGCTGGTGCTCGCCGTCACGGGCGTCGCGCTCACCCCCCTGCTCGTGGGCCTGCCCCTGCTGGTGCTGCTCGCGCTGTCCGGCGTGCCCGTCGGAATCCTGGAGCGCCGGCGGCTGCGCCTGGTCGACCCGGCGCCCGTACTCCCGCCGGGCCGCGCGAGCCCGCACCGCACCCCCGACGAGCCCGGCCTCGCCGCCTGGGCCCGGCTGCGGCTGACCGAGCCGGCGACCTGGCGCGAACTGGCGTACACCGTCCTGTTCGCGCTCGTCCTGTGGCCGCTCGACCTGCTCGTCCTGACCGGCGCGGTCGTCCTCCCCGGGGCCGTGGCCGGGGCGCCGGTGCAGCTCGCGCTCGCCGGCGGGGACACCCGCGTCGCCAAACTGTGGCTGATCGACGGGTACGGCCCGGCGGCCGTCTGCGCCGTCACCGGCGCCGTACTCCTGCTGCTCCTGCTGTGGCCCCTCGGCCGGTACGCGCGGGCCCGCGCCGACCTCGCCCGGCTGCTGCTCGCCCCGCGCGAGGCGGAGCGCCGGCTGGCGGAGGTGACCCGGTCACGGGCCCGGCTGGTCGACGCCTTCGAGGCGGAGCGCCGCCGGATCGAACGGGACCTGCACGACGGCGCGCAGCAGCGGCTGGTGGCACTGAGCATGAGACTGGGGCTGCTGCGCCTCGACGCGCCCCCGGAGCTGGCCGCCGGCCTCGACGCCGCCCACCACGAGGCGGACCGGGTCCTCGGCGAGCTGCGGGACCTGATCCACGGCATCCATCCGCAGGTGCTCGCCGACTACGGCCTCGCGGACGCGATCGCCGACGCCGCCGACCGGTCCGCCGTCCCCGTGGAGGTGACGGCCGAACTGCCCCGCTTCGCCGAGGCCGTCGAGTCCGCCGCGTACTTCGCGGTGCGGGAGGCGCTCACGAACGTCGGCCGGCACAGCGGGGCCGTACTGGCCCGCGTCACCGGCCATTACACGCGGGGGCGGCTGCGGGTGGAGGTGCGGGACGACGGACGGGGCGGCGCCGACCCGGCCCGGGGCACCGGTCTCACCGGTCTCGCCGACCGGCTCGCGGTCCTCGGTGGGACACTGACCGTCACGAGCCCGGCCGGCGGGCCGACCGTCCTGAGTCTGGAGATACCGTGCCTGCCGCGCTGAGAGTCGTGCTCGCCGAGGACAGCGTGCTGCTGCGCGAGGGGCTCGTGGGGGTGCTGACCCGGTTCGGGCACGAGGTGGTCGCCGCGGTCGGGGACGCGGACGCCCTGCGGGAGGCGGTGGCGGTCCACGCGCCCCAGCTCGTCGTCACGGACGTACGGATGCCGCCCGGCTTCCAGGACGAGGGGCTGCGCGCGGCCCTGGCACTGCGCGCGGACGATCCGGGGCTGCCGGTCCTGGTGCTCAGCCAGTACGTCCAGCGGGCCTGCGCCGCCGAACTCCTCGACACCGGGGACGGCACCGGCGTCGGCTATCTGCTCAAGGACCGGATCGGTCAGGTCGAGCAGTTCGCGCGGGCGGTGGTGCGGGTCGCGGCCGGCGGCACGGTCGTCGACCCCGAGGTCGTACGGCAGCTCCTGCGGCGGCGGCGCGATCCGCTGGCGGCGCTGACGCCCCGGGAGCGGGAGGTGCTCGGGCTGGTGGCGGAGGGCAGGTCGAACGGGGCGATCGCACGGGAGCTGGTCGTCACCGAGGCCGCCGTGGGCAAGCACATCGGGAACATCCTCACCAAGCTCGGCCTGCCTCCGGCGCAGGACACCCATCGCCGGGTCCTGGCGGTGCTGGCCTACCTCCGGGGCTGACCGGGCGGGGTGGAGCCGCACGCGAAACAGTGAGGGAGGGTTGGGGGGGGGGGGGGGGGGGGGGGAGGCCCCCCCCCCCCCCCCCCCCACCCCGCAAGCGGACACAACACCCAACCACGAAACGACAAGAGGACTCCACCACCCAACCCAC
>NZ_JBWKDS010000010.1:90177-225861 GCF_056435845.1 Streptomyces sp. NPDC043867 | reverse complement strand
TGGTGTCCGGCTGATTCTGCCCGCCCCCGCCCCCCCCCCCCCCCCCCCCCCCCCCCCCCCCCCCCCCCCCCCCCCCCCCCCCCCCCCCCCCCCCCCCCCCCACCACTGTGCGCCGCCAGGGACTCGAACCCCGGACCCGCTGATTAAGAGTCAGCTGCTCTAACCAACTGAGCTAGCGGCGCGTGACTCCCGCCTCCCGCTCTCGCGGGGCGGCGACAGGAAAAATAATACCTGGTCCCGCGGGGTGGTTCCGACCACCTCGCGGCGGGCCGGGCGGCCGGGATCCGGGCGTCAGAGGGCCAGGGACAGGAGCACCGGGGCCGCGCCGCGGTTCAGGGTGTCCGCGGCCCGGCGGAGCCGGTGCGCGTGCTCGAGGGGCAGGGACAGCGCGAGGCAGCCGACGGACGAGCCCGCGGTGATGGGGACGGCCGCGCAGACCGTGCCGACCGCGTACTCCTGCAGGTCGAGCACCGGCACCGTGGGCGGCTGGGCGTCCAGCCGGCTGAGCAGCACCCGCTCGCTGGTGATCGTACGCGAGGTCAGGCGGGCCATCTTGTGGCGGGAGAGGTGGTCGCGGCGCCCGTTGAGGTCCAGCTGCCCCAGCAGGCTCTTGCCGACCGCGCTGGCGTGCGCGGAGGAACGGAAGTCCACCCACTCGTTGACCGCCGGCGCCGTCGGCCCCTGCGCGCACTGGGTGACGTGCACCTCGCCGTCGATGTAGCGGCTGATGTAGACGGCGGCGCCCAGTGAGTCGCGCAGCCGGTCGAGGGTGTGCTGGAGCTTCTCCCGCAGGGCCTGGTCGCGGCCGTGCGCGGAGCTGAGCCTGCCGAGGGCGGCGCCCGCGACATAGGCGCCGTCGGTGACCTGCTCGACGTAGCCCTCGCGGCGCAGCATCAGCAGGAGCGTGGTCAGGCGGTCCGTGCCGAGGCCGGTCAGGCGGGCCAGCCGGGTGCCGGTGACACCGGTCGGACGGCCCGCCACCGTCTCCAGGACACGCAGGGCGTCCTGGGCCGAGTGGTGTGGTGCGGTCGGCTCGTTCATCAGCGCCACGGTTTCCCCCTGCGCTTTTCGGCCCCGTCTCGGAACAGAACGAGCCCGGGAAACGGGCTCACTCCACGATAACCATCAAAACGCCCGCGGTGGGAGTCCGTTGGCGAGATCGGTGGCGCGTTCCCCGTCCCTCAGCAGCAATGCGCCCCTCTGGCATATGCCAACGTCACCGTCGCGAGTCATGCTCCGGAGCGTGGACCTCGCGGTTCGCCCCGTTCACTCCTCGTGGTCGCATGGCGGCGCTGCGGAATTCCCGTGTCCGGTCGTACTCCGGGCGCCGAAGATCTTCTCCACGCGCGCCGGACATCAGTGCCCGGGCACGTACCCGCGCTGCTTGTCGACCACGTTCCGCAGCGGCCTCCCCGCCGTCCAGCGCTCGAACAGCTCCACGAACTGCGCGCCGAGTTCGTCCCGCCGGCCGACCGTGTCCCCGCTCATGTGCGGCGACACGATCAGTCCCGGCACGTCCCACAGCGGGCTGTCCGGGCCGAGCGGCTCGTGCCGGAAGACGTCCAGGGCCGCGCCCGCGATCCACCGCTTCCCCAGCGCCTCGGCGAGCGCGTCCTCGACGACGAGCCGGCCGCGCCCCACGTTGATGAAGCGCGCAGACGGCTGCATCACACCGAACCGCCGCGCGTCGAACATGCCGTACGTGGCCTCGGTCAACGGCGCCGCGGACACCACCCAGTCGGCGCGCGCCATCAGCCGGTCCAGATCGTCCGGGCCGTGGACGCCGGTCCGCGGCACCCGCCCGACCAGCGCGGTCGTGACGCCGAGCGCCTTGAGGGTCGTCACGATCGCCCGCCCGACCGGGCCGGAACCCACCACGCACGCCCGGGTGCCCGCCACCCGCTGCGTCTCACGGTGGCGCCACTCCCGCTCGTGCTGCAGCGCCCACGTGTGCGGCAGGTCCTTGGCCATCGCGAGGACGAGCGCGGCGACGTACTCGGCGACCGGCTGGTCGAAGACACCGCGCGCGTTGGTCACCACGGTGTCGTCGGCGACGAGTTCGGGGCACATGAGGTGGTCCACACCGGCGCTCGCCGTGTGCACCCAGCGCGGGCGCGGGCCCTCGCCGGGCCAGGCGCGGCGCACGGCGTGCGAGGTGAAGTCCCACACCAGCAGTACGTCCGCCCGCGGCAGCCGTTCGGCCAGCGTGGACTCGTCGGCGTGCTCGATCCGCACCCGGCCGGTGAGCCGCCCGAGGCGGGGGAGCGGCTCGGCGTCGAGGACGAGAAGGGTCGCTTCGGACCGGCCGCCGGACATCGAGGAGAGACCGTTTCGCAAGGCGCGTCCGCTTCGCTGGGAGGGAGGGTGGGCCGCCGGCGTCCGAGATGCGCGGACCGACCACGCTCGCACCCGGACCCCCCTTCGTCAACACGGGCCCGCACGGTCCGTCTCGCGCGACCTGCCCTCCGGGAATAAGCGGGGACACCCTCCTGTTAGCACTCCCCGGACAGCGCGACGTACCGAGCAGGAGGCACCCCGGTGGCAGAGACGGACGACATCCGAGGCAGGGCGCAGGGCACCGCCCCGGTACCCCTCTCCGTACTGGACCTGGTCACGGTCGGCGCGGGCCGGACCGCGACCGACGCCCTCCGCACCAGCGTCGACATCTCCCGCCTCGCGGAATCCCGCGGCTTCCACCGCTACTGGGTGGCCGAGCACCACTCCATGCCGGGGGTGGCCTCGTCCTCGCCGGCCGTGATCCTCGCCCACCTCGCCGCCCACACGCACCGCATCCGCCTGGGCTCGGGCGGCGTGATGCTCCCGAACCACGCGCCGCTGGTGATCGCGGAGCAGTTCGGCACGCTGGAGGCGATGGCCCCGGGCCGCGTCGACCTCGGCCTCGGCCGGGCCCCCGGCACGGACGGCGCCACCGCGGCGGCCCTGCGCCGCACGGACCGGCTGAACGAAGGCGCCGACGACTTCCCCGAACAGCTCGCCGAGCTGACCCGCTTCCTGGACGACGACTTCCCCGACGGCCACCCGTACGCCCGCATCCACGCGGTCCCCGGCCCGGTCCAGTCGACCTCGCCCGGCGGAGTGCAGTCCCCGCACCGGCCCCCGGTCTGGCTCCTCGGCTCCTCCGGCTTCAGCGCCCGCCTCGCCGGCGTCCTCGGCCTCCCGTTCGCCTTCGCGCACCACTTCTCGGCCCACAACACCATCCCGGCCCTCGACCTCTACCGCGAGTCCTTCCGGCCGAGCGCGGTGCTGGACGCGCCGTACGCCCTCATCGGGGTCTCCGCCCTCGCCGCGGACGACGAGAAGGAGGCCCGCCGCCAGGTCCTGGCCGCCGCCCTGAACATGGTCCGGCTGCGCACCGGCCGCCCCGGTCTCGTCCCGACGCCCGAGGAGGCGGAGGCGTACGACTTCTCGCCCATGGAGCGGGAGTTCGTCGACAGCTGGAACGCCAACGTCGTCCACGGCACCGCCGACGAGGTGCGGGCCGGCCTCGACGACCTCCAGAAGCGCACCGGCGCCGACGAGTTGATGATCACGGGCAACGCGCACAGCGGCGAGCTGCGCCTGCGCTCCTACGAACTGATCGCTGACGCCTACGGTTTGCCGACGCCTGCCTGAACGGCCGGTGACGCCAGCAGCTCGGAGATGCGCTCCGGTGCCACCGGGCGGGAGTAGAGCCACCCCTGCCCGGTGTCGCAGCCGATTCCGCGCAGCCGGGTGGCCTGTGCGGACGTCTCCACGCACTCGGCGGTGACCGTCAGGCCCAGCCGGTGCGCCAGTTGGACGAGGGCCTCGACGATGACCTCGTCGGCGGAGTCGGAGTGGCCGTCCGCGCCGTCGGGGCTCTGGTACTGGAAGCTGCGGACGAAGGAGCCGTCGAGCTTCAGGACCGAGACCGGCAGCCGGCTGAGGTACGCCAGGTTCGAGTAGCCGGTGCCGAAGTCGTCGATGGCGATCCGTACGCCCATGTCGCTGAGCGCCTGCAGGGCCTGGAGCGGACGCCCGGCCGAGCCCATCACCGCGGACTCCGTCAGCTCCAACTGGAGCAGATGCGGGGGGAGCTGCGTTTCCGCGAGGATCTGCGCCACGTCCGCGACCAGGTCGGAGTCCCACACCTGGCGCACGGCCACGTTCACGCTGACGAAGATCGGGTCCGTGTCCGGATGGTCCAGCTGCCAGCGCCGCGCCTGCCGGCAGGCGGTCGCCAGCACCCACCGGCCCAGCTGCACGATCGAACCGTCCTCCTCGGCCAGTCCGATGAACCGATTCGGCGTCAGCATCCCGAACTGCGGGTGGTTCCAGCGCACCAGCGCCTCCACCCCGCGCACCCCGCCGTCCTCCATGCTCACCAACGGCTGGTACTCGAGGGTGAATTCGCCGCGGTCGACGGCCGGGCGCAGGGTGGAGGACAGGGCCTGGCGCGTCATGCGGTGCGCGTTGCGCTCCGGGTCGAAGAGCGTCCAGCGCGACTTGCCGTCGGCCTTCGCCCAGTACAGCGTCGTGTCCGCGGCCTGCATCAGCCCGGTCGCGGTGGTCCCCGCCGCACGGCGCTCCACCACGCCGATGGACGCCGACACCGACAGCCGCCGGCCGGACAGGTCGAAGGGGACCTCCAGCGCCTTCAGTACGGACTCGGCGAGGTCGGCGAGCTGTTCGGTGCCGGTGGAGTCCTCGACCAGCAGCGCGAACTCGTCGCCGCCGAGCCTGGCCACCAGGGGCGTGGCGGCCCGCGCGTGGCCCGCCTGTTCGGCGCAGCGCGTCAGACGTTCGGCCACGGCCCCCAGCAGCCGGTCGCCGACGCGGTGGCCGAGGGTGTCGTTGACCGCCTTGAACCCGTCGAGGTCCAGGTAGCACAGCCCGATCCGGCCGGTGCCGCCCTCCTCGTACGCGTCCGTCTCCAGCGCGGCCGTGAGGCGCTCGAAGAACAGGGTGCGGTTGGGCAGCCGGGTCACCGGGTCGTGCATCTGCAAGTGGCGCAGCCGCGCCTGGAGTTCACGGCGGGAGCTGATGTCGGCGACCGACATCAGGACGGCCTCCTCCTCGGGCAGCGGGGTCACCGTCACCTGGACCCAGAGGGAGTGCCCGTCGGGGTGCCTGATCCGGCGCGTGCAGCGCAGCCGTGCCTGCCGGCCGCGCAGCACCTCGCGGTACGCGTGCCAGGTGCGGGCGTCGGACGCCAGGTCCACCAGGTCGGAGGCGGTCCGCCCGTCGAGCGAGGCCGAGCCGGTGCCCAGCAGCAGGCCGAGCGTCTCGTTGGCGGTGACGATCACGTCCGCGCGGTCGACGACGGCCATGGCGAGGGGGGCGGCGGCGAAGGCGGCACCGCGGGTGCGGCCCGGCAGAGGGGAGGGCCCGGTGCCCGGCGCCGCGTCGGTGAGGGGCTGGGGATGCTCCCGGTGGACCTCCCCGGAGACGGGGCCCGGGGGTGCTCCGTCGGACGGATGCGGCGACATCACCGTACGAGAAGGCGTGTCGATGTGACGCTCTGTGACAGCCCGCCGGACGAAGTCCGCCGCGGGCGCCGGCCCTTCGGAGGTTCCGCTCACCGCTCGCTCCCGCAGTGCACTCGTTCTTCGTATAAGTCTCGTCGGGGTACTCGGCCGATCGGGGGACGGCCGCACAAGCCGGGCCCGTGCAGGAAAGTGTGCCGATCATAGAGGTTGCCCCCGGGGCCTTCCAGCCACTGTGCGGCGTCCGGGAACGGCCACCCCTGCTGGCAGATCGTTTCTGCCCGCCCCTGGCCAGCTTCCTTACCGAGTCGATCGCTTGTGACGGTCCGTGAGTGCTCGGGGGTGTCGCCTCCGGAGCACCCTCACTCTTCTGGTGCAGACAAACAGGGCGTAGTACTACAAATACCCACAGGCTGGGTGCGGTGTCCTGACAACCGCATCCGGAGGTCGACGTGCCGCGTCCGCTGCCACTGAAGGGGCTCACCCGCGAGGCCCTGAAGGGACTCGCCCGGGACGGGGCGCCCCGGTTGCGCAGTACCGCCGCCGCGTTCACCTCGATGACCGCGCTGGCCGCGACCTCCCTGGTCACCGCGCCCGCGCTCGCCGAACCGCTCGCGGCGCCGTGCGTCCTGAGGCGGACCCCGGCGCACCACTCGGAGGGCGTCGACACCTGGAACGCCTCCTATCCGCGCCCCACCCGCGCCCTCGACGCGGTCATGGTGTTCCTTTCTTTCCCCGATTCGGCCCCCACGACCACACCCGACGAACTCACCGCCGACTATTTCCCGGACACCACCCGCTTCTTCGAACGTGCCTCCTACGGCAAGTTCACGCTGCGCCCGCATCCGCAGCGCCGGTGGATCCGGATGCCGCGCGCCTCCACCGCGTACGCCATACGGCGCGACTGGAACGCCGCGCACCGGGGCGCCTACCTCCGCGACGCCCTCAGGGCGGCCGACGGCCGGATCGACTTCTCGCGGTATGACATCGTCTACTTCGTGGCCGATCCGGACGCGCCGGGTGTCGACTCGGACGCGACGAAGGTGGTCAACCTCGACACTCCGCTGCGCGCCGACGGCAAGGAGATCCGGCGCGTGGTCACGGTCTTCGAGAAGCATCCGCCGGACCGCCTGGTCCTCGCCCACGAGACGGGCCACGTCTTCGACCTGCCCGATCTCTATCACCGCCCCACGGACGGCAAGGGCGACTGGGACACGCACGTCGGCGACTGGGATCTCATGGGCAGTCAGTTCGGCCTCTCACCCGACCTGTTCGGCTGGCACAAGTGGAAACTGGGCTGGCTGGACCCGCACCAGGTCACCTGCGTCAAGGGCTCCGGCAGTACCCGCCTCACCCTCGAACCGCTGTCCACGGGACCGGCGGAGACGGCCGCCGCGGGCCCACCGGTGACGGAGTCCGCCGAGTCCGGGACGCCGGGCTCCGCGGGTGTCCCGCCCCGGCCCGCCGGGCGCATCCCGGGATCCGGCGAGCAGGCTCCGGGCGCGGGCGCGGGCGCGGGCGCGGGTGCGGGTGCGGGTGCGGGTGCGGGTGCGGGCGGCTCAGGCCCGGGCCGCCGGGCCCTGGTGCCGGGCGCTCAGCCCGTCGGTTCCGGCGGGCGGATCGTCGGCTCGTCCGAGCGGCCGATCGGTTCCGGCATACCGGCCGTCGGCCTGGGCGCGCGCACCCTGGGCACGGGACGCGGCACGAAACTCGCCGTGGTCCGCACGGGCCCGGACAGCGCGCTCGGCATCGAGGTGCGCGCCCCGGCGGGCAACGACGGCTCGACCTGTACGCAGGGCGTCCTCGTGTACCGCGTGCGCAGCGAGACCGAGTCCGGGGGCGGCCCCATCGAGGTGCTCGACGCGCACCCCCGCTCCGAGGGCTGCTGGGGCGACTCGGTCTACCCGCCACTGGCGGACGCCCCGGTCGGAGTCGGCGAGAGCTTCACCGTGCCGGGCGAGAACGTCAGCGTCGAGGTGGAGGACCGCACGGCGTCGGGCTCCTGGACGGTGAAGATCACGCCTCATTGAGCCCGGCCGCGAAAACAATCGCGAAAACAATCGCGAAGACACTCGCGAAAACAACGATGGCGAGACAGATTCGCGTTTCCGCGAACTTGCCTCGCCATCGCCAACGTGCGCCGCCAGGGACTCGAACCCCGGACCCGCTGATTAAGAGTCAGCTGCTCTAACCAACTGAGCTAGCGGCGCCTGCTGACGTCGTAGACCTTAGCACCCTGATCGGCGGGAGGAAAAATCGATATCCGCACCGCCGCGGAGGCGGCCGCGCGGGCCGCCCGGACGGCCGCCCAGAGCAGAACCTCCGGCCCGGGGAGCCAGGGCCCGCGGGTGTCGGGAGCCACGAGCCAGCGGGATTCCGGCCGGTCAGGGGCACTCTCGGCCGGTGCCGCGGACAGGGCGGGCACGGTCACGGCGTCACCCGTGCCGTGACACAGCAGCGGCGGAATCGCGCCGCACCTGCCCGGCCTCCCGTCCGCCCGGGAGCCCCAGTCCTCCCACCGGAGGAGGGAGGGCAGCCGCTGCGCCGTGCCGGGCGCCGCGAACAGGAGCATCCGTCCGCGGTACGCGGCCACCGGACCCGAACCGGGGCCCTCGTCCCACAGCCGGTCGAGCATCCGCCGCCCGAAGATCGCGGGGGCGTTGACGACGTCGAAGACGGTGCCGCAGGGCAGGACGACCGGGGCCCCGGGCCGCTCCTCCCAGAGTGCGAGGGTGCTGCGCGGGTGCGTGCCGGCGGAGGCCAGCCAGGCGGCTCCCTCCGCGGTGACGCCTGAGACGTCGGAGGTGACGCCCGAGGCGTCGAAGCGGTCGGAGGGCGGCGCGCCCATGTCGGAGCCGTGCGGGGACGTGCCTGCGATCCGTGAGCTGCTCATGCCGTCAAGATCTACCCGGTGTGAGCGTTCCGTTCCGGAGAGTCGCCGAAATTCGGGACAGGGAGGCGGGGAGGGGAGTATCTTGCCCGCCTGGCATATGCCGAGCACCCTTGCGGGCCGGACGGGCCGGCCGGGCCGCAAGGGCCGGGCCAGCGGGCCGCACCGGACCGGGTGGAGCCTCGCGCACCGCGTGCCGCGCACCGCGCGAACCGCACCGCGCGAACCGCACCGCGCGAACCGCACCGCGCGAACCGCACCGCGCGAACCGCACCGCGCGAACCGCGAACCGCGTGCCCGTGCCCGTGCCCGTGCCCGTGCTCGGGCGACCGGCGGCGCGTTCCCGTGCTCGGGGAATCCGGCGGCGCGGGGGCGTGCTGGGGCGTCCGAGGGCGCGTTCCCGTGCTCGGGGCATCCGGCGGCGCGGGGCCCGTGCTGAGGCGTCCGGCGGCGCGGGGCCGGGCTCAGGCGTGGTCGCCGATCCCGTGCCCGTGGCTGCGGCCGCTTCCGTCCGTGCCGCTGCGCAGCAGGTCGCGGCCGAACTCGACCATCTTCTTCGCGTAGTCCTCGGTCCACTGGGCGCGCTCGGCGATGGCGGAGGCCGTCAGCCGGTCGAAGCGGCGCGGGTCGGCGAGCTGGGCGGCGGCGATGGCCTGGAACTCCACGGCACGGTCGGCCGCGGCGCGGAACGCCTGGGTCAGCTCCGTGGCCCGAGCGAGCAGGGCCCGCGGGTCGTCTATCGACTCCAGGTCGAAGAAGTGCTCCGGGTCGCCGGCGGCCTCCGCCGGCTCGAAGAGCAGGGGCGCGGGGCGTAGCCGCGGTTCGTTCCGACGCGGCGTGGGCTCCGCCATGTCTTCTCCTCCTCGTACGGTTCCGGTGCCCCGCGTCCGGCGCGGGCCACCGTCCATTGTCCCCTGCCGGTGCAAGAGGGCCCCGGGGCAGCGACCTCGGTCACGGGCGCCGGCTCCCGCGAGACCCCGGGGCAGTGGCCAGGGTCAAGGTCGCCAGGCCACCCGGTGTTCCGAGAGGCGGGACAGGACCGCGTGGTTGGCCTCCCAGCCGTCGGGGCCGCAACCGTGGGCCGCCTGCGGCGTGCCGGGCTCCGTCCGGCGGAGGGGGCGGCGGTCTCGCTGATCGCCTGCCCCGGAGGGCGCCGGAGGGGCGGTCAGGGTCGCCAGGCCACCCGGTGTTCCGACAGCCGGGACAGGACCGCGTGGTTGGCCTCCCAGCCGTCGGGGAACTTGACCGTGACCCCGAGCTGGACCGGCTCGGTCGACGGGTGGTCGTCCAGCAGGTCCGACACGCCCGCCCGGCACACCACGATGCAGGCGTGCCGGTGCCGGGAGGCGAGGACGCACAGCCGGCCCGTCTCCAGATGGAACGCCGTCGCGTCGGGCCGCCCGGACAGCGGGTGCAGGACCACCGTCACGTCGAACTCGCGGCCCTGGAGCCGGTTCGCCGTGTCGACGGTGACGTCCGCGACGCCCAGCCCGGTCAGGGCGGCCCGGACGGCGGCGGCCTG
Source organism: Streptomyces sp. NPDC043867 (assembly GCF_056435845.1). Classification (NCBI taxonomy): domain Bacteria; kingdom Bacillati; phylum Actinomycetota; class Actinomycetes; order Kitasatosporales; family Streptomycetaceae; genus Streptomyces; species Streptomyces sp. NPDC043867. Next base: position 215,984 of record NZ_JBWKDS010000010.1, on the reverse strand, counting down.
GTCACGGTGCGCCGTGCCGACGGCGATCCGGTCGGCGGTCAGCGGCACCGGTTCGGGCGACCGCTCCGAGGTGGCCGCCCCGCCCCGGTCCAGCAGCCTGCGGACGACACCGGCGACCGCGCGGATCGCCTCCGGGTCCGTACGAGGAGTGTGCCGGGCGGGCAGCTCCAGCAGGCCCCAGCCCGCCTCCGCCGCCTCGTCGATCACCCGGTCCGGGCCCGAACCGTCCGAGGGGACGGCGAAGCGGAGCCGGCGGTCGCCGTGGCCGGTGCCGCTGCGGAACGGCGTGTACGGGTAGAACGCGTCCGAGACGAGCGGCGCCGCGGAGGCGGGCAGCCGCCACGACACCGGCAGGCGGTGCTGCGGCAGCTCGGGATTGTGGGCGAGCAGGGTCGTCACCGCCGACGCCGACGGGTCGTACGACAACCCGGCCCACTGCTCCGAACCCACGATCGAGAACGGGTCCAGCTGCCCCGGGTCGCCCACGAACAGCGCCCGCTCGAACAGGCCCGCCACGGCGAGCAGCGCGTCCGAGCGCATCTGGTACGCCTCGTCGACGATCGCGTGCCGCCAGGGCTCCACGCCCTTCACGTGGGCCCACTTGGCCGCCGTCGAGATGACCACGGACAGGCCCGCGAGGTCGGCCGCCTTCGCGGACTTCCGGACGTTCGCCAGGTCGTCGAGCGCCTTGTCGTACGGGTCGGGGTCGCTGCTGTGCAGCCGGCCGACGGACAGCTCGGGGTCCTTCTCGGCGAGCCGCAGGACCAGGTCGTCGACCTGCGCGTTCGTCTGGGCGATGACCATCAGCGGCCGTCCCGCCGCGGCCAGTTCGAGCGCGGCCCGCACGACGAGCGTGGACTTGCCGGCGCCGGGCGGCGAGTCCACGACGACCCCCCGGTGCGTGCCGTGCAGGGTGTCGCGCAGGATCGCTTCGGTGGCACGGCCGGCCGCGGCGCCGGGGTCGGCCGGGACGGCGGAAAGACCGGTCACAGGACGTCCTCCTCGGTCACCGGGTCGGGGGCGGGAGCCGTCACGGCCTCACCCGGCGGCCCGCCGTGGGTCCACGGCGTCTCCTCCGGGTCGGGCAGCTTCGCGCCGCCCCGCTGCTCGTGCTCGAACAGGGTGAAGCAGACGAGGTCCCCCTTCTCCGGCACGGAGCCGGCCTCGGGCTCCTTGCCGCGCCCCATCTTGTCGACGATCCGCAGCACGACGAGACCGCCGGCACCGGCCTCCCCGTGCTCCTCGTACGTGACGAACTCGGCGGCCTGCGGCTTGCCGCCCAGCGACCGGTAGACCTTCGTGCGCTCGCCGAGATGCGGCCGGTCGTCGGTGTGGACGGTCACCAGCGGGCGGGGGCTGGGCCGCTTGCCCTCGCTGTACGCCATGACGACATCCGTCACCTCGCCGGCGAACGCCTCCCCGGCGAGCCGCCGTCCGGCCATCACGAGCGGGTCGTCCAGGGCCTCCTGCGCCTCCAGCCGGGCCTGTTCCCGCTCGCGTGTGGCGAGTTTGTTCGCCGCGGTGACCGCGTCGTCGCGGCGCGGCTGCGGGGGCTCGCCGGCGACGACCCGGTCGCGGTGGCCGGTGAACGACCAGCGGTCGCGGGTCCACCGGTCGGTGACGTGCGCGCCCTCGGGCAGCGCCCGCAGCAGGTCGAGCCCGCGCCACACCGCGTCCCAGGTGGGCCGGGTGCGGCTCTCGACGAGGGCGCGGATCTCCCGCTCGGCGACGGTGAGTTCACCGAGCCGCTCGTCGGCCTCCAGACCGTCCTCGGCGGCGGCCAGCGCCGTACGCGCGCGGTCGTACCGCTCGATGGCGGGCGCCAGCAGCTTGTTGTCGAAGGCGGGGTCGGTGGCGGGGCCGGCCGGCGGGCACACGAGCTGCCCCGCCGCGTCGCGCAGCAGCTCCGCCCGCAGGGCCGCCTCCGCGCCCGACTCGCCCGGCGCCGGGTCGATCCAGGCGAGCAGCGCGCCCAGGTGCTGGTCCTCCAGGCTGCTCTGGCCGGTGGCCCAGTGCCGGGACAGCACGTCGGAGAGCGCGAGCAGCAGGGAGGAGCCGGGCACCCTGGCCCGCTCCCCGTAGTGCGTCAGCCACCGCCCGAGCAACGGCACCCGGGGCGGCGCCGGATGGGGCGCCTCGGGCTCCTCCTCGGCGGTGCGCCGGAACCGCATGGAGCGCCCCAGCAGCCGGACGAACTCGACGCCCGAGCGGCTCGGCACGATCAACTGGGGCGCGTCCGCGCACAGGTCGACCTCGACCTTGACCCGCTTGCCGGTCTCGGGGTCGGTCTCGGTGCGCTCGGCGGCCTCGACGGCGTCCGCGTAGGAGTCGATGTACGGCAGGACGACCCCGGCCAGCTCGGCGAGGAACGCGAACCGCAGGTCCCGGTCCCGGGGCTGGGCCACGACGAGCAGCCGCGGCGCGTCACGGTCGGTGCCGACGAGCGCCCCGAGCGGGGCCCCGGCCTCGCCCGCGGTGGTCAGCGGCACGAAGACGAGGGGGCGCTCGGACAGGTGCCGGTGCCGGACGGTGGCGGCGGGCTGGGCGCGCCCGCTGCTGACGGCTTCGAGGCGGGCCAGCGTGGTGATCAGCGACACGGGGCGGCCTCCGGGAGCGCTTCCCGGCCCTGCGGGGGCACCGTGCGTCCGCGCAGCGCCTCGGCCCGCAGCCGGGCCGCTCTGCGCAGGGCGGCCACCGCGGGGTCGTCCGGGTCCCCGGCCTCGCCGCGGGCCGCGGCGAGCACGTCGTCGACGGTGGCCAGTTGGCCGAGCTCGGCACGCAGGGAGCGCCCGAGGGCCGTCACCGCGCGCTCGCCGCGGGACCGCTCGCGGCAGTGGAAGGCCAGTTCGCAGGCGGCGAGGCACTCGGGGGCGTAGGCCGCGGGCACCGACTCGACGGCGGTGGTGAGGTCGGGGGCCGGCAGGTCGGGGGCGAAGCAGGTGCCCGCGGGGAGGGCGTCGGCGATGTCCTCGACGCGGGTGAGCCGGGCGAGCTGGCGGCGGGTCACCGAGCGCTGCTTGCGGACGTCGACGGCGGACGCCGCGGGGAGGTTGGAGAAGTCCCTGGGGCACACCAGCAGCACCTGGTGCCGCACCTCGGGCGCGGGGTCGATCAGCGCCGCGACGCGCTCCAGGGCCAGCACGTACACCGCGGACTGGCGGGCGGCGGCGCCCACCTTCGCGGGGTCGGCCGAACCGTCCAGCATCGGGAACGACTTGATCTCGACGACCGTCCAGCTGCCGTCGGGGTGCACGACCACCGCGTCCGGCTCCAGGAAGGCGGGGGAGCCCGCCACGTCCAGGGCGAGCATCGGGTGGTCGAGGAGGGTCCACGCGGCGGCCTCGGTGGCCTCGCGCAGCGCGAGCGCCGTACGGGCGGCGCGTCCCTCGGGGCCCGCGGCGGTGAGGTCGGGGACGACACCCGCGGCGGGCGGCTCGGCCCGCGGGTCCAGCGTCTCGTGCACGAGCCGCAGCAGCTCCGCGCCGCCGTCTGCCTTGACCCGGGCCTCGAACGCGTTGCCCCGGGTGAAGGCGAACTGCGACTGGCCGAAGGCCGACGGGGAGCCCAGCGCGTCGGCCAGCTTCGCCTTGTCGACCCCGGCGCCGTCGAGGAGGGCGCGGCGCTCGCAGCCCGGGTTCGCGGCGAGCGCGGCGAGGGCCCGTGCGTCGAGTGCCTTCGGCGGGACGTCCGGGCCGCGCAGCTCAGCGAGCCGGTGCCGCAGCGCCTTCCCCCGCTTCGGCGGGAGAGGTGTCCGGCTCGGCTCCCGGCCCGGTGGAGGACTGGCGCTGTCGGGGAATTCGCTCACCCGCGGAAGTCTTGCACTCCGCACTGACAATGGGGGAACCCGCGCCCCGCGAGGCGAGTGCGACCGGTGCGATGCGGGCGCCCATGCGCGCCTTCGCGGAGTCCGCGAACCGCAGCACCAGCGGGGTCAGCGCCAGTCCGATGCCCATCACGGCGGCCCCGGCGACCGCGTCGAGGAAGTAGTGGTTCGCGGTGCCCATCACGACGACCGTGGTCAGCAGCGGGTACATGACGCCCGCGATCCTGGCGAGCGGGGTGCGGCCGTGGCGCCAGAGCATCACCCCGCACCACAGCGACCAGCCGACGTGCAGGCTCGGCATGGCCGCGTACTGGTTCGTCATGCCGCCCATGCCCCGCGGCGCGCTCGCCTCGCCGCCCCACCAGCCGTAGTCGCTGTACTGCGCCATCGTGTCGACGAAGCCGTGGCTCGCCGTCAGCAGCCGGGGCGGGCAGGTGGGCAGCAGGGTGAAGCCGATCAGGCCGATGAACGTGGAGGTCATCAGCCAGGTGCGGGCCGCCCGGTAGCGGACCGTGCGGGAGCGGAACAGCCAGACCAGGATCACCGGCGTGACCAGGTAGTGCAGGGAGGCGTACCAGAAGTCGGCGGGTACGCCGAGCCAGGCGTGGTGGGTGAAGAGACGGTTCAGCGGATGCTCGGCGTTGAGACGCAGGAACTTCTCGACGCGGAGGAGGGCCAGGCCGTGGTCGACGGCGGCCGCCACGTCACCCCGGGCGAGCAGCCGGCCCGCCGAGTAGCACGCGTACACCAGCACCAGCAGGGGGAGCTCGGTCCACCAGCGCAATCGGGTGCGTGCGATCGCACCGGTGCCGGGTGCCTCGGTCTGCGGCATCCGATCGCCCTCCCCCTTCTTACTGCCGACCTTCTGCCGACCTGGGCCGATGGCCCGCTCGTCCACTTTACGGTGTATGCGCGGGCGCCCCGTGGGTGCCCCCGGTCCTCGAAGACGCCGGAATCGCCCGCCGGGTTGCCTCGGGCAAGCGTGCGCGATGATGGAGACATCCGCCTCCCATTTCCCCCGGAAGGGCTTCTCATGGCACCGCGCATCCTGCTGGCCCGGCACGGACAGACGGAATGGTCCCTGTCCGGCAGACACACCGGCAGGACGGACATCCCGCTCCTGGAGGAGGGCCGGCGCGGAGCCAAACTACTGGGTGAGCGGCTCCACCGCGCACCGTTCGACTCCCTGTCCGGTCTCGAGGTGCGCACGAGTCCGCTGACGCGCGCGCGTGAGACGTGCGAACTGGCCGGGTTCGGCGAGCGGGCGAGCACCTGGGACCCGCTCATGGAATGGGACTACGGCACGTACGAGGGCCTGACGCCGGCCGAGATCCAGGCGATCCGGCCGGGCTGGCTCATCTGGCGCGACGGTGTCCCGGGCGGCGAGACCCTGGAGCAGGTCACCGCGCGCGCGGACGAGACGGTCGCCTGGGCCCGCGCCGCCGACCGTGACGTCCTGGTCTTCGCCCACGGTCACATCCTCCGCTCCATCGGCGCCCGCTGGCTGGGCCTGCCGATCGGCTTCGCCGCCCGCATCCGCCTCAACCCGACCTCCCTGTCGGTCCTCGGCTGGGCCTACGGCGAGCCCGCGATCGAGACGTGGAACGACTGCGGGCACCTGCCGGGCTGACCCGCTCCGGAACCGCGTTCACGCCGTGCGCGGCAGGCTCGCGTGTCTGTCCAGGAACGCGGACACCCCCGGCGCCCTCCGGTGCGGGAGCAGCACCCGCACCGTGCCCGCCAGCATCGACTGGACGCGGGAGGACTGGACCTCGTCGAGCAGGCCGAGGACGCGCAGGCCCGCCGCGGCGGCCTCGTCGGGCCGGCCGCCGCGCGCCAGGTCGTCGGCGAGCTCGGCCGTGTAGAGGGCGATGTTGCGGGTGAAGTGCGGGTTCTGCAGGTGCGCTGCGCGCCGGGCGTGCCGGGCCGCGCGGGGCCAGTCGCCGAGCGTCGACCAGCACTGCGCCTCCAGCGCCGCCAGTTCGGCCTCTCCGTAGAAACTCATCCACTCCGGATCGGCCGGCGCCGGGCCCCGCCCGAAGAGGGCCTGCGCGCGGGCCAGCGCGCGCTCGCAGCCGGTGCGGTCGGCGAGGCCCGCCCAGCCGCCCGCCTCCCGCAGCGCCAGCAGGGACAGCAGACGGGGCGAGCCGAGGGTCCGGGCCACGCGCTGGGCCGCCTGCGCCGCCCGCACCGCCTCACGCGGGCGGCCCGCGTCCCGGGCGAGGAAGGACGTGTTGCAGAAGGCATGCGCCTCCAGGCCGGCGTCCCCGGCCAGCCGGGCCGTCGCCAGCGCCTCCGCGTAGTGCGAGCGGGCGTCGTCGAAACGGCCCGAGTCATGGGCCAGCCACCCCACGGAGATGGCCAGTTCACCGGCGCCGGCGTACAGCCGGCCGGCGGTCGACTGCCGCATCGTGCCCGCGTCGAGCAGCGCGTACGCGGCGCGCAGCGGGGCCGCGGCACGCCGGTACAGGCCGTCCGCGCCGTGCCGGTCGTCGAGCACCCGGATCCTGCGGACGGCTTCCTCGACGGCACCTGCCTCGGGCGTCCCGGCCCGGCGGACCGGACCCTCCGCGGCCGTGGCGGGTGCGCCGGTGAGCCCCAGGGGGCCCAGGGAGACGGCAGCCACGGTGGCGGTGCCGCCGGTCATGAACGCGCGACGCTGCACGTCGCTCTCCTCGTGATTCCGATCGTGGTACTCGTGCGGGTCGCACGTGTCTTGCGTGTCATACGGGTCGCCTGCCTCCCGCGACTCATGCGGGCCGCCGGAGCGGCACGCGAGGGGCCCGGGGGGCGCCTCGTCCGGCGGGCGCGCCCCCCGGCCGCGTACCGAGGCACGGGGTGAGAAGCCCAGGTCGGCGAGCGTGCGGCCGGGGAACATGTGCAGGAAGACCCGCTCGTACGCGTAGTTGGGGCAGCGGATCTCGCCCGCCTCGACGCGGCCGATGTACCGCGCGTCGCAGCTGACCCGCTCCCCGATCTCCCGCGCCGCCCGCCGCACCACGGCGGCGAACTCGCCCGGTGAGCGGGGCCCGCGCAGCCGCCGGAAGGCGAGATTCGGCCGTGGCGGCCGGGGGTGCCCGGCCGAGGTCACCGTCGACGACGTCATGGCCGGGCCCTCTCTCGCGAACCGTCGAACCATGCCGGAACCGAGGCGAGTTGTCCGTTTGCTACCCGATCGTCGCCCTGGTTCCAGCGGGCAAGAACGTACCTGTTGTACGAGTGCCGGCACCCCGGGTTTAGCTACAAAACGGATATCTCATCCCCGATCTGCCATGAACTGCCATCCTTTGCGGCGGACTTCCGCCGTAGCCGTTGACGCGCTGAGGCGTTGAACCCTGCGGACCGGGAGCCGCCCGTACTCCCGACCTACTCGTCAGGAGGAGGGTTCCGTGTCGGACGCCGGGATGGAGACCAGGCAGAGCACCGAGTTCCGTACGGCGCCGGCCGCGGCGCGGTACGGACCGCACCCGGAGTGCGGTGTGCCACCACAGCAGGACGCCGACTGCGATCTCGTGACCGTCCCGGCGCGGCAGGGACTGGAGGCGGTGGACATCCTGCGCCGCGGCTCCGGCGACTGTGTCGGGCCCGTCCTGCACGACGACAACTGCGACACCCTCGGCTTCCTGGTGCCGCCCGGCACCGCCGACGCCTGGGACATGCCGGGCAGCACCTGTACGCAGACCAACGGACGCGGGGTGAGCCTCGCCCCTCAGCCGCCGGTCGAGGGCTCCGACTGGCTGCTCCCGCCCGGGGACGCGGACCTCGCGACGGACCCGGCGGTGCTGCGCGCGGCGCTCGGGGAGGCGGCCCGCCTCATCGAGGCCGCCGACAACTGCCGCTGACCCCGGCCCCCGTACCCGCCCCCACGTGGACCGCCCCGCCGCCGGTGGGCCGACCTCCCCCCGCGCGTCGATAATGGCCGGATGGGCAAGTCGAGGAGTGGCCGCGGCGCGCGGCGTGGGCAGGAGGGCTCAGGGGGTGTCGTCGAGCCGGTCGACGGCGGCCTCGCCGAGCTGATACCCGACCGGGACCGGGCGCGCGCCTGGACGCTGCTCATCGACGGCGCCCCGCAGTCGCACGTCGACCTCGACGACCCGGCGTACCTGGGCTTCGAGTACCAGCGCCGCCTCGGCCACGTCATCGACCTCGTCGCCCCGCCCGGCAGGCCCGTGCACGTCGTGCACCTCGGCGGCGGGGCCCTCACCCTCGCCCGCTACGTCGCCGCCACCCGCCCCCGCTCCACCCAGCAGGCCGTCGAACGCGACGCCGCCCTGGTCCGACTGGTCCGCCGCGAGCTGCCGTTGGACCCGAACGCCCGGATCCGGGTGCGTTCCACGGACGCCCGCGAAGGCCTCGCCAAGGTGCCGGACGACTGGGCGGACCTGGTGATCGCGGACGTGTTCAGCGGGGCCCGCACCCCCGCGCACCTCACCTCGGCCGAGTTCCTCGGCGACGTCCGCAGGGTGGTCAGGGCCGACGGCCTCTACGCCGCCAACCTGGCCGACGGACCGCCGCTCGCCCATCTGCGCGGCCAGATCGCCACGGCCGCGAGCGTCTTCCCCGAACTGGCCCTGGTCGCGGACCCCACGGTGCTGCGCGGCAAGCGTTTCGGGAACGCCGTCCTGGTCGCCTCCGGGCGCCCGCTCCCGGTGGCCGAACTGACCCGGCGCGCGGCCTCGGACCCGCACCCCGGACGCGTCGAACACGGCCGCGCGCTCGCCGACTTCACCGGCGGAGCGGTGCCGGTCACGGACGCGGCTGCGGTGGCGTCGCCCGCGCCGCCCCCGTCGGTGTTCCGCTGAGCCGGTGCCCGGCGGCGCCTGAGCCGGTGCCCGGCGGGGCTGTCTCCCGGTGCGCCGTGCGCCGCAGGGGCGCGAGGCGAGGGGCCGAACGCCTCAGTAGGTGCCGATCTCGACCCGCGGCGGACCGTCGTGCCACGTGCAGAACACCGACACCCGGTCGGCGCCCGAGGCGAACTCCACGCGGATCCACGTCTCCGTCTTCCACACCTGCATCGACCAGCCCGGCGCGGGCGTCGCGGAGACGAGGGTCGCGGACGCCCTGCCGAGGTCGAAGACGGCCCGCCCGCCGTCCGTGTCATAGCTCTTGACCTGTCCGAAGGAGGCAGCGGACGAGGCGCTCGGGCCCGGCCCCGCGGACGCCGACCGGGACGGCGGCGGGGCCGGCGTCGTGGCCGGCCGGGAACTCCTCGGCGGCTTCTTCGAGGCGCTCCTCGACGGTGCGGGACGGCTGGTCGAGGAGGCCAGCGGCCTCGGCTCCTGCGTGGTGGCGCCGGCCGCCGTGATGGGCAGGGCGCGCGGCGGGTCGTAGGCGGTCCCCGCCATCACCGTGTGGACACCCCACCACGACAGCGTGACCGCCGCGCCCGTGGCGAGCGACCACGCGAGTACGTGTACGAGACCTCTGCGCATCGCGGCCATACTGCACCACGCGCCCCACAGGTGTCTCATGCACGCGTCACGCCCGGAGTTGTCCACAGGCGCCGGACCGGCGTCGCCCGGATGGCGTACGGTGCCGCCCATGGCAAGTGTGCTCGTGGTCGAGGACGACCAGTTCGTGCGCTCGGCCCTCATCCGGCATCTGACCGATGCCGCGCACACCGTGCGCAGTGTCGGCACGGCTCTGGAGGCCCTGCGCGAGGTCGCCCATTTCCCCTTCGACGTCGTCATCCTGGATCTCGGACTGCCCGATCTGGACGGGTCCGAGGCCCTGAAGATGCTCCGCGGCATCACGGACGTCCCGGTGATCATCGCCACCGCGCGGGACGACGAGACGGAGATCGTCCGGCTGCTGAACGACGGCGCGGACGACTACCTGACGAAGCCCTTCTCCGTCGAGCACCTGTCGGCGCGCATGGCGGCCGTCCTGCGGCGCTCACGGGCCGCCGTGGGCGAGGCGCCCCCGTCCTCCGTGCTCCGGGTCGGCGGCCTGTCGGTCGACCCGCTGCGCAGACAGGCCGAGCTGGACGGCGTACGACTGGACCTCACGCGCCGCGAGTTCGACCTGCTCGCCTTCCTGGCCGGCCGCCCCGGGTTGGTCGTGGCGCGCAAGGAGCTGCTCGCCGAGGTGTGGCAGCAGGCCTACGGCGACGACCAGACCATAGACGTGCATCTGTCGTGGCTGCGGCGGAAGTTGGGCGAGACGGCGGCGAAGCCCCGTTACCTGCACACGCTGCGTGGGGTCGGCGTGAAGCTGGAGCCGCCGCGTGTGGAGCCGGCGCCATGAGGGGGGAGACGAGGCGGGCGCGATGAGGTGGGCGCTGGTCAAGGTGTGCGTGGCGGTCACCACGATGGTCGTGGTCGCCTTCGCGATCCCGCTCGGTCTTGTCATCAAGGAGATGGCCAGGGACCGGGCGTTCTCGAACGCGGAGCGGGAGGCGGCGGCCGTCGCGCCCGCGCTCTCCATCACCACCGACCGGGACCAGCTGGAGCGCGTCGTCGCCTCCGCCGGGTCCGACGCGGGCATGGCCGTGCACATCCCCGCCTCCGGCGACGCGGCAGCCGTCGACATCGGCAGGCAGCGCGCCGCGGGCAAGGACATCACCACCACCCGCGAGCTCGGCCGCGCCACCACCACCGAGGTGCCCGGCGGCTCCACCCTGCTCCAGCCCACCGCGCTGAGCTCCGGCGAGATAGCGGTCGTCGAGGTGTACGTCCCCGAGTCCGACGTCAGCAACGGCGTGGGGACGGCCTGGGCGGTGCTGGCCGCCGTCGGTGTCGCCCTCGTCATCGGCTCGGTCGCGGTCGCCGACCGCCTCGGAGTACGGATGGTGCAGCCCGCGCAGCGCCTGGTCGAGGGCGCGCACGAGCTCGGGGAGGGGAAGCTCGGCTCCCGGGTGCCGGAGGAAGGACCGACCGAACTGCGGCTGGCCGCCGTCGCGTTCAACTCCATGGCCGACCAGGTCGTCCAGCTCCTGGCGAACGAGCGGGAGCTGGCCGCCGATCTCTCCCACCGGCTGCGTACGCCCCTGACCGTGCTGCGGCTGAACACGGCCTCCCTCGGCGACGGGCCGGCCGCCGACCAGACCCGGGCCGCGGTCGCGCAGCTGGAGCGCGAGGTCGACACGATCATCCGGACGGCCCGGGAGGCCAAGCCGCAGACTGCGGCCATCGGCGCGGGCGCCGGGTGCGACGCGTCCGAGGTCGTCCGCGAGCGGATGGACTTCTGGTCGGCGCTCGCCGAGGACGAGGGCCGCAAGGTCCGGGTCGCGGGCGTCGACCGGCCGGTGCGGATACCGGTGGCCCGGGCCGACCTGGTGGCCGCGCTCGACGCGCTCCTCGGCAACGTCTTCCGGCACACCCCCGAGGGCACGGCCTTCGCGGTCGACGTGCACAACGGCGAGGACGCGGTGATCGTGCTGGTGTCGGACGCGGGCCCGGGGATCGTCGACCCGGAGGCGGCCATGGCGCGCGGCCGGGGCTCCGGCAGCGACGGGTCGACCGGACTCGGCCTCGACATCGTGCGCCGCCTCGCGGAGTCGACCGGCGGGGACGTGCGCATCGGCTCGTCCGTCCTGGGCGGCACCGAGGTGCGGATCTGGATCCAGCTGGACGGACGCGCCCCGGTCAGACGCGGCCACCGCGGCTCCGTACGGCGCCGGAGGCGCGGAGCGGGCGTGAGCTGACGCCCCCGCCGGCCGGGGCCGCCGCATCCTCGGGCGGCACGTCCGGCGGCGCCGACCGCCCCCGAACGGGCATATTGGTCTCGACCTTTAACGGTCCCCCATGCCTTCCTTAAGCGCACCCTAAGATCCCCGACCGCCGTCCGGAACAAGCGGTTTGCCCGATTCCCGATCGCTAGCGTGCTGCTCGCACCCACCCCCCGTGACACCGCGAAAGCAGGCACCACGATGAGCAGCACGCACCGGCGCAAGGTCAGTGGCAGGAACAAGGCGATAGGCGGCGTCGTCGCCGCGGCCGTGGCCGGTGGCGGCGCCTTCCTGTTCACCGGGACCGCGCAGGCTGCAGGCGTCGGCGCCGCGTACACCAGGACCAGCGACTGGACGACCGGCTACACCGCGCAGTACGTCGTCACGAACGACAGCGGCCAGGCCAGGAAGGACTGGACGCTGGAGTTCGACCTGCCCGCCGGTGCCAAGCTCAGTTCCCTGTGGAACGGCCGGTCCGAGGTGAGCGGACAGCACGTCACCGTGACGCCGCCGTCCTGGGACAAGGACGGCCTGGCCGCCGGCAAGTCGGTGACCGTCGGGTTCGTGGTGAACGGCACCGCCGACCCGACCGGCTGCCGCATCGACGACGCGACCTGCTCCGCGGACGGCGGCGCGACCCCCGAGCCCAGCGGCCGCCCGAGCGAGACGGCGACCCCCCGGCCGAGCGCCACGCCCACCAAGGACCCGAGCCCGGGCACCTCGGCCCCCACCGGCCCCGCCCCGACCCAGAGCTCCGGCAGCGGCACCACCACGAACGCCGGCTTCGCGCCCTACGTGGACACGTCCCTCTACCCCGCCTTCGACCTGGTCGCGAGCGCCTCGGCCACCGGCGTGAAGGACTACAACCTCGCCTTCGTCACCGACGGCGGCGGCTGCACCCCCAAGTGGGGCGGCGTCACCGACCTCGGCAGCGACGCGGTCGCCGCACAGATCGGTGCCCTGCGGGCCAAGGGCGGTGACGTCCGCGTCTCCTTCGGCGGCGCCGCCGGCTCGGAGCTCGCGACGACCTGCCCGTCCGCGGACGCGCTCGCGACGGCGTACGGCAAGACCGTGGACGCCTACAAGCTCACCAAGGTCGACTTCGACGTCGAGGGCGGGGCGCTGCCGAACACCGCGGCCAACACCCGCCGCGCGCAGGCCATCGCCAAGCTCCAGAAGGCCCACCCCGGCCTGGACGTCTCCTTCACCCTCCCGGTGATGCCCGAGGGCCTGACCCAGGACGGCGTGAGCCTGCTCTCCAACGCCAGGTCGAACGGCGTGACCGTCGACACCGTCAACATCATGGCGATGGACTACGGACCCGCGTACAGCGGTGACATGGGCGGTTACGCCGAGCAGGCGGCCACCGCGACCCAGGCGCAGGTCAAGGGCGTCCTCGGCCTCTCCGACAGCGCGGCGTGGCAGGCGGTCGCCGTCACCCCGATGATCGGCGTCAACGACGTCGCCGGCGAGATCTTCAAGGTCGACGACGCCACGCAGCTCGTGAACTTCGCCAAGTCGAAGGGCCTCGGCTGGCTCTCCATGTGGTCCGCGACCCGCGACAAGCAGTGTGCGGGCGGCGCGAAGAACGTCGCCGACCCCACGTGCAGCTCGGTCGTCCAGGACCAGAACGCCTTCTCCAAGGCCTTCGGCGCCTACAAGTGAGCCCCCACGCGTAGGCCCTTCCTCCACGGGGGAGAGCGCGCCCCGGCCGGACCTCCCCCCACCCGGCCGGGGCGCGCTCCGCTTCCCCCGTTCCCCCGTTCCCCCCGTTCCCCCCCGTTCCCCCCCGTTCCCCCCCGTTCCCCCGGTTCCCCCGCGGGTCGGTCTACTCGGCGGCCACCGGCGACGGCAGGGTCCCCGTCCGGGCGGCCTCCCCGTACCAGTGGGCGCTCGACTTCGGCGTACGGGCCAGGGTCGCGTAGTCCACGTAGACCGCGCCGAAGCGCTTGCCGTAGCCGTAGGACCACTCGAAGTTGTCCATCAGGGACCAGAGGTAGTAGCCGCGCACGTCGGCGCCGTCGGTGATCGCGTCGCGCACCGCGGCGAGGTGCCCGTGCAGGTAGGCGATCCGCTCGGGGTCGTGCACGCGGCCGTCGGGGTCGGGCTTGTCGTCGTACGCGGCGCCGTTCTCGGTGATGTACAGCGGCAGTCCCGGCGCCTCCCGGGTGTAGCGCATGATCAGCTCGTGCAGGCCCGTCGGGTCGATGGTCCAGCCCATCTCCGTACGCTCGCCCGGCGTCTGGTGGAAGGCGATGTCGTCCGCGGCCGGCCACGGCGAGAAGGGGCTCGCCCCGTGGCCGTCCGCGCGCGGACCGGCCGGCTCCGCCTCGGCGGCCGAGACCAGCGCCGGCGTGTAGTAGTTGAGGCCGAGCGCGTCCAGCGGCTGGTGGATCAGCTGGAGGTCGCCGTCGAGGACGTACGACCAGTCGGTGACCGACGCGGTCGCCTCGAACAGGGTCTGCGGGTAGGCGCCGTGCAGCATCGGCCCGTGGAAGACGCCGTTGGCCAGGTCGTCGATGCGCCGGACCGCGGCCAGGTCCGCCGGGTTCTGCGAAAGCGGCCTGACGACCGAGGAGTTGAGGCTCACCGCGACCGTGTTGCGGGCGGGCATCGACGCGCGAAGCGCCGAAGCGCCGAGCCCGTGCGCCAGGTTGAGGTGGTGGGCCGCCCGCAGGGATGCCGCCGCGTCCGTCCGCCCGGGGGCGTGCACGCCCGAGCCGTACCCGAGGAACGCGCTGCACCAGGGCTCGTTGAGGGTGATCCACTGCTCGACGCGGTCGCCCAGCGCCTCGCCGACGATCTGCGCGTACTCGGCGAACCGCAGCGCCGTGTCCCGCTCGGGCCAGCCGCCCGCGTCCTCCAGGTCCTGGGGAAGGTCCCAGTGGTAGAGGGTGACGGCGGGCTTGATGTCGTGCGCCAGCAGCTCGTCGACCAGCCGCCGGTAGAAGTCGAGGCCGCGCTGCACGGCGGGGCCGCGGCCGGTGGGCTGCACCCGGGACCAGGAGATGGAGAAGCGGTACGCGCTCAGCCCGAGGTCCGCCATCATCGCCACGTCGTCGCGGTAGCGGTGGTAGTGGTCCACCGCCACGTCCCCCGTCTCACCTCCCGCCGTCTTTCCGGGCGTATGGCTGAAGGTGTCCCAGATCGAGGGGGTACGGCCGTCCTCCCGCACCGCCCCCTCGATCTGGTACGCGGAGGTCGCCGCGCCCCAGAGGAAGGCGGGAGGGAAGGACACGGACGTGACGGGCTCAGGCATGGAAGCGCTCCCATAGGAGGTCGGGGAGACCGACGGAGAAGAGAAACGGGAAGGGCGGGGGCCGGGGCGGCGATGACCCGGCCCCCGGAGAGAGGGATCAGCCCTTGACGGCGCCCTGCATGATGCCGCCGACGATCTGCTTGCCGAACAGGGCGAAGACCAGCAGCAGCGGCAGGGTGCCGAGCAGCGCTCCCGCCATGATCAGGGACTGGTCGGGGGTGTAGCCCCGGCCGAGGCCGGCCACCGCGACCTGCACGGTCGGGTTGCCGGTCTGCGTCAGCACCAGGAACGGCCACAGGAAGTCGTTCCACGTCTGCACGAAGATCAGCATGCCGAGGACGGCCATCGCGGGCCGGGCCGCCGGGAACACGATGTGCCAGACCACCCGCCAGCTGCTCGCACCGTCCACCCGGGCCGCCTCGATCAGCTCGTTCGGCAGCGCCTGGATCAGGTACTGCCGCATGAAGAAGACACCGAAGGCGCTCACCAGGGACGGGAAGATCACCGCCTGGAGCTGGTCGGTCCAGTCGAGCTTGGCGACCATCATGTACAGCGGGATCACGCTGAGCTGCGGCGGGACCATCATCGTGCCGATGACGATCAGCATCATGGCGCTGCGGCCCCGGAAGTGCAGCTTGGCGAAGGCGAACCCGGCGATCGTGGACAGGAAGACGACGGTGGCCGCCGAGATGCCCGCCACGAGCGTGGTGTTGAACATGGCCTCGCCGAGATTGGCGTCACCCCAGGCGAGGTCCAGGTTCTTGAAGAGGTTGGAGCCGAACCAGAGCGGCGGCGGTGTCTGCGCCAGCCGGTTGGTGTCGCGCGAGGCGGCGATCGCCGTCCACACCAGCGGGAACAGCGAGCCGATGGTGAACAGGGCGAGGATCAGATAGGCGATCGGGCCGCCGTGCAGCTGTCCGCCCGCCCGTGCGGACTTGGGGCGCCGGGAGCGTTTCGGCTCCGCGGGCACGGCGTCGGCGGGTGGTGTCGTCAGGGTCGTCGTCACGGCCGGTTCTCCTTAACTACTGGCGCGCAGCCGGCGCGAGATGACGTAGTTGACGATCCCGATCACGATGAGGATCAAGAACATGGTCCAGGCGATGGCCGAGGCCCGCCCGAGGTGCTGGTTGACCCAGCCCTGTTCGTACAGATAGAGCCCGAGCGTCTGGAACTGGTGCTCGGCGCCGCCGGAGGCGCCCTTGTTCTGGTCGAACAGCAGCGGTTCGCCGAAGACCTGGCTCGCCCCGATCGTCGACACGACCACGGTGAACAGGATGGTCGGGCGCAGCTGCGGCAGCGTGACGTGCAGGAACTGCTTCCAGCGCGAAGCGCCGTCCAGGGCCGCGGACTCGTACAGGTCCTGCGGGATGGCCTGCATGGCCGCCAGGTAGATCAGCGCGTTGTAGCCGGTCCAGCGCCAGACGATGATCGTCGAGACGGCGATCTGCGAGGGCCACTTGTCGTTCTGCCAGTCGATGCTGTCGATGCCGACGAAGTGCAGCGACCAGTTGATCATGCCGTAGTCGCGGCCGAAGAGCAGGACGAACACCAGGGAGGCCGCGGCGATCGACGTCGCGTACGGCGCGAGCATCGCGACCCGGTAGAAGGTCGAGGCCCGCAGCTTGTAGTTGAGGATGTGGGCCAGGCCCATGGCCATCAGCAGCTGCGGGACGGTGGAGATGATGCCGATGGTCAGGGTGTTCTTCGCCGCGTTCCAGAAGAACTCGTCGTCGAAGATGCGGGTGTAGTTGCGCAGCCCCGCCCACTCCATGTCCGTGGGTGCCGTCAGCTCCACCGTGTGCAGCGACGCCCAGCCCGTGTAGATCAGCGGGAACAGGCCGAAGGCGAGGAAGAGCAGGAAGAACGGGGAGGCGAAGACGTACGGGCTCCAGCGCAGGTCCCGCTGCCAGCGGCGGGAGAGCCGGGCCCGGCGGCGGACCTCCTCCGCCGTGGGCGCACCGGCCGGAACGCGGCCGGCCGGGGCCGCGCCCCCCTCCTTGGTGGGGGGCGCGGCGGTGTCGTGCCGGGTGGCCATACCGGTCACTTCTCCAGGTTGTTGTCGATGGTCTTCGTGGCCGTCTTCCAGGCGTCCGCGGGGGACTTGCCCTTCGTCACGAGGAACACACCGTTGTCGGACAGACCCTGCTGGATGATCTGGTCCTTCGGGCCGATCACCTGGACCGGGCTGTCCTTGGCGGCCGCCGCGAAGATGGTGCCGATCGGGGCGTCACCGAAGAAGTCGTTCTTGGCGCCGGTCACCTCGGGGAGCTCGTACGCGCTCTGGGCACTCGGGAAGCTGCCCCGCTTGGCGAACAGGGTGGCCTGCTGCTTGGGCGCGGTCAGCCAGGCGGCGAGCTTGGACGCCTCCTTCACGTTCTTGCCGGCCTTCGGCACGGCCAGGAACGAGCCGCCCCAGTTCCCGCCCTTGGGCGCCTTGGCGACGTCCCACTTGCCCTTGGTGTCCTGGTTCGCCTTGGACGCGATGTAGCCGAGCATCCACGGCGGGCAGGAGACGGCCGCGAACTTGCTGTTGGCGAACGCCTGGTCCCACGTCGGCTGGAACTGCGTGAAGTTGCCGGTCAGGCCGTCCTTCGCCGCGCCCGCGGTGAGGTCGAAGGCGGACTTCACGGCTGGGTTGTCCTTGTAGATGACCTTGCCCGAGGCGTCGTAGAACTTCTCGGTCTCGCTGCCGAGGACCGCGTTCAGCAGGCCACCGGGGGAGTCGAGGAAGGTGGTGCCCTTCGGCGCCTTCTTCTTGTACTCCTTGCCGACCTCGACGAACTTGTTCCAGTCGCCGTCCCACTTCTTCGCGAGTTCCTCGCGGTCGGTGGGCAGGCCGGCCTTCTCGAACATGTCCTTGCGGTAGCAGATGGCCATGGGGCCGATGTCGGTACCGAGCCCGACCGTCTGGCCGTCCTTGGCTGTGGCCTGCTTCCACTTCCAGTCGACGAAGTCGCTCTGGTTGACCCCCGAGACCTTCGAGAGGTCCACGAGCTTGGCCGCCTGGGTGTCGACGACCTCGGCGATGTTGCCGACCTCGACGCCCTGGATGTCGGCGAGTCCGCTGCCCGTGGTGAGGTGGTTGACGAGAGCCGGGTAGTAGTTCTCGTTCCGTTCGGTGACGTTCTCCTGGATCTTGATGTCCGGGTTCAGCTTCTCGTACTCGTCGTACAGCCCGGCCTCCTTGAAGCCGAACGTGCCGAACAGGCCAAGGGAGATCGTCGTCTTGCCCTTGCCGCCGCCCGACGAGCCGGAGTCGTCATTGCCGTCGTCGGCACAGCCGGTCAGCAGCCCGGCGCCCAGCGCTGCGACGGCCGTGACGACCACCGCTCTGCGGGCGGTAAGGGTACGTGCTCGCATTGCATCCTCCTGTTGCCCTGACGTGCCGACCCCCCGGCCAACTGCATTGTTGGGCCCGTTAGTTACTCGCTGCGGCTCGGGCGGGGAACGTGCGGGATGTGTTTTGTCAGGTACCGTGGGAGCGCTCCCACAAGTGATGTGTTGAAGAGTCGTCGGTTCGCGCGGGGGTGTCAAGAGTGAGGACGCGGAGACCTGTCTTCGGTTATCGGGCTGTTAACTAATCCGGCGGACGGAGCCGTACCGGACCGTCTCAGGGCATCGCGCGGGGATCAAGACTGTTAGATTCCAGGCCAACGCGATGCGACGCGGTGTGAAGGGAGGCGGACCATGGCAGGCTACGGAGCGCGGGGCCGCAGTGGCGGACGGCCGACTCTCGAGGAGGTCGCCGCGCGGGCCGGGGTGGGCCGCGGCACGGTGTCCCGGGTGATCAACGGTTCGCCGCGGGTCAGCGACGCCACCCGCGCCGCCGTCCAGGCGGCCGTGGCGGAACTCGGCTACGTCCCGAACACGGCCGCCCGCGCGCTCGCCGCCAACCGCACCGACGCCATCGCCCTCGTGGTCCCCGAGCCGGAGACCCGCTTCTTCGCGGAGCCGTACTTCTCCGACATGCTCCGCGGCGTCGGCGCGGAGCTCTCCGAGACCGAGATGCAGCTGCTGCTGATCTTCGCGGGCAGCGACCGGGAACGGCAGCGACTGGCCCAGTACCTGGCGGCGCACCGCGTGGACGGCGTCCTGCTGGTCTCGGTGCACGCCGACGACCCGCTCCCGGACCTGCTGTCCCAGCTGGAGATCCCGGCCGTGATCAGCGGCCGCAGATCCGCGCGCGAGACGCTGCCGTCGGTGGACTCGGACAACCTCGGCGGCGGACGGGTCGCCGTCGAACACCTGGTCGCCCGGGGCCGCCGGACCATAGCCCATCTGGCCGGACGCCTGGACGTCTTCGGCGCCCAGCGCCGTATCGAGGGGTACCGCGAGGGGCTGCGCGCCGCGGGCCGCGAGGTCGACGAGGACCTGATCGTGGCCGGCGACTTCACCGAGGAGGGCGGCCGCCGGGCGATGACGGAGCTGCTCGCCCGCTGCCCCACCCTGGACGCGGTCTTCGCCGGCTCCGACGTCATGGCGGCCGGCGCCCGCCAGGTCCTGCGCGAGGCGGGCCGCCGGATACCCGACGACGTGGCGCTGGTCGGTTACGACGACTCGGCCATCGCCCGCCACATGGACCCCCCGCTGACCAGCGTGCGCCAGCCGATCGAGGAGATGGGGCGCGCCATGATCGACCTCCTGCTGGGCGAGATCGCGGACCGCAGGCCCGTCGCCTCGCGCGACCTGGAGAGCCGTCAGGTGGTCCTGCCCACGGAACTGGTGGCGCGCGCGTCGTCCTGACCTCCGGTAGGGCAAGCTGGCGTCCATGGTCCTCCATCCCTTGCTTGCAGTCGACGAAGTCTCCTCCGTGGAGCCGTATCTGGGCCGGGTGGGTGAGGTGTTCACCGCGTTCCGGGAGCAGGACTCCGGATGCGTGTCGTACGGCGTGCGCCTGCTCGACGGCGCGTGCTGGTTCGTCAAGGAAGCGGTCACCGACCGAGCCCGCCAGTCGCTCGAACGCGGCTGGGCGTTCCACCGGGCCGTACGGCACACGGCCATCGTCCCGCAGGTCCACCGGATCGCGGTGCGGGACACCTGGGCGGTGGTGATGCCCTGGCGGAAGGGCGAGGTGCTCTACCACCCCACCGCGACCGGGCAGCGCGACCGTACGAGCCCGCACACCCCCATGGCCCGCTTCCGCGCCCTGCCGACCGCCGACGTGCTGCGCGCCTTCGACCGTGTCCTGGGCGCCCACCTCGCCGTGGAGAGCGCCGGTCATGTCGCCGTCGACTTCTACGACGGGGCCCTGCTGTACGACTTCGCGGGCGGCACGGCCCACCTGGTCGACCTCGACGAGTACCGTCCGGGCCCCTTCGTGCTGGAGGAGGAGCGGCTGCCCGGCTCCCGGCGGTACATGGCGCCCGAGGAGTTCGAGCGGGGCTCCGTGATCGACGCCCGCACGACCGTCTTCACCCTGGGCCGCACCGCCCGGCTCCTCCTGGACGCCGGTGACGAGGAGCGCGCCTGGCGGGGTACGGCACCGCAGCTGGCGGTGATCGAGCGCGCGACCCGCGCGGATCCCGGAGACCGCTACGAGGACGTCGCCGCGTTCGCCGCCGCCTGGCGGGCGGCCTGCCCGGCCAAAAGCGCCTGAGGCGGGGGCCCGCACCCGAGGGCCCCCTGAAACGCAGTCAGCCGGTGACCTGTGCGAACAGGTCACCGGCTGATTGCTCAGGGTGAGTGACGGGACTTGAACCCGCGGCATCCTGGACCACAACCAGGTGCTCTACCAGCTGAGCTACACCCACCATGACCGGCGGTTCTGCGAAAGTCGCTTCACCGACCGGCCGAGAAAAAGTGTACAGGGTCCGAAGGGGTGCTCGCGCCCGCCTTTCCCGCGGGGCGGGCGGGAGGCTATTCGGCGGGCAGGACGTGCTTGGCGGCGATCTGGCGGGCGGTGTCCGAGTCGGGGCCGGGCTGCGGGACGAAGACCGCCTCGCGGTAGTAGCGCAGCTCCGCGATCGATTCCCGGATGTCGGCCAGGGCCCGGTGGTTGCCGTTCTTGTCGGGGCTGTTGAAGTACGCCCTCGGGTACCAGCGGCGGGCCAGCTCCTTGATGGAGGAGACGTCCACGATCCGGTAGTGGAGGTAGTCCTCGAGCGTCGGCATGTCCCGCAGCAGGAAGCCGCGGTCGGTGCCGACCGAGTTTCCGCACAGCGGGGCCCTGCCCGGCTCCTTGACGTGCTCCCGTACGTAGGACAGGACCTGCTCCTCGGCGTCGGCCAGCGTCGTGCCTGCGGCCAGCTCGTCGAGGAGGCCGGAGGCGGTGTGCATCGTGCGCACCACGTCCGGCATGGTCTCCAGCGCGGCGTCGGGCGGACGGATCACGATGTCCACCCCCTCGCCGAGTACGTTCAGCTCCGAGTCGGTGACCAGCGCGGCCACCTCGATGAGCGCGTCGTCGGACAGCGAGAGTCCGGTCATCTCGCAGTCGATCCACACCATGCGATCGTTCATGTGTCTTACCCTACGGCCCGCTCCGGCCCGCCGGACCGCCCGTGCACCCCGGGGGCCCGGCGGCCGGGGCGGCGGTGTGCCGGGTGGGAGCCCGAGGGCTCCCACCCGTGCGGTGCTACGGCGCGCTGCGCTGTCCCGGCAGGCTCGGGCGGCCCGCCGCGTAGAAGTCCTGGCCGTGCCTGGCCGGCTCGGTGGACAGCGAGGTGGACGGGCCGACCGAACTCGCGGCCGCCGTACGCCGGGTCTGCAGCGGGACCGGGCTCTCCTGGTGCGGTGCGGGCGCCGGTCCCGGGGATCCCGCGGAACCGTCCAGGTCCGACGGCCTGTCACCCTGCGGACGGCGCGCCCGGTAGGCGGCGCGGTACGCGGCGGGGGACGAGCCGAGCTGACGGCGGAAGTGCCCGCGCAGCGCCACCGGCGAGCGGAAGCCGCAGCGGCCCGCGACCTCGTCCACCGAGTAGTCCGACGTCTCCAGCAGCCGCTGCGCCTGGAGCACCCGCTGAGTGATCAGCCACTGCAGGGGGGCGCTGCCGGTGAGCGAGCGGAAGCGGCGGTCGAAGGTCCGGCGGCTCATGTAGGCGCGCGCGGCGAGCGTCTCCACGTCGAACTGCTCGTGGAGGTGCTCCAGCGCCCAGGCGACGACCTCCGCGAGGGGGTCGGCGCCGATCTCCTCCGGTAAAGACCGGTCGAGGTAGCGCTCCTGGCCGCCGCTCCGGCGCGGTGGGACCACCAGCCGGCGGGCGAGCGCGCCGGCCGCCTCGTTGCCGTGGTCCGTCCGCACGATGTGGAGACAGAGATCGATTCCGGCCGCGGTGCCCGCCGAGGTCAGGACGTCCCCGTCGTCCACGAACAGCTCGCGTGGGTCGACGTGCACCGACGGGTAGCGCTTGGCCAGCGTCGGCGCGTACATCCAGTGGGTGGTGGCCGGCCGGCCGTCCAGCAGCCCGGCCGCGGCCAGCACGAAGGCGCCGGTGCACAGCCCGACTATGCGGGCGCCCTCCTCGTGCGCCCGGCGCAGTGCGTCGAGTGCCTCCTCCGGTGGCGGTGAGGTGATCGACCGCCAGGCGGGCACGACGACGGTGCCTGCCCGTGAGATCGCCTCCAGCCCGTGTGGCGCGGTGAGTTCGAGGCCCCCTGTGGTCCGCAGTGGGCCTTCCTCACCCGCGCTCACCAGGAGTCGGTAGCGCGGAACTCCCGCGTCCTGGCGGTCGATGCCGAACACCGACAGCGGTATGGAGCTCTCGAAGATGGGGCCGCCGCTGAACAGCAGCACCGCGACGATCTCCTTGCGGCGTCGCCCGGAAAGCTTCCGGGCCGCGGCTTCCGGCGCGGCAGTGGAGTCGTGGCTCATACTGCTAAGCCCCCCTCGGTGGTCGCGGCTCCTCGGTTGTGTCGCTCCTGCACGTTTCCCCTTGGTCCTGCACGAGTCCCCCGCCGTAAGACAGTCATGATCGAATCTACTGCGTCCCGTGGTGCCGGCGTGACCAGTTCACCATCCGGCACATTGTCGACATGGCAACTTGGCGTGAAGCATTCGATCACGAAGCGTTGCACTCGTGAGCCGCGCAGGGAAGTGCGCCTTGTGCCGGTGGCCGGTCCCCATAGGGTGCGTGTGTCCCCGGTAAGCCCTTCCGTGCAGGTGGAACGGGGGTTGAGGGGTCGTTCGACCACGCCATGCACAGGTGAGTGAAGTTGGCTGAAAACAGGCGGGGGCGTGCGCACAAACCGGTCAGTCGACCGGCGTATTTCCCCCCGCTCGCCGGACGCCCCGGTGCGCTCCCGAACCGTTCTTCCCGTGTGCCCCGCCCGTGCCGGCGAAACCTGGGAAACCGCCCGGCCCGATGTGGCCGCCGGCCATCGCGTGCGAGCCGCCGCGGCCCCGGCCGGACTTCGCGGGGCCGACGCCCGGCGCGGCCTCCCTGCCGTGCCGCCCCCGGTGCGGGACCCGTTCCGCTGGACGCGGCCGGGCGGCGCCCCGCTCGGACTCCCGCAGCAGCATCCGGCAGACGGCGGTCACCGCCCCGAGCCCCAGCGCCGTGCCGGCCGCCCCGGCGAGCGAGGTGCCGTACAGGACGAGCACCACGGGGACCAGGACGCAGCTGAAGGCCGCCCAGCGCACCACGTCACCCGCCGTGTCCTGCGGGGGAGGCGCGGGCGGGCGCGGCCCGGCGGACTGGGGCGCGGTCTCTGGTCCGGGCACGCTGTGCTCCCTTGCGCTCCAGTGCTTCCCGTGGTCGTGGCTCACCCGGTTCAACGCCCGGCCGACCGGCCGGACACTGCCGCGGGGGGCGGAGGCCGGCCGGGGCCGCACCACCGTACGCGCGAGCGGTCCCGGAAGCACGAGGTGAACCCTGTGCAAACCGCCTGTACGGGGCAGCAACCATTGCGTTACGGGCGCCCCCTCGTGCATGCTCCCTGGAACCCCGCGCGGCAGGCGCGGAACATGGGCAGAGGAGGCGTGCCGCCGTACCCTTGGGGGTATGGGGTTGGGAAGGTGATTCCCGGACACGGCTCCGCCGCTCTCTGTTCGTCCCACCCACGAGGATCCACACGCCGAGACACTTATGGCCGGTCACGAATTCTTCGATCCCGCGGACCGCAAGCGCTCCGTCGCCGATCCCACGGCGGCCGAGCCCCTGGCGGCGAAAGAGCCACGCCATTCCTGCGATCCCGCGTTCAAGCACGGCGTCGTCGTCGGATTCGACGGCTCCACGTCCAGTGAGCGGGCGCTGGCGTACGCGATCGGCATGGCGCACCGCTCCGGCTCGGGGCTGATCATCGTGCACGTCGCCAACCGGCTGCCGACCACCGTGTGGGCGGGCTGCGAGCCCCCGGTCTTCGTCGACGTGCCGGATCACCGCACGGAGATGCTGGGGCTCGAGCTGGCCTGCGCCGAGTACCTGGCGGAGGTCCCCTGGATCCTCGTCGAGCGCGGGGGCGACATCTGCCACGAGCTGGAGGAGGTCGGGCAGGAGTACGAGGCGGACGCGATCGTCGTCGGCTCCACGCACGGCATCGTCGGACGGATCTTCGGCTCGGTGGCCGGCCGGCTCGCGAAGCGCGCCAAGCGGCCCGTCATCGTCATTCCCTAGCGCACGGCCCGTTCCGCGTACCCGGAGGCGTAACTCGCCCCCGTTCTCGGGCGGATGAGGCCCAGAACGCTCAACTCCTTTGCCCTTCGCGTGAATCCACCCCCGCACAGAGGTGTTTGTGCCCTTGTGAAGGGCATATACCGGTCGCCGGACCTTGGGACGCGCCGCCGGCCGGGGGGTGACGGCCGCCGGCCGGAGCGGGCGCGGGCCGGGGCGTTGGGCGGCCCCGACAGAGCGACCCCCTGCGCGAACGTGGCATACGCAGGGGGTCGTTCATGCTCCGGCGGGCGCAAGTCCCGCCGACGGCAGGCGGGTTACTCCACCGTGACGGACTTGGCCAGGTTGCGCGGCTTGTCGATGTCCCGGCCCAGGGCCAGTGCCGTGTGGTAGGCGAGGAGCTGGAGCGGGATGCCCATGAGGATCGGGTCGAGCTCGTCCTCGTTCTTCGGGACGACGATCGTCTGGTCGGCCTTCTCCTGCTCCTGGTGGGCCACCGCGAGGATCTTGCCGCTGCGGGCCTTGATCTCCTCGAGCGCGGCGCGGTTCTTCTCCAGCAGGTCGTCGTCCGGGACGATCGCGACGGTCGGCAGGGCGGGCTCGATCAGCGCCAGCGGGCCGTGCTTCAGCTCGGAGGCGGGGTAGGCCTCGGCGTGGATGTACGAGACCTCCTTCAGCTTCAGCGAGGCCTCGCGGGCCACCGGGTAGCCGCGCACCCGGCCGATGAAGAGCATCGAGCGGGCCTCGGCGTAGGTCTCGGCCAGCTTCTTGATCTCGTCCTCCTGCGCGAGGATCTCGGAGATCTGGCCGGGCAGCCTGCGCAGGCCCTCGATGATCCGCTTGCCGTCGCGCACCGACAGGTCGCGGGTACGGCCCAGGTGCAGGGCGAGCAGCGCGAACGCGACCGTGGTGTTGGTGAAGCACTTGGTGGACACCACGCAGACCTCGGGTCCGGCGTGCACGTACATGCCGCCGTCGGCCTCGCGGGCGATGGCCGAGCCGACCACGTTGACCACGCCGAGCACCCGGGCGCCCTTGCGCTTCAGCTCCTGGACCGCCGCCAGCACGTCGTACGTCTCACCCGACTGCGAGACCGCGACGTACAGCGTGTCGGGGTCGACGACCGCGTTGCGGTAGCGGAACTCGGAGGCGGGCTCGGCGTCCGCGGGGATGCGGGCCAGCTCCTCGATCATCTGGGCGCCGATCATGCCCGCGTGGTACGAGGTGCCGCAGCCGAGGATCTTCACGCGGCGCACGGCACGCGCCTCGCGGGCGTCCAGGTTCAGGCCGCCGAGGTGCACGGTGGAGAAGCGGTCGTCGATGCGGCCGCGCAGCACGCGGTCCACGGCGTCGGCCTGCTCGTGGATCTCCTTGTGCATGTACGTGTCGTGGCCGCCCATGTCGTACGACTCGGCCTCCCACTCCACGGTGGTCGGCTCGGCGGTCGTGCGGGTGCCCTCGGTGGTGTACGTGCGGAAGTCGTCGGCCTTGAGGGTGGCCATCTCGCCGTCGTCGAGGGTGACGATCTGGCGGGTGTGGGTGACGAGCGCGGCGACGTCCGAGGCGACGAACATCTCCTTCTCGCCGATGCCGAGGACGACGGGGGAGCCGTTGCGGGCCACCACGATGCGCTCGGGGAAGTCGGCGTGCAGGACCGCGATGCCGTAGGTGCCCTCGATCACGCGGAGCGCGTCGCGGACCTTGTCCTCGAGCTTCTCGGCCCGGGAGCGGGCGATGAGGTGGGTGAGGACCTCGGTGTCGGTCTCGGAGAGGAACTCGACGCCGTCGGCCTCCAGCTTCTTCCGCAGGTCCCCGGCGTTGTCGATGATGCCGTTGTGGACGACGGCGACCTTGCCGTCGTGGGACAGGTGCGGGTGCGCGTTCGCGTCCGAGGGGGCGCCGTGGGTGGCCCAGCGGGTGTGGGCGATGCCGGTGGTGCCCTTGAAGCGCGCCGGGACCTTGGCCTCCAGGTCGCGGACCCGGCCCTTGGCCTTGACCATCTTCAGGCCGGCCGCCTTGGGGGTCGTGACGGCGATGCCCGCCGAGTCGTAGCCCCGGTACTCCAGGCGCTGCAGGCCCTCCAGGAGCAGCGGTGCCACATCACGCCTGCCGATGTACCCGACGATTCCGCACATGCGTCTCTCGGTTCCCCTCTGTCGTTCTGCTCTGTCGTTCGTGGTGTCCGCCGGGCGTCCGGCCGCGCCGTCCCGCGGTCAGCCGTAGACGATGCGGCGCAGCTGCCTGAGCGTGAGCCCGGGCGGCGCGACCGCGCGGTACTTCAGGTCCGCCTCGATCCGTTCGAAGATCGCCGCGTTGACCAGGCCCTGGGCCTGGAGCTCGCGGTGGCGGCGCCGTACGTACTCCTCGGCCGTCTCGTCGAAGTAGGCGAGCACGTCCTGGACCACCCGGAGTGCTTCGCCCCGGTTGAGGGGCGTGGAGCGCGTCAGGTGATCAACAAGTTCCTCGTGCACCCGTTGATCCTGGATCACGCGCAGGTGATTCGCAAGAATCCTGCCCGATATCGGGCAGGCGCCTAGGGAAACACTCATGGATCGCTGTCTGCGAGCTGTTCACGATGGACGATCTCCGCCGTGACGGGGACCGTTCCACCGGTCGTGCGGGAGAGTGGTCTATACCCATCGGGGTCCGGATCGGGGAACCCCGTCGAGGCTCGTGGAGCTTCATGGAAGGGAGCGCGTGTGAGACAGCACCACAGAACGCCCCGCCTGCTCGGTACGCTGCTGCTCGTGGCGGCCGCCGGAATCTCCGTCGCCGGCGCGGCTCCTGCCGCCACCGGCACCCCTGTCACTCCGCTCGGCCGGGTGGTCCCGGCTCCCGCCTCGGTCGAGGCGAAGGGGTCGCCGTACCGCGTCACCGGCGACACCCGTATCAGGGTCGACGACTCGCGCGAGGCCCGCCGGATCGGCGAGTACCTCGCGGACGTGCTGCGGCCCTCCACCGGCTACCGGCTGCCGGTCACCTCGCGCGCCGGGGACGGCATCCGGCTCAGGCTCGGCTCCGGCTCCGCCCGCACACTGGGGGAGGGCTACCGCCTCGACAGCGGCAGGTCCGGCGTCACGATCACCGCCCGCAGGGCCGCCGGCCTCTTCCACGGCGTGCAGACCCTGCGCCAGCTCCTGCCGGCCGCCGTCGAGAAGAAGTCCGTGCAGCCCGGACCCTGGCTCGTCGCGGGCGGCACCATCAAGGACACCCCGCGCTACGGCTACCGCGGGGCGATGCTCGACGTCTCCCGGCACTTCTTCACCGTCGGCCAGGTCAAGCGCTACGTCGACGAGCTGGCGCTGTACAAGATCAACAAGCTGCATCTGCACCTCTCCGACGACCAGGGCTGGCGCATCGCCGTCGACTCCTGGCCGCGGCTGGCCGCGCACGGCGGCTCGACCCAGGTGGGCGGCGGACCAGGCGGGTACTACACCAAGGCCCAGTACCAGGAGATCGTCCGGTACGCGGCCTCGCGCCACCTCGAAGTCGTCCCGGAGATCGACCTGCCGGGGCACACCAACGCGGCGCTCGCCTCGTACGCCGAGTTGAACTGCGACGGCGTGGCGCCCCCGCTCTACACCGGCACCGAGGTCGGTTTCAGCTCGCTGTGCGTCGACAAGCCGGTGACGTACGACTTCGTGGACGACGTGATCCGTGAGCTGGCCGCGATCACCCCGGGCCGCTACCTCCACATCGGCGGCGACGAGGCGCACTCCACCAGCCACGCC
This sequence comes from Streptomyces sp. NPDC043867, assembly GCF_056435845.1. NCBI lineage: Bacteria > Bacillati > Actinomycetota > Actinomycetes > Kitasatosporales > Streptomycetaceae > Streptomyces > Streptomyces sp. NPDC043867. The sequence goes on along the minus strand of NZ_JBWKDS010000010.1, from coordinate 187,954 downwards.
GACTACGTGACCTTCATGGACCGGGTCCAGCCGGTCGTCGCCGCGTACGGAAAGACGGTGATCGGCTGGCACCAGCTGACCGGCGCCACCCCGGCGAAGGGCGCGCTGGCCCAGTACTGGGGGCTGGACGGCACGAGCGCCGCCGAGAAGGCGCGGGTCGCGCAGGCCGCGCGGAACGGGACGGGGCTGATCCTGTCCCCGGCGGACCGGATCTACCTCGACATGAAGTACACCGCGGACACGCCGCTCGGCCTGGACTGGGCGGGACTCGTCGAAGTGCGGCGGGCCTACGACTGGGATCCGGGCGGCTACCTGCCCGGCGTGCCGGCGTCGGCCGTCCGGGGTGTCGAGGCGCCGCTGTGGACCGAGACGATCCTGAACTCCGACCACATCGAGTACATGGCGTTCCCGCGCCTGCCGGGTGTCGCCGAGCTCGGCTGGTCGCCCGCCTCGACGCACGACTGGGACACCTACAAGGTGCGGCTCGCCGCGCAGGGACCGCGCTGGGACGCGCTGGGGATCGACTACTACCGGTCGCCCCAGGTGCCCTGGCCCGCCCCGTAGTCCGCCGGACGGGGGTGGGGCCCGGGAGGACCGTCTCCCGGGCCCCACCCGGCTCTCACCGGCCCGCGATCGGGTTCCTCAGCGTGCCGACGAGCTGGAGCGCGCCCGACGGGTCGGCGAGGTCCACCATCTGCCTGTTGTCGCGCAGCTGGAGCCGGTTGAGGCAGGACAGCGCGAACTCCGGTGCGAACATGTCGTACTGCCGGAACCTGTCGGCGAGTTCGGGCGTCGCCTCCTGGTACTCCCGGACGCACTCGGCGACCGTCCGCCAGAAGGCGTCCTCGTCGAGAACGCCCTCGGCGGCGAGGTTCGCCGCGAGGAAGCGGAAGAAGCAGTCGAAGACGTCCGTGAAGATCGACAGCAGCTTCTTGTCCTCGGGGACCTCCACCCGGATCCGCTCGACCGCCGGCGGCAGTACCGCGTCCGGGTCCATGACCGCGATCTCCTCGGCGATGTCCTTGTAGATCGCGCGCCGTACGGCGCCGTCCGCGAGAACCAGGATGACGTTCTCGCCGTGCGGCATGTAGACGAGGTCGTACGCGTAGAAGCTGTGCAGCAGCGGCGTGAGGTAGGCCCGCAGATAGCCGCGCAGCCACTCCACGGGCGTGAGCCCGGACCGTTCGATCAGCGCGGCGGCGAAGGACGCGCCCTCGTGGTCGACGTGCAGGAGCGAGGCCATCGTCGCCAGCGACTCGCCCTCCCGGAGCGAGGTCACCGGGCTCTCGCGCCACAGCGCGGCGAGCATCTTGCGGTACGGGGAGTAGCGGTCGGTGGCGGCCTCGTACTCCAGGTGCCGGTAGCCGACCGCGGCCCGCTCCCGGATGATCGACAGGCCCGTGGACTTCAGCACCGGGTCGTTCTCCACGAGCTGGGCGAGCCAGTCGTTGATGGCCGGGGTCGCCTCCATGTAGGCCGCGGAGAGCCCGCGCATGAAGCCCATGTTGAGGACCGAGAGCGCGGTCTTCACGTAGTGCTTCTCCGGGGCGCTCCGGTTGAAGAACGTCCGGATCGACTGCTGGGCCAGGTACTCGTCGTCGCCCTCGCCGAGGCAGACGAGGTGACGCCGGGCGACCTCGGCCGCGAAGGTCACGGACAGTTTGTTCCACCACTGCCAGGGGTGGACGGGGATGAAGAGGTAGTCGGCCGGATCGAGGCCCTCGGCGGTGAGTACCGCGTGGAAGCGCCCGACCGTCGCCTCGCCCAGCTCGGCCCGCACGAAGGACTCGTACTCGATGCCGGCGCCCGCGGTGAAGGCGGCCCGCGAGCGGTGTGCGGCCAGCCACACCAGCCGCACGGGGCTCGCGGTCTCCGGCGCGTACGAGAGGTACTCGTGCACCCCGAAGCCGAGGCGCCCGTTGTTGGCGACGAAGCAGGGGTGGCCCTCGGTCATCCCTGTCTCGATGGCCTGGAAGCCGCTGCGCGCCAGTTCGGCGGAGCGGAGCTGCGGCTTGGTGAGCTTGAAGCAGGTGCCGGAGAGGGTGGAGGAGATCTCCTCCAGGTAGACCGGCAGGACCTCGTCGCTCAGACCCAGCGACGACTTCAGCTCGATGCAGAAGTCGAGAGCGGCCAGCGGGAGTTCGGTGCCGTCGCGGTGGCGGGTGAGGGAGGCGGCGTCCACCTGCCAGTGGTCGAGCGAGCGGCGCCGGGCGGTGAAGCCGTAGCGGGTGAGGCCGTCGTCGCTGTGGACGGTGTAGCGGTCCCCGCCCGCCGGTTCCGGCGTGATCAGCCGCTCGTGGGCGAACTCGGCGAGCGCCTTGCGGATCAGCAGGCGGTTCGCCTCGGCCCAGCGCTCGGGCGAGAGGTGGGCCACCGCGTCGGACAGCGTCATGTCGTCACTCCTCGGACGGCGGCGAGGACCGCCGCCTCACGGGCCGTCAGGTACTGCTCGCGAGTGCAGAAGCTCAGCAGGGCCCTCTTCTCCGGCTTGTCGATCTCGCGCTCGGGGACGAAGCCGACCGCCGCGTTCAGCGCGTGCACGGCCGTGTTGGACACGTCGGGCTCGACCACGACCCGCCGGATGCGCGGGTCGGCGAACAGCTCGTCCATCACCGCGGTGATCACCGATCGCGTGAACCCGTGCACGGGCGTGTCCGTCGGCGGCACCAGGAAGTGCATGCCGACGTCACCCGGCTCCGGCTCGTACAGGCCGACGAGCTCCACGTACCGCGGGTCGTAGCGCTCCATCAGGAACGCCGGCTCACCGTCACGCAGTCCGAGGAACGCGTCGTGGTGCTCGTGCGCGGCGATCGCCATGTACTCGCGCTCCACGTCCTGGAGTGCGGCGTCCTGCATCATCCAGAAGGCCGCCTTGGGATGCGTGACCCAGCGGTGCAGCAGTTCCGCGTCCTCCAGGGGGTCGAGCGGACGGAAGGTGAAGGGGGTGCTCATACGGCGAACTCCTGGAACGCGATGGTCTTCTCGACCGGGTAGTACTCGGTGCCGAGCAGCTCCCTGATGATGTACGCGTTGCGGTACGCGCCCATGCCGAGGTCGGGGCTCGTGATGCTGTGGGTGTGCACGCCGGCGTTCTGCAGGAAGACCCCGCCGCCGGTGACGTCGATGGCGTAGTTGCGGGCCACGTCGAAGTTGTTCCGGGAGTCGTAGCGCAGCCGGTCGCGGACCGGCTTGAGGAACTCCGGCTCGGCGTACTTGTAGCCGGTGGCCAGGATCAGGCCCTCGCTGGTCAGCTCGTAGTCCTTCTGCTGCTCCTCCTGGCGCAGTCCCAGCGTGTACGTGCCGTCCTGGTAAGTAGCCTTCTGGAGCGAGGAGTTGGTGAGCAGCCGGGTGGGGACCGGGCCGCCTACCCTCTTCTGGTAGAGCAGGTCGAATATCGCGTCGATCAGCTCGCCGTCGATGCCCTTGAACAGGCCCTTCTGCTCCGACTGGAGGCGGTAGCGGGTCGGCTCGGGCAGCGCGTGGAAGTAGTCGATGTACTCCGGGGAGGTCATCTCCAGGGTCAGCTTGGTGTATTCGAGCGGGAAGAAGCGCGGTGAGCGCGTCACCCAGTTCAGCCGGTAGCCGTGGACGTCGATCTCGCTCAGCAGGTCGTAGTAGATCTCGGCGGCGGACTGCCCGCTGCCGACGAGGGTGATCGACTCCTTCCGCTGCAGCTCCTGCTTGTGCTGCACGTAGCGGGAGTTGTGGAGCAAGTCGCCCCCGAGGCCGGCGCAGGCCTCGGGGATGTACGGGGGAGTCCCGGTGCCCAGGACCAGGCGGCGGGCGCGGAACGTCTCGTCGCCCTCCGTGCGGACGACGTACACCTCGGCGCCCTCGTCCCAGGTGACCTCCGTGACCGTGGTGCCGAAGCGGATGCTGCTCAGCTTCGATGCGGCCCAGCGGCAGTAGTCGTCGTACTCGACCCGCAGCGGGTAGAAGTTCTCGCGGATGTAGAACGAGTACAGCCGGCCCGCTTCCTTCAGGTAGTTGAGGAAGGAGTACGGGGACGTCGGGTCGGCGAGGGTGACCAGGTCCGACATGAACGGGGTCTGGAGGTGCGCGCCCTCCAGGAACATCCCGGAGTGCCACTCGAAGTCCGGCTTGGACTCCAGGAACACCCCGTCCAGTTCGGTGATCGGTTCGGTGAGGCAGGCGAGGCCGAGATTGAAGGGGCCGAGGCCGATCCCCACGAAGTCGTGCACACGGGCGGATTCAGCAAGCGCGGTCAAGGGACTCTCCCAGGTACTGCTCGGCGTGGCCGGCGATCAGACCGAGTACGGCGGCGATGTCGTCGGCCGTGGTCTCGGGGTTGAGCAACGTGAACTTCAGGTAGTGGCGGCCGCCGACCTTGGTGCCCGCGACCACGGCGTCGCCGGAGGCGAACAGCGCCTTGCGGGCGTACAGGTTGGCGCGGTCGATCTCGGCCGGGTCGGTGACGGCCGCCGGGATGTAGCGGAAGACGAGGGTGGAGAGGGAGGGCCGCACGACCACGTCGAAGCGCGGGTCGGCGGCGAGGAGTTCCCAGCCGTCGGCGGCCAGGTCGCAGACCTCGTCGAAGAGCTGTCCGATCCCGTCGGCGCCCATCACGCGCAGTGTCATCCACAGCTTGAGGGCGTCGAAGCGGCGGGTGGTCTGCAGGGACTTGTCGACCTGGTTGGGGATGCGCTCCAGCACCATGCGGCGGGGGTTGAGGTACTCGGCGTGGTAGGTGGCGTGCCGCAGCGTGGCCGCGTCGCGGACCAGCACCGCGGACGAACTCACCGGCTGGAAGAAGGACTTGTGGTAGTCGACGGTGACCGAGTCGGCGCGCTCGATGCCGGTGAGCCGGTCCCGGTTCTTCAGGGAGGTGAGCAGCCCGCAGCCGTAGGCCGCGTCCACGTGCATCCAGGCGCCGTACTGGGCGCACAGCTCGGCGATCTCGGGCAGCGGGTCGATGGAGCCGAAGTCGGTGCTGCCCGCGGTGGCGACGACCGCCATGGGGATCAGGCCCTCGCGCTTGCAGCGCTCCAGCTCGTGGGCGAGCGCGACGGTCTGCATCCGCTTGTCGTGGTCGACCGGGACGGAGACGACGCTGTCGGCGCCGAGGCCCAGGAGTTTGGCGGACTTCCTGACGCTGAAATGGCTGACCTCGGAGGCGAAGATGCGCAGGGCGCCGAGATCGTCGCCCTTGGCCTCCTCGCGGGCCAGCAGCAGCGCCTGGAGGTTGGACTGCGTGCCGCCGCTGGTGAACACGCCGTCTGCGGCCGGTCCGAGGCCGATGCGCTCGGCGGTCCAGTCGACGAGCCTGCGTTCGATGAGGGTGCCGCCGGCCGACTGGTCCCAGGTGTCCAGCGAGGAGTTGACGGCGGACAGGACCGCCTCGCCGAGCAACGCCGGTATGACGACAGGGCAGTTGAGGTGCGCGAGGTATCGGGGGTGGTGGAAGTAGACCGCGTCCCGGAGGTAGACCTCCTCCAGCTCGTCGAGCACCGCGGTGGTGTCGTGCAGCGGGCGGTCCAGGTCGATCCGCTCGATCCGGGGAGCGAGGGCGTCGACCGTGGTGCCGGTGAACGGACGGTCGGTGGTGGCGAGTTTGGCCGCCACCCGCTCGACTCCTTCAATCACGGAGCGGCGATACCGGTCCGCGGTCGTGTCATTGAGCAGGTGCGAGCGCATGTGGGGGTCCTCCGTGCGGGAGAGTCCGAGCGGGACGGGAGCGGAGCGGGACAAGAAGAGGGGCGAGATCGCGCGTTCAGCTTAGGTTAGCCTAACCTAACTCGATCGTGCGACCCCGCCCCACCTGCGCTTTCAGTGGCGCAGGCCTCGGTCCGTCCCGGACGTCACTCCTGCTCGCGCAGCTGTTCCTCGGTCAGTCCGCGCCGCCAGTAGCCCACGAACGTGACCCGCCTGCGATCGATCCCGCGCTCGTGCACCAGATGGCGGCGCAGCTCCCTCACGCAGCCGGACTCGCCCGCGATCCACGCGTACGGAGCCCGCGCGGCGGGGAGTTCGGCGTCCCGGATCGCGTCGAGGGCGGCGGGGGACCCGTCGTGGCGCACCAGCCAGGTGATCTCGGCGTCCGCCGCGGTCGCCACGTCCTGGATGTCCCCGGCGTGCGGGACGTCCAGCCAGACGCGGGCGCGCATGCCCGCAGGCAGCGTTTCCAGGATGGCCGAGACGGCGGGTACGGCCGTCTCGTCGCCCCACATGACCACCAGGTCCGTGTCCTCCGGCGGCCGGAAGCGGATCGCCCGGTTGTCCTCGGTCGCCGGACCGAGCAGCAGGACGCGGTCACCGGCCGCGGCGCCCGCCGCCCACCGCGAGGCGGGACCCGCGGGGGTGGCCGCCTCCGGTGCCACGCCGTGCAGCGCGAAGTCGATGTCGATCTCGGTGGTACGGCCCAGGGCGTCGCTGCGCAGCCCCCGCAGCGTGTACGACCGCATCACCGCCCGTACGTCGTCGGGGAGTTCGCGCCAGCCCTGCCACCAGTTGTCACCGAGTCCGACCGGTACGGCGGGCTCGGACTGGCCCGGCTGCGGCAGGAAGAGCGACAGGCTCTGGTCGCGGCCGTCGGAGAGGAAGGCGTGCAGGTCGGGGCCCGTGAAGGTGACCCGGAGCAGGGACGGGCCGAGCCGCCTCGTCCGTGCGACCTGGAGGGAGAAGAAGCGGAACGGGGCGGCCACGGCCGTTGTCATGGGTGCTCCTGAGTCGTCGTCAGGGGGGCGGTCGCCGTCCGGGCGGCCGGACGGTGCGGCCGCCCGGTGCGGGTCAGCTGACCTTCTTGGCCTTCTCGATGGCCGCCGCGAGGTCTTCGAGGATCGGGGCGCACTTGTCGTACGAGAAGATCGGCTCGGTGACGCGGGGGATGACCTGGCCCGCCTTGACGGCCGGGAGCTTCTTCCAGGTCGCCTCGGTGATGTCGGCCGGCTGGATGGTCGCGGAGCGGTTGTCCATCATGATGATGTCCGCGTCGTATTTGTCGACGTTCTCCCAGCTGAGGTTCTCGAACCAGCCGCCGCTGGCCTTCAGCGTCTTGGCCGGGGGCTCGACGAGGTTCACGCCGAGCGCCTTGAAGTACTCCAGGTCCACGGAGAGGTTGGAGCCGGAGACGTAGAAGATGTCCTGGCTCGCGGAGCCGATCAGGACCTTGATGTCCGGGTTGGCCCTGGCGGCCGAGCGCAGTTTGGCGGCCGCGTCCTCGAAGCGCTTCTTCGCCTTGGTGACCTTGGCGGACTTCACGTCGGCGCCCAGCGACCCGGCGAGCTCCAGCATCCGCTCCAGGGGCCCGGTCAGCTGGCGGTCGTAGACGGAGATGCCGACGCTCGGGGCGCCGACCTTGAGGATCGTGCTCTTGGACTCCGCGGGGACGTACCAGAGGGTGCCCGCGTCGTCGAACATCGTGGAGATGAGGACGTCGGGCGCGAGGGCCGCGTACTTCTCGATGTTGAACTGGCCGTACTCGTTGCCGAGGATCGTCAGCTTGCTGATGTCCATGTCGCCGGCCTGGACGTCCTTGCCGTGCTTGGTCTTCGTCGGGCCGAAGACGCCCTTGACCTCGACGCCGTAGTCGTACAGCGCGGCGGCGACGCCGGTGAACGCGACGATGTTCGCCGGGGTCCTGTCGGCCTTGGCGGTCTGGCCGCGGTCGTCCTTGAAGGACCAGGGACCGGACTTCGACGCCGTCGACGAGCTGCCCGAACCACCGCTTTTCGCGTCGTCGTCGCCGCACGCGGCGAGCGCGGCGCCCAGGCCGAGGGCGCCGCCCGCGGCGAGGATGCCGCGGCGGGAGAGGAGGTTGGCACGGGGCTTGGGCATGAGTGTGGCTGCTTTCGGCACGGGGCGGAGCGCCCGCCGGACAAGTTCGAAGGTAGGTTAGCCTAACCTCACAACTTGTCCAGGGGGCGGGGCGTTCCGCGACCGCGGGCACCGGCGAACGCGACCGGCGGACCGCCCGCGCGGGGTGCGATCCGCCGTCTTCCGCCCGCCGGGGCGGGGTCAGCCCGCGAGGCCCAGTTCCCGGGCGATCAGCATCCGCTGCACCTCGCTCGTGCCCTCACCGATCTCCAGGATCTTGGAGTCGCGCCACATCCGGGCGACCGGATACTCGTTCATGAAGCCGTACCCGCCGTGGATCTGCGTGGCGTCGCGCGCGTTGTCGACGGCGACCGTGGACGAGTAGAGCTTGGCGAGCGCGGCCTCCTTCTTGAAGGGGTCGCCGCTGACCAGCCGGGACGCCGCGTCGCGCCAGGCGAGGCGGGCCGTGTGCGCCTTCATCTCCATGTCGGCGATCTTGAACTGGATCGCCTGGTACGCCCCGATGTTCCGCCCGAACGCGTGCCGCTCCTTGGCGTACTTCACCGACTCGTCCACGCAGCCCTGGGCGAGCCCCGTCCCGAGGGCCGAGATCGCGATCCGGCCCTCGTCGAGGATCCGCAGGAACTGCGCGTAGCCGCGGCCCTCTTCACCGAGCAGGTTCGTGCGGGGGACCCGGACGTCGGCGAAGGACAGCTCGCGGGTGTCGGAGGCGTTCCAGCCGACCTTCGAGTACGGGGCGGCCACCGTGAAGCCGGAGGTGCCGGACGGCACGATGATCGCGGAGATCCGCGGGCGGCCGTCCGCCTTGCGCCCGGTGACGGCCGTGACCGTCACCAACCCCGTGATGTCCGTACCGGAGTTGGTGATGAAGCACTTGGTGCCGTTGATCACCCATTCGTCGGTGTCCTCGTCGAGCCGGGCCGTCGTCCGCGTCGCGCCCGCGTCGGAGCCGCCGTCGGGCTCGGTCAGGCCGAACGCGCCCAGGATCTCCCCGGAGCACAGCCGCGGGAGCCACTCGGCCTTCTGCTCGGGCGTGCCGAAGACGTGGAGGGGCATCGCGCCGAGCGAGACGCCGGCCTCCAGCGTGATGGCCACCGAGGAGTCCACGCGGGCCAGTTCCTCCAGGGCGATGCCGAGGGCCAGGTAGTCGCCGCCCATGCCGCCGTACTCCTCCGGGAACGGCAGGCCGAACAGCCCCATGCGGCCCATCTCCCGCACGATCTCGTACGGGAACTCGTGCCGCTCGTAGAAGTCACCGATCTTCGGCGCGACGACATCGTGCGCGAACTCCTCGACCGTGCGCCGGAGTTCTTCGAGTTCGGGGGAGAGGCGGTGGTCCATGGGGTCACTGCTCCTTGTGGGAGAGGGCTCTGACGGTGCGGGAGGGGCTGGGTCGGCCCAGTTGTCCGGCCATCCACACGCTCGTGGCGGTGAGGCGGCCGAGGTCGACACCGGTCTCGATGCCGAGGCCCTGGAGCATCCACACCAGGTCCTCGGTGGCGAGATTGCCGGTGGCGGACTTGGCGTACGGGCAGCCGCCGAGGCCGCCCGCGGAGGCGTCGACCGTCGTGACGCCGTGCTGGAGGGCGGCCAGGGTGTTGGCGAGCGCCTGGCCGTACGTGTCGTGGAAGTGCACGCCGAGCGCGCTCACCGGGACGCCCGCCTCCTGGAGCGCGGCGAGCAGCGCCAGCACGTGCCCCGGCGTCGCCACGCCGATGGTGTCCCCGAGGCTCAGCTCGTCGCAGCCCAGGTCGAGCAGGGCACGGCAGACGCGCACGACCTGCGGGACGGGCACGGGCCCCTCCCAGGGGTCGCCGAAGCACATGGACAGATAGCCGCGGACGTGGAGCTGCTCGCCGCGCGCCCGCTCGACCACCGGTGCGAACATGGCGAGCGCCTCGTCGACCGTGCGGTTGAGGTTGGCGCGGGCGAAGGACTCGGTGGCACTGGCGAAGACGGCGACGTGACGGGCGCCGAGGGCCAGGGCGCGGTCGAGTCCCCGCGCGTTCGGCACCAGCACGGGCAGGGCGACGGGCAGGTCGCGGACGAGCGGGAACAGCTGCTCGGCGTCCGCGAGTTGGGGCACCCACTTCGGGTGCACGAAGCTGGTCGCCTCGACGGTGGTGAGACCCGCTCCGGCGAGACGCCGGACGAACTCCGCCTTGACCTCGGTGGGGACGGTCGCCTTCTCGTTCTGCAGTCCGTCGCGCGCGCCGACCTCGTGGATCCGCACCCGCGCGGGCAGACCCCGCGCAGGTACGGCCATGGGCAGGCCGGGTGGGGGTGTGGTCATGACCTCTCCTCCGGTGCCGGGGCGGCGGCGCCCACCGGGGAAGCCTGTGCCGGGGCGGTGCCCGGCGCGGGCGTCCGTGCCGGAGCGGCGCCCCGGGGCATACGGGCCGGGGCCGCGTCCGCCGGGGGCGTCTGTGCCGGGGCCGTGTCCGCCGGGGTGACGACCGCCAGGACCTGGTCCATGGCGACGGTCGAACCCGGCGTGACGTCCAGTTCGCTGACGGTGCCCGCGTGCGGCGCGGAGACGACGTGCTCCATCTTCATCGCCTCGACCACCAACAGGCTCTGTCCGGCGCTCACCTCGTCTCCGACGGCCACCTTCACGACCGTCACCGTGCCCGGCATGGGGGCGGTGAGCGAGTCGGCGCCCGCGTGGCCGGCACCGGTGAGGGAGGCGGCCACGGGGTCGTGGTCGCGCACCTGCCAGGCGTCCCCGTCGCGGCCGATCCAGTCGCCGGCGCGGTGGAAGGTGTGGCGGACGCCGTCCAGGGTCACGGAGACCCGGTCGGCGGTGACCGAACGGCTGCCGCGCGGGCGGTGGGTGACGGGTTCGAGGCCCGGCACCCGCAGGGGGAAGGCGAGCGGGGCGGGCTCGCCGCCCAGCCGCCATCCGGTGGGCACCGAGAACGGGTCGGTCCAGCCGGCGCGCTCGGGCGCGAGGGCGTCGAGACGGATCGCCGCCGCGGCCTCGTACACCTCCTCCGGCACGCCGTCCGGGATCAGGGACTCCGCCTCCCGCTCGACCAGACCCGTGTCCAGCTCGCCCGACACGACGGCCGGGTGGGCCAGCAGCCGCCGCAGGAACCCGGCGTTGGTCTGCACGCCGAGCGTGACCGTTCCGGCGAGGGCGGCCCGCAGCCTGCGCAGCGCCGTGGCCCGGTCGGGGCCGTACGCGATGACCTTGGACAGCATCGGGTCGTACAGGCTGCCGACCTCAGTGCCCTCGGAGAGGCCCGAGTCGGTGCGCACGCCGTCGCCCCGGGGCTCGCGCAGGGACAGCACCGTGCCGCCCGAGGGCAGGAAGCCGCGGGCCGGGTCCTCGGCGCAGATCCGTGCCTCGACCGCGTGCCCGGTGAGGGAGATGTCCTGCTGCCCGAACGGCAGCGGCTCGCCCGCCGCGACGCGCAGCTGCCACTCGACCAGGTCGAGGCCGGTGACCAGCTCGGTCACCGGGTGCTCCACCTGGAGGCGGGTGTTCATCTCCATGAAGTAGTACGAGGACGGGTCGCCGCCGGGGACGATGAACTCGACCGTGCCCGCGCCGCGGTAGCCGCAGGACCGGGCCGCCTGGACGGCCGCCTCGCCCATCGAGGCGCGGGTGTCCTCGTCCAGGAGCACGCTCGGCGCCTCCTCGATGATCTTCTGGTGGCGGCGCTGGAGGGAGCACTCGCGCTCGCCCAGGTGCACCACGTGGCCGTGGCCGTCCGCGAGGACCTGGATCTCGATGTGCCGGGGGCGGTCGATCCAGCGCTCGACGAGGAGGGTGTCGTCGCCGAAGGAGGCGCGGGCCTCGCGGCGGGCGGCGGCGATCTCGTCGGCGAGCAGGGCCTCCTCGCGCACCAGCCGCATGCCCTTGCCGCCGCCGCCCGCGGACGGCTTCAGCAGGACGGGCATGCCGATCTCACGTGCCGCGTCGGCGAGCTGGGCGTCGGTGAGCCCGCTGCCCGAGGAGCCGGGGACGACCGGGACGCCCGCCGCCTGCACGGTCTCCTTGGCGCGGATCTTGTCGCCCATGAGGTCGATCGCGGAGGCGGGCGGGCCGATGAAGACCAGCCCGGCGTCCGCGCAGGCCTGGGCGAACGCGGCGTTCTCGGCGAGGAAGCCGTAGCCGGGGTGGACGGCCTGCGCCCCCGTCCGCGCGGCCGCCGCCAGCAGCCGGGCGGCGGACAGATAGCTCTCGGCGGCCGGCGCCGGACCGATCCGGACGGCCGTGTCGGCCTCCCGGACGTGCCGGGCGTCCGCGTCGGCGTCGGAGAAGACGGCCACCGAGCGCACGCCCAGGGCCCGCAGCGTACGGATGACCCGGACGGCGATCTCGCCGCGGTTGGCCACAAGTACCGTGTCGAACATCGTCAGGGGTCCCCTCACATCCGGAAGACGCCGAAGCCGGGATCACCCAGCGGGGCGTTGGCACACGCGGTCAGGGCGAGGCCCAGTACCTGGCGGGTCTCCATCGGGTCGATCACGCCGTCGTCCCAGAGCCTGGCGGTCGCGTAGTAGGCGTTCCCCTGCTGCTCGTACTGGGCGCGGATCGGGTCCTTGAAGGCCTCTTCCTCCTCCGCGGGCCAGGACTCGCCGCGGGCCTCCGCCTGGTCGCGCTTGACGGTGGCGAGGACGGACGCGGCCTGCTCGCCGCCCATCACGGAGATCTTGGCGTTCGGCCACATCCACAGGAAGCGGGGGGAGTACGCCCGGCCGCACATCGAGTAGTTGCCCGCGCCGTACGAGCCGCCGATGACCACGGTCAGCTTGGGCACGCGCGTGCAGGCGACCGCCGTGACCATCTTGGCGCCGTGCTTGGCGATGCCCCCGGCCTCGTACTGGCGGCCGACCATGAACCCGGAGATGTTCTGCAGGAACAGCAGCGGGATGCCGCGCTGGTCGCACAGCTCGATGAAGTGGGCGCCCTTCTGCGCGGACTCGGAGAAGAGGATGCCGTTGTTGGCGACGATGCCGACCGGGTGCCCGTGGATCCGGGCGAAGCCGGTCACCAGGGTCTGCCCGAACTCCGCCTTGAACTCGGCGAAGCGCGAGCCGTCGACCACGCGCGCGATGACCTCACGCACGTCGTACGGAGTGCGGGAGTCCACCGGCACCGCGCCGTACAGCCCGGCCGGGTCCACCTTGGGCTCCACGGCCGGCTCGACCGTCCAGGGCAGTGCCCCGCGCGCGGGGAGCGTCGCGGCGATGGTCCTGACGATGCGCAGCGCGTGCGCGTCGTCCTCCGCGAGGTGGTCGGTCACGCCGGAGACGCGGGAGTGGACCTCGCCGCCGCCCAGCTCCTCCGCGGTGACCACCTCGCCGGTGGCCGCCTTCACCAGGGGCGGACCGCCGAGGAAGATCGTGCCCTGACCGCGCACGATGACGGCCTCGTCGCTCATCGCTGGGACGTACGCGCCGCCCGCCGTGCAGGAGCCGAGGACCGCGGCGATCTGCGGGATGCCGGCACCCGACATCCGCGCCTGGTTGTAGAAGATCCGCCCGAAGTGCTCGCGGTCGGGGAAGACCTCGTCCTGCATGGGCAGGAACGCGCCGCCCGAGTCGACCAGGTAGACGCACGGGAGGCGGTTCTCCAGGGCCACCTCCTGGGCGCGCAGGTGCTTCTTCACCGTCATCGGGTAGTACGTGCCGCCCTTGACCGTGGCGTCGTTGGCGACGACCACGCACTCGCGGCCGCTCACCCGCCCGATCCCGGCGATCACGCCCGCCGCCGGTGCCGCGCCGCCGTACATCCCCTCGGCTGCGAGCGGCGCGAGCTCCAGGAAGGGCGAGCCCGGGTCCAGGAGGGCGTCCACCCGGTCGCGGGGCAGCAGCTTGCCGCGCGCGGTGTGCCGGTCCCTGGCCCGCTCACCACCGCCGAGCCGGGCCGCGGCGAGCCTTCGCCGCAGCTCCTCGCCCAGTGCGTGGTGCGCCGCCTCGTTGGCCCGCCAGGCCTCCGACGCGGGATCGGCCGCGCTCGTCAGCTCCGGTGCCTCGTGCATCCTGCGGTCCCCTCACCTTGTTAATGAGCGTTAACGCATTTCCTCCAGGTTAACGAGCGCTAACCTCCCTGTCTAGAATCGTTCTCATGGCCACCAGAACCGACGCCCCCACCCGTCGCGAGCAGATCCTCAGGGAGGCCGCCCGGCTGTTCGCCGAGCGCGGCTTCCACGGCGTCGGGGTGGACGAGATAGGGGCCGCGGTCGGCATCAGCGGCCCCGGTCTGTACCGGCACTTCGCGGGCAAGGACGCGATGCTCGCCGAGCTGCTGGTGGGGATCAGCGGCCAGCTGCTCACCGGCGGCAGGCGCCGGGTCGCCGAGGCCCGGGGCGGCTCGGAGGCGGTCCTCGACTCGCTGATCGAGGGGCACATCGACTTCGCGCTCGACGACCGCCCATTGATCACCCTGCACGACCGTGAGCTGGACCGCCTCCGGGACAGCGACCGCAAGCTCGTGCGCCAGCTCCAGCGGCAGTACGTCGAGCTGTGGGTGGAGGTCGTCCGCGAGGTCTACCCGGACCTGGCCGAGCCCGCGGCGCGCTCGGCCGTGCACTCGGTCTTCGGGCTCCTGAACTCCACGCCCCACCTGGGCCGCCCCGGTGCCCTGCCGGGCCGCGGGGTCACCGCCGAGCTGCTGCACCGGATGGCGCGGGGCGCCTTCGGGGCGGCCGGAGCGGCCCCCGGGGCGTGACGAGCGTCATGGGGCGGCCGGTCTGGACGACCGTCGTGACCGCCGGGTAACGTGATATCTGAGCAAGCGCTTAGATATCCCAGACGGAGGTGGCGGCGGTGCGCCGTACGGTGTTCAACGAGGATCACGAGGCGTTCCGGGAGACCCTCCGGGCCTTCATCGAGGCCGAGGTCGTACCCGTCTACGACGAGTGGTTCGCCGCGGGCCAGGCACCGCGCGACTTCTACTACAAGCTCGCCGAGCTGGGTATCTTCGGCATCCGCGTCGACGAGGAGTACGGCGGCGCCGGCATCGACTCGTACAAGTTCGAAGCCGTCATGTACGAGGAGACCTCCCGCGCCGGCGTGCAGTTCGGCGGCTCAGGCGTGCACGTGCTGCTCGGCCTGCCGTACCTCAAGACGCTCGCCACCGACGAGCAGAAGAAGCGCTTCCTGCCGAAGTTCGTCTCCGGCGAGGAGATGTGGGCCCTCGCGATGACCGAGCCGGGCACCGGCTCCGACCTCGCGGGCATGAAGACCACCGCCAAGCTCTCCGAGGACGGCACGCACTACGTCCTCAACGGCTCCAAGACGTTCATCACCGGCGGCGTGCACGCCGACCGGGTGATCGTCTGCGCCCGCACCGACGCGCCGAGCGCCGAGGACCGCCGCCACGGCATCTCCCTCTTCGCCGTGGACACCAAGTCCGAGGGCTACTCCATCGGCCGCAAGCTCGACAAGCTGGGCCTGAAGACCTCCGACACCGCCGAGCTGGCCTTCGTCGACGTGAAGGTCCCCGTCGAGGACCTCCTCGGCGAGGAGAACAAGGGCTTCTCCTACCTCGGCCACAACCTCGCGTCCGAGCGCTGGGGCATCGCCTTCGGCGCCTACGCGCAGGCCGCCGCGGCCGTCCGGTTCGCCAAGCAGTACGTCCAGGAGCGCACCGTCTTCGGCAAGCCCGTCGCCTCCTTCCAGAACACCAAGTTCGAGCTGGCCGCCTGCCAGGCCGAGGTGGACGCCGCGCAGGCCGTCGCCGACCGTGCCCTGGAGGCCCTCGACGCGGGCGAGCTGACCCCGGCCGAGGCCGCGTCCGCGAAGCTGTTCTGCACCGAGGTCGCGCACCGCGTCATCGACCGCTGCCTCCAGCTGCACGGCGGCTACGGCTTCATGAACGAGTACCCGATCGCCCGCCTGTACGCCGACAACCGCGTCAACCGCATCTACGGCGGCACCAGCGAGATCATGAAGACGATCATCGCCAAGGACATGGGTCTGTAAGGCACGCGAAAAAAGTTCACGGTACAACTGACCCCATGAGTCAGGCACTTGAGTCCCTGCTCGATCTGCTCGACCTCGAGCGGATCGAGCAGGACATCTTCCGCGGCCAGTCACGGTCCGCCGTCGTCCCGCGCGTCTTCGGCGGACAGGTGGCGGCGCAGGCACTGGTCGCCGCGGGCCGCACGGTCCCCGGGGACCGGATCGCCCACTCCCTGCACGCGTACTTCCTGCGCGCCGGGGACCCGGGGGCGCCGATCGTCTACACCGTCGACCGGATCCGCGACGGGCGCTCCTTCACCACCCGCCGCGTCGTCGCCGTCCAGCACGGACAGCCGATCTTCCATCTCTCCGCGTCCTTCCAGACGCACGAGGAGGGCATGGAGCACCAGGCCCCCATGCCGCCGGCCCCGGACCCCGAGACACTGCCCACCGCGGCCGAGATGCTCCCGCGCTACGCCGACGTCTTCACCGAACCCGGGGTGGCGGAGCGTCTCCTCGAGGCACGCGAGGCCGTCGACCTGCGCTACGTCGACGCCCCGCCCTTCGGCAGCGTCGGCGAGGCCCGCGAGCCCCGCTCCCAGGTGTGGTTCCGCACCAACGGCAAGCTCGGCGGCGCCATCGACGAACCCCTCCTGCACGTCTGCCTCGCCACGTACGTCTCCGACATGACGCTCCTGGACTCGGTGCTGCTCCCGCACGGGCGCGGCGGCTGGGCGATCGGGGACGTCGTCGGGGCCTCCCTGGACCACGCGATGTGGTTCCACCGGCCGTTCCGCGCCGACGAATGGCTCCTGTACGACCAGGAGTCCCCGTCCGCGTCCGGCGGCCGCGGGCTCGGGCAGGCCAGGATCTACACGCAGGACGGCCGGCTGGCCATCTCGGTGATCCAGGAGGGCGTGGTCCGCGTTCCCAGGTGAGACCGGGCCCCAGGGGCGCGGCGCGGGAGCGGCGGCCGGCCGGCGCAGAGCACGGTCGCCGTGACCGGCCGCGTGTACCGGGACCCGGCACCGGGGTGCGCCCCGCCGGGGTGCGCCCCGCGCCGGGAGGGGCCCGTGGCCGCGGCCCGGTGCTACACCAGACCCGCCGCGTTCAGCAGGTACGCCGTCATCGGGTCGTAGTGGCGCGGGCTGGTGACGTGGTCGTCGAGGGGGATCGTCACCTGGACCGTGCCCTCGGCCTCGGCCAGGAAGAGGGCGGGGTCGTTGCAGTCGGCGTAGCCCATGGAGTCGATGCCGGACTGGCCCGCGCAGCCCGCCCAGCCGTGGTCGGCGACGACCAGGTCGGGCAGCGGGCGGCCGTCGCGCTCGAGACCGTTCAGGATGGCGCGCATGGGCTCGCCCGAGTGGGTGTGCCAGAGCGAGGCCCCGTGCTCCAGGACCGCCACGTCCGCGAACTGGAAGACGTACCCCTCGTCCGTCTGGAGTCCCGCCGGGATGACGACGATCTCGCAGCCCGCGGTGCGCAGGGCGTCGGCGGTCGCGCGGTGCACGTCGAGCAGGCCGCCGGGGTGACCGGTGGCGAAGAGGACCCGCTGCCTTCCCGCGGCGGCCTTGCGCAGCCGGGCCGCCATCCGGTCCAGGGCGTCGACGGTCAGCTCGGGGTCGATGGTGTCCTGGCCGTAGCGGTACTCCGGGTCGTCGTTCACGCCGCACCGCTCCGCCATCACCGCGAGCACGTCCTGCTCGTCGTTCCAGCGGTCGCCGAGTTCGAGTCCGAGCCAGTAGTTGCGGTCGCCGTTCGCGAGCTTGCGGTAGTGGGAGAGGTTGTTCTCGCGGGGTGTGGCGACATCGCCCGCGATACGGGTCCGTACGAGGTGGTCGACGAGCTCGGCGCGGCTGGGGGTCCCGGGTATCGGCATGCCTCCCATTGTGCCGGGGGGTCCCGTCCGGGGCGCCGGTGTCCCGGACCCTGGGACGTGCGTCACTCGCCGCGCGACGCCGGTGACCTCCTTCCTCACCCCTCCCGCAGCGCGAACCACAGCTCCATCCGTACGTCGGGGTCGTCGAGGTCCGCCGCCAGCAGTGCCGCGCACCGCGTGACGCGCTGGCGCACGGTGTTGCGGTGCACGGACAGCGCGACCGCCGTGCGGTCCCAGCTCCCGTGCAGGGAGAGCCAGGTGCGCAGGGTCTCGGTGAGGGCGGGGGTCGCGGCGATGGGGGCGAGCAGGGTCCGTGCGTGCGCCCGGGCGTCGGCCGCGGGGACCAGGTCCGCGAGCGCGGGGCGCTCCCCGTGGCGCACCAGGGCCGTGCGGGTGGCTCTGGCGCGGGCCAGGGCGCGGGCGGCCTGGGTGTCCGCCGCGGCCCACCCGTCCGGGGCGGCGGGGGCGCTGACCCCGCAGGTCCAGCCGGGCTGCGGGGCCGGTTCCCGGCCGGCCGGGACGAGGACGCGTACGACGTCGTCGCCCACGTCGACGAGCGTGGAACCGAGCGCGGCGCCCAGCGCGGAGGCCGCGACGGCGTCCGGCGCGGGAGCGTCTCCGGCGGGCCGGGCGTGCACCACGACGAGGCGCTCGGCGCCGAGCAGCGGCGCCACCTCCTCGGGAGTCGCCCCGAGCAGCAGCCGGACCAGGGCCGCCGAGCGGGCCGCCCCGGTCCCGCTCTGGTGCTCCCCGGTGAGGAGCGACAGCAGGACGGCGGCCACCGAGGCGATGGTGTGGTCACCGGGGGCACGCCTGGCCCCGGCGACCCCGAGGACGAAGCCCTGGCCGGCCCCGAGGGCGTAGGCGGCCAGGTGGACGCCGCCCACGGTGTCGGCGGCGGACGAGGGACCCGGCGGGACCGCGCCCCCCGTTCGCCCGCTCGGCCGCACCACCCCGGCCAGCTCCCGCAGCGCCCGCACGACCGTGCCCCCGGGGTCCGCCGCCCCGGGTACGGAACCCGCCGGACGGGGGCCGGGTGCCGCCGCGCGCTGTGCGGCCTCCCCCGGACGGGCCCCGGGTGCCGCCGTGCCCTGTGCGGACCCCGCCGGACGGGCCCCGGGTGCCGCCGTGCCCTGTGCGGACCCCGCCGGACGGGCCCCGGGAGCCGCCGCGCCGGATGCCGGGGCCTGTGCGCCGGGTGCCGGGTCGGCCGCGCCGGGCGCCGCCGTGCGCGGGGCGGACCGCGCGGGTGTGTCCGGGGACGTGTCCGGTGCCGGGGTGGTCGCCGGGGTCCGCGGGACGCGTCCCGCGGTGGCCAGCTCCCGGCCCTCGGGGCCGTACAGGGCCGCCCAGCCGTCGGTGTGCCGGGCGAGCCGGCGCAGCACGGCCGGGACCGGGTCGGGCCGGGCGGCCGCCGCGGCGAGACTCTGCTGCGCCTCCGTGACCCGGCGCAGCTCCGCCAGCCGGGCCTGGGCCATCAGCTGCCAGACCGCGCGGGCCACCCCCGAGAACGTGGTCTGCGGCGGCACCTCCAGCAGGGGCAGCGCGTACGTCTCGCAGGCGGCGACCAGCGCGGGCGGGACCGTGTCGTGCACCGGCGCCAGGCCGAAACCCAGGGCCGCCCCGCCCGCGGCGACGATCCGCGACACGTAGCCGTCGAAGTACGCGCCGGACTCCGCATCGTCCGGGACGTGCACCCCCGCGGTCAGCAGCAGCTCGCCGCCCAGCAGATACGGGTACGGGTCGGCCATCTCCGAGGTGTGCGCCCAGTGGATCGCGGTGCCGGGGCCGGCCGGGCCCGCGATCTGGCGCAGTCCCAGGTCGTCCCGGGCGAGGAGCGCGCCGAGCGGCACCGGCGGGGTCGGCGGGACGGGCGGGGCGGACGGGTCCGGCATGGTGGACGTTTCCTCCATCCGGAGCGGGTTCGGTGGATGAAAAGTACACTTCGCAGTCGCTCCCGGGCCACCTAGGGTCGGAGCCGTCGGCAGCCGCGGGCACGGGCGGGACGTCCCCGCGAGCCGCCGCCGCAGCGCCGGCCGCGTCCCCGTCGTACGACACGCCGCTGACGGGTGCGCGTGGCTCCGAACCCTTGTCCGAACGCGGGCGGGATTCCCAGTAGAGTCGTATCCGTTGTACATACGCGACGAAGCGTAGGAAAGAGAGCACTTCACCATGAGCAGCACCGAGACGCCCCGCGGGCCCGTCGACTCCTCCCGCATCCCGCGGTACGCCGGACCCGCGACCTTCGCCCGGCTGCCGCGCCTCGACGAGGTCGGCTCCGCCGACGTCGCCGTGGTCGGCGTCCCGTTCGACTCGGGCGTCTCGTACCGGCCGGGCGCCCGCTTCGGCGGCAACGCGATCCGCGAGGCGTCGCGGCTCCTGCGCCCCTACAACCCGGCGCAGGACGCCTCGCCCTTCGCCCTCGCGCAGGTCGCCGACGCCGGCGACATCGCCGCGAACCCGTTCAACATCAACGAGGCCGTGGAGACCGTCGAGGCGGCGGCGGACGAGTTGCTCGGCACCGGCGCCCGCCTGATGACCCTCGGCGGCGACCACACCATCGCGCTGCCGCTGCTGCGCTCGGTCGCCAAGAAGCACGGCCCGGTCGCCCTGCTCCACTTCGACGCCCACCTGGACACCTGGGACACCTACTTCGGCGCCGAGTACACGCACGGCACCCCGTTCCGCCGGGCCGTCGAGGAGGGCATCCTCGACACCGAGGCGCTCTCCCACGTCGGCACCCGCGGCCCGCTGTACGGCAAGCAGGACCTGACCGACGACGAGAAGATGGGCTTCGGCATCGTCACCTCGGCGGACATCTACCGCCGCGGCGCCGACGAGGTCGCCGACCAGCTGCGCCAGCGCATCGGGGACCGCCCGCTGTACATCTCGATCGACATCGACTGCCTCGACCCGGCGCACGCCCCCGGCACCGGCACCCCCGAGGCCGGCGGCATGACCTCGCGCGAGCTGCTGGAGATCCTGCGCGGCCTGTCGTCCTGCCACCTGGTCTCCGCGGACGTCGTCGAGGTCGCGCCCGCCTACGACCACGCCGAGATCACCGCGGTCGCCGCGTCCCACACGGCGTACGAGCTGACGACGATCATGTCCCGCCAGATCGCCCAGGAGAAGGCGGCGAAGTGACCCACGACCACGACCAGGACCTGCGGCCGACCGCGGCGCAGACCGAGGCGGCCCTCAACCCGCCGCCGGGCCGCATCGGCGGGGACCTGGTCGTGGAGACCCTCGCCGGCCTCGGCGCGACGACCGTGTTCGGACTGCCCGGCCAGCACGCGCTGGGCATCTTCGACGCCCTGCGCCGCTCGTCCCTGCGCTACGTCGGGCTGCGCGTCGAGAACAACGCGGGGTTCGCGGCGGACGCGTACGGCCGGATCACGGGCGAGGCGGCGCCACTGCTGCTGTCGACGGGCCCCGGCGCGCTGACCTCGCTGGCCGCGCTCCAGGAGGCGGCCGCCGCCTCCGCCCCCGTCCTCGCGATCGGCAGCCAGGTCCCGGCCGCGGGACTGGGCGGCGGCCGCCACGGCTATCTGCACGAACTCACCGACCAGCAGGCCTCGTTCCGGGGCGTGGTGAAGTCCGTGCACACGGTCCGTACGCAGTCGCAGATCCCGTCGGCGATCGCCGCGGCGTGGGAGTCGGCGCTGACGGCACCGCACGGCCCGGTGTGGGTGGAGATCCCGCAGGACGTGCTGCTGGCCGAGGCCCGGCTGCCGGTGGTGACCGCGATGGACGCGACGCCCGAGGACGTCGTCCCGCGCCCCGAGCTGACGGCGCTCGCGGCCGACCTGCTGTCGCGCGCCGAGTGCCCGGCGATCATCGCGGGCGGCGGCGTCGTACGGGCGGACGCGTCCGGGAAGCTGAGGGCGCTGGCGGAGAGGCTGGACGCGCCGGTCGTCACCACCTTCGGCGGCAAGGGCGCCTTCCCCTGGACGCACCCCCTCTCGCTCCGGTCCTGGCTGGAGGACCGGCACACCACCGACTTCCTGGAGGACGCGGACGTCCTGCTGGTCGTCGGCTCGGGCCTCGGTGAACTGTCCTCGAACTACCACACGTTCCGGCCCCGGGGGCGGGTCGTCCAGATCGAGGCGGACCTCGGCAAGCTGGAGGCCAACCACCCCGCCCTGGGCATCCACGCCGACGCCCGCCTGGCGCTGTCGGCGCTGCTGGAGACGGTGGACGCGCGCACCGACCCGACGGCCCCCGACCGGGTGCGCGGCGTGCTGGAGAAGGTGGGCGAGCGCATCGCCGCCCAGGAACTCACCCTGGAGCAGGACGTGCTGGCGTCCGTGCGCCGGGCCCTGCCGGACGACTCCCCGTCCTTCTGGGACATGACGATCCTGGCCTACTGGGCCTGGTCCGCCTTCGACGCCCGCCGGCCCAACACCATGCACTCCGCGCAGGGTTCGGGCGGCCTCGGCTACGGATTCCCGGCGGCGCTGGGCGCGGCGGCGGCCGACCCGACCCGGCCGGTCCTCGCGGTCTCCGGTGACGGCGGCGCGCTGTACTCGGTCGCCGAGCTGGCCACGGCGAAGCAGTACGGCCTGAACGTCACCTGGCTGATCGTCGACGACGGCGGCTACGGCATCCTGCGCGCGTACATGACGGACGCGTTCGGCGAGGCCACGGCCGCGGCCACCGAGCTGGCCCGCCCCGACTTCGTCGCGCTCGCCGAGTCCTTCGGCGTCCCGGGCGTGCGGACGAGCCCCGGGACGCTGGAGGCGGACCTCGCGACGGCGCTCGCGGCCCCCGGTCCCTCGGTGGTCGTGCTCCCGGCGCTGCTGCGGATGTTCGCGCCGACGCACCTGGGCTGACCCGGGCCGACGGGGGGCGGGAACGCGGAAGCGCCGGGGAGCGCGGCGTCCGCACTCCCCGGCGCTGTTCTCGTCCGGCCGGGCCGGTCAGCGCAGGGACGAGCCGAACAGGGCCTTCATATAGGGAGCCGGGATCGTCCTCGGGCCGAACGCGAGGGCGGACGTGGTGGTCAGGCCGGTCGTGGTGCCGCGCAGGATCCAGACCGCTCCGGCGGAGGCGTTCTCGGCCGTGGAGGACGCGGCGAGGTCGGGACGGCCGTTGCCGTCGACGTCCAGCAGCGCGGTGCTCACGCCGAACCGGTCGTCCGTCTCGGCGACTCCGGGCACCCCGGCGGTGTCCTGGTGGAACACCTGGGTCCCCGCGCCCGTGACGCCGGTCGGGCCGCCGTGGACCAGCGCGACCGAGCCGGCGTCGGCCACCTCCTTGACGTCCTCGCCGGCGATGCCGAGCGCGATGTCCGCGTAGCCGTCGCCCGTGACGTCGGCGACCGAGACCGAGGTGCCGAGTCCGTCGCCCTCCTCCTCGGCGCCGGGGAAGCCGGGCAGGTCCTGGTCGAAGGTCTGCACCCGCGTCTCGGACAGGCCGGAGGCCGAGCCGAACGCGACCTGCGCCTTGTGGTTCCAGCCGCCGACGCCGACCACGACGTCGTCGTAACCGTCGTGATCGATGTCCCCGACGCCGGTGCCCACGCCTTCGCGGCTGGTGTCCGCCCCGGGGGCCCGGCCCTTGACGAAGCCCGAAGTGCCGCCGTACAGCAGCCGGTTGCCCCACACGCCGTCACCCTCGTAGCGCCACTGGACGAGGTCGTCCCTGCCGTCGCCGTTGATGTCGCCCACCTGGCCGGAGGACACGGGGCCGGTGATCGACGAGGGGCCGTCCTCGCAGCCGGCGCCGGTGGCGCACGCGGCGTCGTCCTCCTCGTAGCCCCACCATCCGGACCTGTCCAGGATGTTCAGCACGGCGGCGGGCTTCCCGGCACGGGAGAGCGGTCCCTTCCACAGGGCTGCGGGCGCGCCCTGGGGGTCGTCGCCCCCGACGGACCGCGCGGCGAACAGGGCCAGGTCGGTGGTGCCGTCGCCGTCGAAGTCACCGGCCTGGGGCGCGGCTCCGTACCCGGCGAGGGCGGTGCCGCCGGTGAGGCCGGAGGCGGAGCCCCACAGGACGACCGAGCCCGCCGTGCCGCCGGATATCACGAGGTCGCTGAAGCCGTCCTTGTCCAGGTCGCCCTTGGTGAAGGCCGCACCGAACCGCTGGTTGGCGATGGCGGCGCCGGGAACCCCGCTGGTGGAGCGGCTGACGATCTTCTTGTGCGCGGCGGACGCGCCGTCGGCGGAGCCGTACATGACGGCCACGTAGCCCGCCTTGGCCTGGCTCGACACCGTCGCGCCCGGGGCGCCGACGACGAGGTCGGCGTAGCCGTCCCCGTTGAAGTCGTCCCGGGCGTCGGCCGATCCGGTGGCGGCCTGGGCGGAGGCACCGGTCAGGGCCCAGGTGCCGATCCCGCCGGCCAGCAGCGTGACGGCGGTCAGGGGCGCGGTCAGGCGTGCGGAGCGGGTCCTGCGTCGTGCTCGTGACATCGGGCGCCTTTCGTCGTTCCTGGGACGCGGTGGTCCGACGCGTCCAGGGAGTGCGACTCGGGCGGGACGTCACTGGTTGTACGCCCTGAGGCCATTCCTTTGTCACCTGCCGGTGGCCGGGGACACCGGACGCCGCCTGAACTCCCTTTGTCTCTGAGGGAGTTCAGGCGGCTACGTCGGCTACCAGATCGCCTCGACCCATTCCGGGTGGTCGATGAACGGGTTGCGGTTGTGCTGGTAGGTGTCGTAGATGACCTGGTTGCGCTTCTCCTCGAAGGCGCTCGGCGGGTCCTCGTCGTTCCACTGCTTGAGCACGGCGAGCCTGCCGATGTAGGGGTTGCTGCCGTTGCTGACGCTCTCGTTGGGTTCGAGGTCGGCGAAGCCGTCGCCGCCGTCGTAGCGCACGGCCATGTAGAGGATCATGCGGGCCACGTCGCCCTTGTCCGCGTCGCGCGGCTCGAAGGAGTCGGAGTCGGTGAGGCTGCCGCCCCCGCCGCTGACCGTGCTGCCGCCGTTGTCGAAGTCCTTGTTGCCGCGGATGCTGTTGACCTGGACGTCCGCGGGGCGCAGGTGGTGCAGGTCCGTGCCGGGACCGGTCACCTCGCCGAAGTCGCCGTGGGACTTGGCCCAGGTGTGCTCGCGGTTCCAGTCACCGAGGTCGCCGCCGTTGAGGGACTTGGCGCGCGAGACTCCGCTGTACAGCAGGATCACGTTGTTGCTGTTGTTCGGGTCCTGGTCGGTGACCTTGAGCGCGTTCCAGACCGCGGTGTACGAGATCTTGCTCTGGCTGCTGATGATGGTGTGCAGCGAGGACTTGAGGCTCGAACCGGTCTTGCCGACCGCGTTCTTGTAGTACGTGGTGTCGTACGCCGTCGTCGTGGCGCTCGCGGGGGAGGCGGTCACCGTCGGCACGGTGAGCGCCACGAGCACGGCGGAGGTGGACAGCGCCAGCGTCTTCCAGCGGCGAATGTGCGTGGCGGGCATGTGGGGACGTCCGATCTACGCGGGTTGATTGAGCGGGCAATCGGGAGCGTGACATGGACATGCGCTTTATGGGGTGAACGAGATGTGTCCGTTGCGTGTCGGAACCGGGCAGGTGCCCTCCGGCCGCCGCGCGACCGCCCGCTCTGCGCGGCTCGTACAACTTTTCGCGCCCCTGCGTGGTCAAGGGGGGCGAGTGTGCAGGGGGCGCACTCGTATCGCCTCATGGGATGGGAAGCCTTCATGACTCACCGGATATCCGGGCGCGCCCGCGTGCTCGCGGCCGGCATCGGCATCGGCGTGCTCGTACCGCTGGCCGCCGCCGCCGCGCCGGCCGCCGCCGCGCCGGCGCAGGTCACCTGCACGTCGGACCGCGCCGGCCTGGCCGAGAAGCTCCAGCGCGACATCACGGCCGCGCTGGCCGGCCGCAAGGGCACCATCGCCGTCGGGCTCCGCGACCGTACGACCGGCACCACCTGCACCCTGCGGAGCACGTCCGCCTTCGACTCCGCCAGCGTCGTCAAGGTGACCGTGCTCGCCACGCTGCTGTGGGACGCCAAGAAGCACAACCGCTACCTCACGGACCACGAGGCCGACCTGGCCACGGCCATGATCACCCAGTCGGACAACGCGGCCACCAGCACCCTGTGGCGCCAGCTCGGCACGACGAAGATCAAGGGCTTCCTCACCGCCGCCGGCATGACCCAGACCAAGCCGGGCGCCGACGGCTACTGGGGCCTGACCCAGATCACCGTGCGCGACGAACAGAAGCTGCTCGCGCTGCTCACCGCCAAGAACTCCGTGCTGAGCGACAACTCCCGCGCCTACGTCCTGAAGCTGATGGGCAAGGTCGTCTCCTCGCAGCGCTGGGGCACCCCGGCCGGCGCCCCCTCCTCGGTCGCCGTGCACGTCAAGAACGGCTGGCTGTCGCGGTCCACGTACGGCTGGCGCGTCCACAGTGTCGGCACCTTCGACGGCGCGGGACACGACTACACGATCTCGGTCCTCACCCACGGCAACAGCACCATGGACTACGGCGTCGCCACCATCCAGGGCGTGGCCAGGGCCATCCACAGGGACCTGGTGCCGACCGCCCCCGCCGCGCAGCGCTACACGCCGACGGACACCCCGCGGGAGGCCTTCCCGGCGGTCCCGTCCGGCGGCTGACGCCCGCACCTTCCCGCCGCCCGGCGGTGCGCCTGCCACGCACCGCGGGGACGGGAAATGTTGCGGAGGGATGAAATCCGCTCCGATCCGCGTTGGTGCCTTCCGGTGGAAGCGGATCTACGGAAGGCATCTGCGTGGCAGCGGAACAGGGCGGGGCGGGGGAGCCCGGCTGGGTGCGGCGACTGGCCGGGTACGCCTGGCGCTACCCCAAGGACGTCGTGCTCGCGCTCGGCTCCTCCCTCGGCGGCATGGCCGTCATGGCGCTGGTACCGCTCGTCACCAAGGTGATCATCGACGACGTCGTGGGGGACCACACCAGGGACATGGCCCCCTGGGCGGGCGCCCTGATCGGTGCCGCCGTCCTCGTCTACGTGATGACGTACATCCGGCGCTACTACGGCGGCCGGCTCGCCCTGCACGTCCAGCACGACCTGCGCACCGACATGTACGGGACGATCACCCGGCTCGACGGCCGGCGTCAGGACGAGCTGTCCACCGGACAGGTCGTGGGACGCGCCACCAGCGACCTCCAGCTGATCCAGGGCCTGCTCTTCATGCTGCCCATGACCATCGGCAACCTCCTGCTCTTCCTGATCTCGCTCGGGATCATGGCCGCGCTGTCCCTGCCGCTCACCGGCGTCGCGCTCGCCGTCGCCCCCGCCCTCTGGTTCGTCGCCAGGCGCAGCCGTACCAGGCTGCACCCCGCCACCTGGTACGCGCAGGCCCAGGCCGCCGCCGTCGCCGGGGTGGTCGACGGCGCCGTCAGCGGCGTCCGGGTGGTGAAGGGCTTCGGTCAGGAGGACCAGGAGACCGGGAAGCTGCGGGAGGTGGGGCGCAGGCTCTTCGCCGGCCGGATGCGCACCATCAGGCTCAACTCCCGGTACACCCCCGCGCTCCAGGCCGTGCCCGCGCTCGGCCAGGTCGCGATGCTCGCCCTCGGCGGTCTGCTCGCGGTGCGCGGACAGATCACCCTGGGCACCTTCGTCGCGTTCTCGTCCTACCTCGCCCAGCTCGTCGGCCCCGTGCGGATGCTCGCCGTGGTCCTCACCGTCGGACAGCAGGCCCGCGCCGGCGCCGAGCGCGTCCTGGAGCTGATCGACACCGAGCCGTCCATCGAGGACGGCACGAAGACCCTGCCCGCCGACGCGCCCGCCACCGTCGAGTTCGACGACGTGTCCTTCGGCTACGAGGAGGGGCGCCCCGTCCTCGACGGCCTCTCCTTCGAGATCCGCCCCGGCGAGACCCTCGCCGTCGTCGGCTCCTCCGGGTCCGGCAAGTCCACGGTCTCGCTGCTGCTGCCGCGCTTCTACGACGTGACGCGCGGCGCCGTCCTCGTCGGCGGCCACGACGTCCGCGAGCTGACGCAGGAGTCGCTGCGCGCCGCGATCGGACTGGTCCCCGAGGACTCCTTCCTCTTCTCCGACACCGTCCGCGCCAACATCGCCTACGGCCGCCCCGGCGCCACCCAGGAGGAGATCGAGGCCGCGGCCCGCGCCGCCCAGGCCGACCGCTTCATCGCCGAGCTGCCGGACGGGTACGACACCACCGTCGGCGAGCACGGACTGACCCTCTCCGGCGGCCAGCGCCAGCGGATGGCCCTCGCCCGCGCCCTCCTCACCGACCCGCGGCTGCTCGTCCTCGACGACGCCACCTCCGCCGTGGACGCTCGCGTCGAGCACGAGATCCACGAAGCCCTCGCGCACGTCATGCGGGGCCGCACCACCCTCCTCATCGCCCACCGCCGCTCCACCCTCAACCTCGCCGACCGCATCGCCGTGCTCGACGGCGGCCGGCTCGCCGACCTCGGCACGCACGAGGAGCTCCAGAAGCGCTCGGCCCTGTACCGGCGGCTGCTCACCGACCCGGACGAACTCGGCGGCGTCTCACCCGGGCACGCCGGGCCCGCCGCCGTGCGGGAGGACACCTCCGTACGCGACGAGCTCGACGCGGAGTTCGACGCCGAACGGGGCGTCACCCCGCACCTGTGGACCGGCGACCGCGAGCCGAAGGACCACGCGATCGCCGGGATGCCCGCCACCCCCGGACTCCTCGCGCAGGTCGAGGCGCTGCCCCCGGCCACCGACACCCCCGGCATCGACGAGGCGCGCGCGGTCACGCCCGAGGAGTCGTACGGGCTGCGCCGGCTGCTGCGCGGCTTCGGGCTGCCCCTGCTGGTGAGCCTCGGGCTCGTCGCCGTCGACGCGGGCATGGGACTGCTGCTGCCGGTGCTGATCCGGCACGGCATCGACGAGGGCGTCTCGCGGCTCGCCCGCGGCGCGGTGTGGACGGCCGCCGGGCTCGCCCTGCTCACCGTGCTCGTCCAGTGGGCGGCACAGATCGCCGAGACCCGGATGACCGGGCGCACGGGCGAGCGGGTCCTGTACTCGCTCCGGCTGAAGATCTTCGCGCAGCTCCAGCGGCTCGGACTCGACTACTACGAGCGCGAGCTGACCGGCCGGATCATGACCCGGATGACGACGGACGTGGACGCGCTGTCCACCTTCCTGCAGACCGGCCTGGTCACCGCCTTCGTCTCCGTCGTCACCTTCTTCGGCATCATGGGCGCGCTGCTGGTGATCGACGTGCAGCTGGCCCTGGTCGTCTTCGCGACGCTGCCGCCGCTGGTCGTCGGCACCTTCTTCTTCCGCCGGGCGAGCGTGAAGGCGTACGAACTCGCCCGCGAGCGCGTCTCGGTGGTCAACGCCGACCTCCAGGAGTCCGTCTCCGGGCTGCGGATCCTCCAGGCCTTCCGGCGCGAGGAGACCGGCCGGAAGCGGTTCGCGGACGGCAGCGACAGCTACCGGCAGGCGCGCATCCGCGGACAGCGGCTGATCTCCGTGTACTTCCCGTTCGTGCAGCTGCTGTCCTCGGTGGCCGCGGCGGCCGTCCTGATCGTGGGCGCCCGCCGGGTGGACGCGGGCACGCTGACGACCGGCGCCCTGGTCGCCTACCTGCTGTACATCGACCTGTTCTTCGCGCCCGTGCAGCAGCTCTCCCAGGTCTTCGACGGCTACCAGCAGGCGACCGTCTCGCTCGGCCGCATCCAGGAGCTGCTCCGCGAGCCGACCTCCACGAAGACCGCCGCCGAGCCGCTCGAAGTCCTGTCCCTGCGCGGGGAGATCGCCTTCGAGGACGTCGACTTCGCCTACGGCGACAACGAGGAGGCGCTGAGCGGCGTCACGCTGGCCATTCCCGCCGGCCAGACCGTCGCCTTCGTCGGCGAGACCGGCGCGGGCAAGTCGACCCTGGTGAAGCTGGTGGCCCGCTTCTACGACCCGACGGGCGGGCGCGTCACGGTGGACGGCACCGACCTGCGCGCCCTCGACCTCACCTCCTACCGCCACCGGCTGGGAGTCGTCCCGCAGGAGGCGTACCTCTTCCAGGGCACGGTCCGCGACGCCATCGCCTACGGCCGTCCCGACGCCACCGACGCCGAGGTGGAGGCCGCGGCCCGCGCGGTCGGCGCGCACGACATGATCGCCACGCTCGACGGAGGCTATCTGCACGAGGTCGCCGAGCGCGGCCGCAACCTGTCGGCGGGCCAGCGCCAGCTGATCGCGCTCGCCCGGGCCGAACTCGTCGACCCGGACGTCCTGCTCCTCGACGAGGCCACCGCCGCGCTGGACCTGGCCACCGAGGCCCTGGTCAACCAGGCGACCGACCGGATCGCGGGCCGTCGTACGACCCTGGTCGTGGCCCACCGGCTGACCACGGCCGCCCGCGCCGACCGGGTCGTGGTGATGGACCACGGTCAGGTCGCCGAGGACGGCACCCACGAGGAACTCCTGCTGCTGGACGGGCGGTACGCCGAGCTGTGGCGCACCTTCACCGGCACGCAGGAGCCGGGGGAGGCGGAGTCCGGGAAGCCGGTCCGCTCCACGGCCTGACCCGGCGGTACCGGGGCTCCCGGCCGCGCAACCATCCGACGTACGTCCTGCGTCCGTACACCAGTACGCTGATGGCTGCGGGAGGGACGACAGTGGACAGTGGTGCGATACGCCGGCGGCTGGCGCTCGGCACGGCCGTGCTGACCGCGTCCGGGCTGCTCGCCCTCGCCGTCCCGGGCAGC
Source organism: Streptomyces sp. NPDC043867 (assembly GCF_056435845.1). Classification (NCBI taxonomy): domain Bacteria; kingdom Bacillati; phylum Actinomycetota; class Actinomycetes; order Kitasatosporales; family Streptomycetaceae; genus Streptomyces; species Streptomyces sp. NPDC043867. The sequence goes on along the minus strand of NZ_JBWKDS010000010.1, from coordinate 157,737 downwards.
GCGGAGGCCGCCTCCTACTGTTCCGGGCGCAAGGTCCGGACGCTGCCCTTCACCACCGGCTCCGTGCAGGTCTACAAGCGGAGCGGCTACGTGTGCGCGGTGACGTTCCCCAAGAAGCGGGGCGCCGCCAAGTCGATGTCGGTGAGCGTGCAGGCACGCGGCAGCCGGCCCGTCGCCGACCGCGGGCGCTACACGCACCACGCCGGCCCGGTGACCGTGCACGCCGGACGCCGCTGCGTGTGGGTCAAGGGCTCCGTCGGCGCGGGCTCGGTGAGCTCGGGCTGGATCCTGTGCTGAACCGGCCCTGACCCCCGCCCACGGGGCCCGCTCCGGCCCCGATGCGTGGGCCGATAGGGTCCGATCCCCGACATTTCCAGCAGGCCGCCCCAACATCCCCTGGTGCACCGGGTGTTGCTCCGCTAGGTTCCGGCGGACATCCGCGTATTTCCCAGGGGAGGGTGCATGCGCAAGGCGCTCAGATGGCTGCTGGCGCTCACGGTGCTGATCGGCACGTTGAGCACGGCCGGGGCGGCCACCGCCGCCCAGCCGGAGGCCACCGCCTCCACCGGCACCACCGGTGAGGACATCAAGGACCAGCTGCTCGCGATACCCGGCATGAGCCTGGTCGAGGAGAAGCCGTACACCGGGTACCGCTTCTTCGTCCTCACGTACACCCAGCCCGTCGACCACCGGCACCCGTCCAAGGGCACGTTCCAGCAGCGCGTCACCGTGCTGCACAAGGACACCTCGCGCCCGACGGTCTTCTACACCGGCGGCTACAACGTCTCCACGAACCCGGGCCGCCGCGAGCCGACCCAGATCGTCGACGGCAACCAGGTCTCGATGGAGTACCGCTTCTTCACACCGTCCCGTCCCGCCCCGGCCGACTGGAGCAAGCTGGACATCTGGCAGGCCGCCAGCGACCAGCACCGCATCTTCGAGGCCCTCAAGCCGCTCTACGGCAAGAAGTGGCTCTCCACGGGCGGCTCCAAGGGCGGCATGACCGCCACGTACTACGAGCGCTTCTACCCGCGCGACATGGACGGCGTCGTCGCGTACGTCGCCCCGAACGACGTGGTCAACGACGAGGACTCCGCCTACGACCGCTTCTTCCAGAACGTCGGCACCAAGGAGTGCCGCGACCGTCTGAACGCGGTGCAGCGCGAGGCGCTCGTCCGCCGCGAGCCGCTGGAGAAGAAGTACGAGGACCTCGCGGCCGCCGAGGGCTACACCTTCACCACCATCGGCGGCCTGGACCGGGCGTACGAGGCGGTCGTCCTCGACTACGTCTGGGGCTTCTGGCAGTACAGCCTGCTGTCCGACTGCGACGGCATCCCCGCGGACGCCGCGCACGCCACCGACGACGAGATCTGGACGTCCGTGGACACGATCTCCGGCTTCTCCGCCTACACGGACCAGGGCCTGACCACGTACACGCCGTACTACTACCAGGCCGGTACGCAGCTCGGTGCGCCCACGATCCACTTCCCGTACATCGAGAAGAAGTTCATCCGCTACGGGTACCAGCCCCCGCGCAACTTCGTGCCGCGCGACATCTCCATGAGGTTCCAGCCGTGGGCGATGCGCGACGTCGACACCTGGGTGCGGCACAACGCCCGCCACATGCTGTTCGTCTACGGCGAGAACGACCCGTGGGGCGCCGAGCGCTTCCGGCTCGGAGCGGGCGCGCGTGACGCGTACGTCATGACGGCACCGGGGCTGAACCACGGCGCCAACGTCGCGGGTCTCGTCGCCGACGAGAAGGCGTTCGCCACCGCGCGCATCCTGGACTGGGCGGGAGTCGCCTCGGCGGCCGTCCGGGCGGACCCGTCGGAGGCGAAGCCGCTGGCGAGGTTCGACGCCAGGCTGGACAGGCGGGACGTCGAGCGCGAGCCCGCGCTGCGGCCGTAACACCCGCGCCGCGCCCGCCCGTCCACCGCGACGGGCGGGCGCGGCCCACCGGTCCGGCGCCGTCGGACCGGACCTGTGCCCGGCGGCGGTCGGACAGTCCGGTGGGGACTTTTTGGACGCGCCCCGCGCCATCGTCGCCGAGCTCGCACGCGAACGCCGTCACCCACAGCCGGGTGCCGGGACGGGGTTCCGGCTGGAGTTGCTCGCGCGTCCGGGCCTGTTGCGAGGTGGTGCAGGCGGAGGTCTTGTGGGCCGGGACTACGGCGCGGCCGGGGCACTCGTCTCCCAGGCGGCCATCTGCTCGCGGAACTTGGGGCAACTGACGATGTCCTCCTCGCCGCACTGCAGGGCGTGGACCAGAAGCTGATGGGCGTGGCCGAGGTCGATCACGCGCTGCTCGACCTCGGCGATCTTTGCGCGGATCATGGCCTGCCTACGCGGTTGGTCCCCCTGGAACTCGCCGATCTCCGCCAGGGTCAGCCCCGCCTGCTGGCACTTGCGCAGGACCACGATCCGCTGCGCGGCCTCCGGCGGGTAGCGCCGCTGCCCGCTCTCGCGCTCGGGCGTGGGCAGCAGGCCGTGGCGTTCCCAGAACCGGATGGCCGACGCCGGCACCCCGGTGATCTCCGCGAGCTGTCCGATGGTCATGCGCACGCAGCCGCTCCTCTCGTTCCCGCCCGCTCCGGCCACCGGCCGCTTGACTTGAACCTGAGTTTAAGTTGAAGAGTGAGGTACGCGAGCACGGCGGCGATCGAGAGCCGCCGGCAGCGGACTTCGGAGGTGCCGGATGGCAACCACACAAGTGGCGAACGAACGAGCGAACGAGCTGGTCGCAGCGGCGGAGGCGCTCTTCACGGCGGGGGTGATGTCCCATTCGGGGCACGCCAACCTCAGCGCTCGGCTCGACGCCGACAGCTTCCTGCTGACGCCGGGATTCGTCCGCGGGCTGCGCCCCGAGGACCTGGCGGCCGTCAGCCTCGACGGGCGGGTCCTGGAAGGGGAGCTGCGGTCCGTCAGCGCCGAGATCATCTCCATGCACAGCGCCGTCTACCGGGCCCGCCCGCACGTGGGCGCCGTCATCCACACCCACTCGCCCTCCGCGACGGCCTTCGCCGTCGCCCACCGGCCGCTGCCGTGCCGGACCGAGCCGATGCTGCGCTTCGGGCAGCCCGAGGAAGTCCCGGTGGTGCCTTGGGGGCCGCGCGGGTCCGACGTGTCCGTGCGCGGCATCGTCGATGTCCTCGAACAGCGCCCCACGACCTCGGCGGCCCTGCTGGCCAACCACGGCCTCATCGTTTTCGGTCCGGACTCGGTGGGGACCGCCCACCTGGTGGTGGCCATCGAGGAGAGCGCCGAGGCGGAGATCGCGGCGGCGGCGATCGGCGGGGCCGTGGACTTCCCGGAGGGCGCCTTGGCCGCCGTACGCGCCTCGATCGCCCGGGTCGCGTCATGACCGACCACGCGACGGCCGACAACGCGACAGCCGGCGACGCGGCGGCCGACGAGACGACCGTCGACGACGCCCTCGCCCGGCGCGCCGAGGCGGTGCGCGCCCGCTACCGTTCCACCCTCGGAGGCGTTCCGGGCGGTGTGCGGGACCGGCTGCGCCTGGCGCGGGACTTCGACCGGCTGCCCACCGAGGAGGCACTCGCGGCGCTGCGGCACATCGTGCTGACCGAAAACCCGCTCGGCGCGCGCGTGCAGCAACTCGTCCACTTCGGCCAACTCCTGTCCCTGGGCCGGGAACACCCCGCCCGCATCCATGCCCAGGGCGCCCTCCACGCCGGCGCCACCGTCGTCGACCTCATCGGAGTCGCCGAAACCGCACTCATCACCTCGGGTGTCCCGGCGTACGCCTTGGGTACGGAGATCGTCATCGACCTCCTGGCGACCACCGGCCCCTGACACTGGCGCGAGCGGGTAACCCGGGCGATAGGACGACCGCCTTCCAGAACTTCCTGGGCCAGCACGGGATCCCCCGGCCGAGGTCTTGGCGGTCCGCCAGAGACTGAGCAGACGACACCAAGATCCCCGACAGGCCCTAGTGCCGCGTCAGCCGAGGTTCGCCCCGTCGCGACGCCCGGCACGCACTCTCGCCGCACCGGCCGAAAGCCCAAGTACCTCCAGTACGAGGACTTCCGGCCGGCACTCCCCCCAGCCTTCGGCCGGGGGGACCCCCAGAGCACGCACCGGACGCCGCTCCTTGACGGGCAAACCTTGGCTGACACGGCACTAGCTAGTACGACAGCCCGTACCCGACGGGGTACAGCACCTGCGCCGGGTCGTCCGCCCGCTGCACGGGCACCGGCAGCTTCCCGGTGGGGGACACCGCACCCGCGATGACCCGTGCCGCCGCGCGCAGTTCGACGTCCGTCCAGGAGTACGCGGCCAGACACGCGCCGACGTCAGGGAGCTGGGCCACGTCGTACGGGTTGCGGATGGCGACGGCGATCACCGGGACACCGGTCGCGATCAGCTGCCCGACCAGCTTCTTCTGGGCACTGGTCGCCGTCACGTTGTACGTGCCGACCACCACGGCGTCCTTGCCCGCGGCCGCCGCCACCGCCCGGTCGACGGTCGCCTGCGAGGGCGCCGTGCCGGTGGACAGCGCGGTCGCCGAGAAGCCGAGCCCGCTGAGCGCCGTGGCCAGCACGGTCGTCGGAGGCCCGTCGGAACCGGACGGCGAGGCCGGGTCGGCGCCCACGACGAGGACGTTCCCGTGGGTGCGCCGGGACAGCGGAAGCAGGCCCTCCTTGTTGACCAGCAGGGTCGTCGTGCGGTTCGCGATCCGGTCGGCCGCCCTGAGGTGCGCCGGGGTGCCGACCGTGCGCTCGACGGCGGAGTCGGGGACGTAGGCGTCCTTGAGGAGGCCGAGCCTGGCCTTCAGGCGCAGGATGCGCAGGACCGACTCGTCGAGCCGGGCCTCGGTCAGCTCGCCGCCCCGGACGGCCGCGAGCACCGCGTTCCACGCGACGTCCAGGGACGGCGGATTGAGCAGCTGGTCGACGCCCGCCTTCAGCGCGAGCACCGGGACCCGCTCGTCGCCGTACTTCGTGCGAACCCCCTCCATGCCCAGCGAGTCCGTCACCACCACGCCGTCGTAACCGAGTTCGCCGCGCAGGATGCCGGTGAGGATCGGGTGGGAGAGGGTGGCGGGGTCGCCGGCCGGGTCGAGCGCCGGGACCATGATGTGCGCGGTCATGATGGAGTCGATGCCGGCCAGGATCGCCGCCCGGAACGGCACTGCGTCCAGCTCGGACCACAGCTCGCGGCTGTGCCCGATGACCGGGAAACCGGTGTGGCTGTCGACGGCGGTGTCCCCGTGCCCGGGGAAGTGCTTGGCGGTCGCCGCGACCCCGGCACTCTGATAGCCCCTCACCTGGGCGGCGACCAGCCCCGCGACCGCGTCCGGGTCGGCGCCGAAGGACCGTACGCCGATGACCGGGTTGGCGGGGTTCACGTTCACGTCGGCGACCGGCGCGTAGTCCTGGCGGATGCCGAGCGCGCGCAGCTCCGCGCCCGCGATGCGGCCGGCCGTGCGGGCGTCCTCCCGCGACCCCCCGGCCCCGAGCGCCATCGCGCCGGGGAAGAGCGTCGCGGGCTTGCCCACGCGTGCCACTATCCCGTGCTCCTGGTCCGTGGAGATGAGGACCGGCAGTCCGCGCGGCAGCCCGAGCGAGGCCTTCTGGATGCCGTCCGACAGGTCCGCGATCTGCTGCGGGCTGCGGGTGTTGTGCGCCCAGGCGAAGTAGATGACGCCGCCGACGCGGTACTTGGCGACCAGTTCCGCGGCCGTCCTGACGCCGATCTCCTTGAGGTTGGCGTCGATGTCGGCCTGGTCCGGCGCGGTGGCCGAGTGACCGTACACCCGCATCACGAAGAGCTGGCCGACCTTCTCCTCCAGGGTCATCCGGGAGATGAGGGTGCGCAGCTTCCTGTCGTCGTGCGGTGCGCCGGCGGCGGCGTACGCGCTGCCTCCGGCGGCGAGGGCGGCGGTGACGCCCGCCGTGGCGGTGAGAACGGAACGTCTGGACGGTTGTGCGGTGCTTCCCGTGCCGGAGTCGCGCACGAGCGCTCCTTCCCTCATGAAGGAAACTTCCGAGGAGTCACGAATATCCGGGAAGTTTCTTCCAGTCAAGGGTGTGCACAGTAACCGGGAAGGGGCCGTCACCGGCCCGGTCGGAGCGGGGCGCGCCGGTGACGGCGTGCTGTCGGCGGCAGGCGGGGCCGGTGGAAACGTGTTCCGTTCCGATCGTCCGGGCGGCTAGAGTGACGCCGCTGTCGTGGAGGAACGTGAGGTTTCCGTTCCGCGCCGGGGAGGTGAACGACAGCCCTTTTCATCACTCTTGTGGGGGCACATGAAGATTCGCAGACGCCGCGTGCTCGCGGCACTGGGCACCGCCGTCGCCGTGGCGGCCGGCATGGCCACCGCGCCCGGCGCGGCAGCGGCAGATCCCGTGACGTGGCAGGCCGCGGACGGCAGGCTGATGGTCCTCAACGGCGCACGCAACGTCCTCCAGACGACCCAGCCCGGCAGCGGCGCCTACACCGACTTCGTCGCCGACGCGAAGCAGCCGTCCTGGTCACCCGACGGCAGCCGGGTCGCGTACGTGAAGGACAACCGCGTCGAGACCCGCCGCTACACCGGCTCCACCCTGGTCAAGATCCAGGAACGGGGCTCGATGACCAGCGTGGGCGACCCGACGTTCCTGTACAGCGGCAGCGCCGTCGTCTACTCCGGCGGCGGCCGCCTGCGCTGGGCGCCCTCGGACGGCTCCCGCTACGCCGAGCCGCTGTTCTCCACCGCGCAGGACGGCTGCGACCGCAAGCCGAGCGCGTCCGTCAACGGCCTGGTCGCCTTCGTCCGCACCGGCGACACCTGCGGTTCGCCGACCGGCTCGGCGGTCTGGCTCTACGACGACACCACCGGCGGCTTCACGAAGCTCGCCGACGCCGGCGACGACCCCGCCGTCTCGCCCGACGGCACCCGGGTCGCCTTCGTGCGCGACGGCCGGCTGTTCGTGGTCGGCGTCGACGGCACCGGGGAGCGCCAGTTCACCTTCGACGACGACGCGCACGCCCCGGCCTGGTCGCCCACCGGCACCCGGATCGTCGTCACCAACGGGACCGACGAGGACGTCGCCGTCCCCCGCATCGTGGACGTCGCCACCGGCGAGGTCACCCGGATGGCGCTGCCCCCGGGCACGTCGTCCGTCCTCGACCCGGCCTGGCAGCCGTTGCGCGGCCAGAGCGTCGGCCGCGTCTGGGGCGCCGACTCCTACGCCACCAACGTGGCCGCGTCCCGCTGGACCTGGAACACCGCCGGCCAGAGCCGGCCCGGCCTGATCGACGCCAGGTCGGCCGTCCTCATCAGCGACGACAGCCCCTCCTACGCCCTGACCGGCCAGAGCCTCGCCGGCCAGAGGCAGGGCCCCCTGCTGATGACGTCGAAGACCTCGCTGTCGGCCGCCGTGCAGACCGAGCTGAAGCGCACGCTGAAGCCCGGCGCCACGGTCTACCTGGTCGGCGGCACGGACATCCTGTCCAGCGCCGTCGCCGGCAAGGTCAGCTCCCTCGGCTTCACGCCGAAGCGGCTGTCCGGCACCTCGCGGTACTCCACGTCCGTGGCGGTCGCCAAGGCCGTCACCGGCGCGCCCCAGTACGTGTTCATCGCCACCGGCACCGACTACCACTCCGCGATGGCCGCCTCCGCGGCGGCCGGTGCCCTCGGGTACGGCGGCAAGGGCACCGTCGTCCTCAACGACGGCAGCACGCTGTCGTCATCGGTGACGTCCTACCTCAACTCCGTCGACCCCGACGAGACCCTGGTCGTCCCGGTCGGCGCCTCGGCGAAGTACGCGCTCACGCACACGTACTTCTCCCACTGGCCCGACACCTACACGTACTACCCGGTCAGCGGAAGCGGCCACGACGGCACGTCCGCCGCGCTCGCCCGGTTCTGGTGGAGCGCCCCGCCCGCGGTGGGCCTCGCCTGGTCGGACAGCTGGCGCGGCGGTGTCTCCGCGAGCACCGGCATGCTCTCGTACGGCCCCGTCCTGTGGACCGACGAGACGACGCTGCCGGAGGCCGACGCGGCCTACCTGCGCGAGCAGGCGGCCGGGGTCAACACCGTCATCGCCTTCGGCGGGACGGGGTCGGTCTCCGCGGCCGGGCTGACCGCGGCGGGGTCCGCCATCGGTGCGGGCAGTTCGCTGGTGAAGTACACCCCGTACTACAACGGGGACGTCCCGCAGCAGACGGCGCAGAAGTCCCCGCTGTCGGCGCGGCGCGACGCGGGCGGGGCCGACGTGGCCGCGCCGCGGGGCGGGAGCGGTGCCGCGGGGCCGCGTCCGGATCTGGACGCGGTGCGCACCACCAACAAGGAGCGGTAGCCGCGCGGGAGACCGGGTGGGAGGCGCGGACGGGGTACGCCGTCCGCGCTGTCCGGGTACGGTCCGGGTCCGCGCGGTCCAGGTACGGTCCGGGTCCGCGCGGTCCGGGTACGGTCCGGGTCCGCGCGGTCCGGGTACGGTCCCGGTCCGCGTGGTCCGACCGGCTCCGGGTGTCGTGTGCGCCCGGGGCCGGTCTTCTGCTTCCGGCTCCGCTACGCCGACTCGTTCAGCAGGCGGGCGAGGTGGTCGCGACCCGGGGTGAGCAGGGGCTCCAGCGGGGCCGCGGACTCGTACCACCGCTTCTCGTACTCCCAGCACAGCCAGCCGTCCCAGCCCTCGCGGGAGAGGAGCTCCACGCACTCGGTGAGCGGGAGGACGCCCGTGCCGAGGAGGAGCGGGGTCGTGTCGTCGGGGGACGCGATGTCCTTGACCTGGACGTAGCCCAGGTGCGGGGCGAGGGCGGCGTACGTGGCGGACGGCTGCTCGCCGCCCAGCCAGGTGTGCATGACGTCCCAGAGCGCGCCGACCTGGCGGTGGCCGACCGGGCCCAGGACGCGGATCGCGTCGGTGCCGGTGCGGTGGGAGTCGTGGGTCTCCAGCAGGATCCGTACGCCGACGTCGGCGGCGTACTCCGCCGCCGTGCCCAGGCGCCGGGCCGCCGTCGCGTCCGCCTCGTCCGGGCTCTGGTCCCGGCCGCCGCCGGGGAAGACCCGGACGAAGGGGGCGCCCAGGTCCCTGGCCAGCTCCAGGAGTTCCCGGATCTCGGCGAGGACGGGGGCGTCGTCGCCGGGGGCCGCGACCCGCGGGTATCCGGCGAGGCCGAGGATCTCGACGCCGGTGCCCTTGAACTCGGCGGCGACGTCCGCCCGTTCGGCGAGGGTGAGGCCGGGGTGCACCGGCTCCTCGGGGTGCACGCGAAGCTCCACGCCGTGGTAGCCGTGGGTCGCGGCGAGTCGTACGACGTCGGGGACGGGGAGTCCGGGGACGCCGAGGGTGGAGAAGGCCAGTTTCATGTGGTGCACCTCGCTAGGGACCCGGGGCCCGGCCCCGGAACAGCACGGCTTGAGCGGACCCTACCCGGATGGTGCGGGCGTTGTGCGCCTTGGCTCCGGTGGGTGGGTCGGGGCCGCGCCGGTACATCCGCCCGTTGCAGGTCGGGCGTGCACGCTGGTTACGGGGCTGAACCGGGGTGCTCTGCCCGACCTGCAACGGGCATCTGATGTACCGGCACGGCCCCTCAGGGGGGAGGGCGGGTGCGGACCGTACGGGGGTGGCGGTGCGGGCAGGGCGGGCGTCGCTGCCGGCTGCGGGTGCTCGGGGCCCCGGCGTCACCGGTCCGCACGGGAACGCGGTGAACCGGCGTACACGGCGCACGGCGGTACGCGTCGGACGTGTTACGCGCGTGGCGCCGCCGTGGAGCCGCGCACCATCAGCTCGCCGCGGACCGTCGCGACACCCCCCGGCGGCGCCTCCTCCCGGCCCATCGCGATCCGCCCCGCCCGGGCCCCCGCCTCGGACAACGGCAACCGCACGGTGGTCAGCGAGGGCACCACGTCGATGCTGAAGGGCAGGTCGTCGAACCCGGCCACGGACACGTCCTGCGGAATCCGCAGCCCGGAGTCCCGCAGCGCCGCGCACGCCCCGAGCGCGACGGTGTCGTTGGCGGCGACGACCGCGGTCAACGACGGTTCGCGGCGCAGGAGTTCGAGGGTCGCCTCGTACCCGGCCCGCCGGTCGTACGGGCCGTGCACGATCCGCCGCGGGTCGTCCTCGATCCCGTGCGCGGCGAGCGCTGCCTGGTGCCCCTCCAGCCGGTGCCGGGTCGTCGTCCGCTCCTCGGGACCCGCGATGTAGCCCATGCGCCGGTGCCCGAGCCCGATCAGGTGCTCGGTCAGCCGCTGGCCGCCCCCGCGGTTGTCGAAGGTGAGCGCGACCGCCCCGGTGTCCTCGGGAGCGGGCGGCCGCCCGCACAGGACGATCCGGGTCCCCGCCTCCGCCAGCCTGCGCAGCTTCGCGGCGACCGCGGCCCCGTGCGCCGCGTCCTCGACGGCCCCGCCGGTCAGCACCACCGCGGCGGCCCGCTGGCGCTGCAGGAGCGTGAGGTAGGTCAGCTCCCGCTCCGGGGAGCCGCCCGTGTTGCAGACGACGGCGAGACGCTCACCGCCCGCGCGCCCGCCCCCGAGCACCTGCGAGGAGTGCGCGGACAGTCCGAGGGGTCCCCCTATCTCCGCCTGGACGGCACTGGCCATGATCCCGAAGAAGGGGTCGGCGATGTCGTTCACGAGGATGCCGACCAGGTCGGACGTGGCGGCGGCCAGCGAACTCGCGGGCCCGTTCAGCACGTAGTCCAGTTCGTCCACGGCCCGCAGCACCCGCTCCCGCGTGGCGGCCGCCACCGGGTAGTTCCCGTTCAGCACACGCGACACCGTCGCGGGCGAGACCTGCGCGCGGGCCGCCACGTCCGCCAGGGTCACCGTCATCTCGTCGTTCCTCCGGTCGCGCGTCGCTCAGTCGGTCCGGGGCCGTGATCGGCCGTGCGATGCCCTGCCCCCGCCGCGTGACCGTACCTCTTGTCCGCCCCGTCGAACATCTCGCGGTCCCCGCGGTCTTGTCCGAACGGTTCCGCAGCGGTTAGCTTCTCACTCGTATAGAAAGCGCTTGCTGTCTCGCTCGCCTGCGAGCGTACGCGGCGCCGGACGCGTACGAAGGGAATGACGTGACACGCAAGACGGTGCGTATCGCCATGAACGGCGTGACGGGGCGCATGGGTTACCGCCAGCACCTCGTCCGCTCGATCCTCGCCCTGCGCGAGCAGGGCGGTCTCGACCTCGGCGACGGCACCGTGCTGTGGCCCGAGCCGGTGCTCGTCGGGCGGCGCGAGCACGCCCTGGCGGCGCTTGCGGACCGGCACGGCCTGGAGCACTGGTCGACGGACCTGGACGCGGTGCTCGCCGACCCGGCCGTCGACATCTACTTCGACGCGCAGGTCACGTCCGCCCGGGAGGAGGCGATCAGGAAGGCGATCGCCGCCGGCAAGCACGTCTACACCGAGAAGCCGACCGCGACCGGCCTCGACGGCGCCCTGGAGCTGGCCCGGCTCGCCGACGCGGCGGGCATCAGGCACGGCGTCGTCCAGGACAAGCTGTTCCTGCCCGGACTGCTGAAGCTGAAGCGGCTCATCGACGGGGGCTTCTTCGGACGGATCCTGTCCGTCCGCGGCGAGTTCGGCTACTGGGTCTTCGAGGGCGACTGGCAGTCCGCGCAGCGGCCCTCCTGGAACTACCGCGCCGAGGACGGCGGCGGCATCGTCGTCGACATGTTCCCGCACTGGGAGTACGTCCTGCACGAGCTCTTCGGCCGGGTCACCTCCGTCCAGGCGCTCACCGCCACGCACATCCCGCAGCGCTGGGACGAGCAGGGCAAGCCGTACGACGCCACCGCCGACGACGCCGCGTACGGCGTCTTCGAGCTGGCGGGCGGCGCCGTCGCCCAGATCAACTCCTCGTGGGCGGTGCGCGTGAACCGGGACGAGCTCGTCGAGTTCCAGGTCGACGGCACGGAGGGCTCGGCCGTCGCCGGGCTGCGCAACTGCCGCGTCCAGCACCGCAGTTCCACGCCCAAGCCGGTCTGGAACCCGGACATCCCCGCCACGTACTCCTTCCGCGACCAGTGGCAGGAGATCCCGGACAACGCCGAGTTCGACAACGGCTTCAAGGCCCAGTGGGAGCTATTCCTGCGGCACGTCTACGCCGACGCGCCCTACCACTGGGACCTGCTGGCCGGCGCCCGCGGCGTCCAGCTCGCCGAACTGGGCCTGAGGTCCTCGGCCGAGGGCCGCCGCCTCGACGTACCGGAGATCTCGCTGTGACGATCCGACTGCCCGGCGCGGACGGGGAACTGCGCGCCTACACCCCGCGCTCCGAACCGCTCGCCCTGTCCCCGGGCGCCCCCTTCACCTCCCGTACGGTCTTCTCGGCCGCGCACGTCGTGGCCGATCCGTACGCCGACACGACCCCCGACTCCCCGGCCGCCGTCGACTGGGACGCGACGCTCGCCTTCCGCCGCCACCTGTGGGCGCAGGGCCTCGGGGTCGCCGAGGCGATGGACACCGCGCAGCGCGGCATGGGCCTGGACTGGGCGGGCGCCGCCGAGCTGATCCGGCGCTCCGCCGCCGAGGCACGGGCGGTCGGCGGGCGGATCGCGTGCGGGGTCGGCACCGACCAGCTCGTCTCCGGCTCGCTCGACGGCGTCCGGGCCGCCTACGAGGAACAGCTCGCGCTCGTGGAGGGGACGGGCGCACAGGCGATCCTCATGGCGTCCCGGGCGCTGTGCGCGGCGGCGTCGGGCGCCGAGGACTACCTGGAGGTGTACGGGCATCTGCTGCGCCAGTCCGCCGAACCGGTGATCCTGCACTGGCTGGGCCCGATGTTCGACCCGGCGCTCGAGGGCTACTGGGGCTCGGCGGACCTGGACACGGCGACCGGCATCTTCCTCGAGGTCATCGCCGCGCACCCCGACAAGGTCGACGGCGTCAAGGTCTCCCTCCTGGACGCGCAGCGGGAGATCGACCTGCGCCGCAGGCTCCCGCACGGCGTGCGCTGCTACACCGGCGACGACTTCAACTACCCCGAGCTGATCGCGGGCGACGAGCGGGGCTTCAGCCATGCCCTGCTCGGCATCTTCGATCCGCTGGGCCCGCTCGCCGCCGAGGCGGTACGCGTCCTGGACACGGGGGACGCGAAGGGGTTCCGTGAACTCCTCGACCCGACGGTGGAGTTGTCGCGTCATCTCTTCCAGGCGCCGACCCGTTTCTACAAGACCGGCGTCGTCCTCCTGGCGTGGCTCGCGGGCCACCAGTCCCACTTCACGATGGTGGGCGGGCTCCAGTCGGCCCGCTCGCTCCCGCACCTCGCGCGTGCCTACGAACTCGCCGACGGACTCGGCCTGTTCCCGGACCCGGCGCTCGCGGAGTCCCGTATGAGGAACCTGCTCGCCGTGTACGGAGTCGCCCAGTGACCACCCAGGACCTCTCCCGCTTCTCCGTCAACCAGATGACGGTGAAGCAGCTCTCCCTGCCGGAACTGGTCGACGGGTGCGCCGAGTTGGGCGTGCCCGGAGTCGGCCTCTGGCGCGAACCCGTCCGGTCGTACGGCGTCGGGGCGGCGGCGAAGCTGGTGCGTGACGCGGGACTCGCCGTGACCACGCTGTGCCGCGGGGGCTTCCTCACCGCGACCGACCCGGACGAGCGGGCGCGGTCCCTGGACGACAACCGGGAGGCCGTCGACGAGGCGGCGGTCCTCGGCACGGACACCCTCGTGCTGGTCTCGGGCGGGCTCCCCGCGGGTTCGAAGGACCTGCACGGCGCGCGGGAGCGGATCGCCGACGCCCTCGGCGAGCTCGGTCCCTACGCGGCCGAGCGCGGCGTACGGCTGGCCATCGAACCGCTGCACCCGATGTTCGCCGCCGACCGCTGCGTGGTCTCCACCCTCGCCCAGGCCCTGGACCTGGCCGAACGCTTCCCGGCGGACCAGGTGGGCGTCACGGTGGACACGTACCACATCTGGTGGGACGACACCGCGCCGCGGCAGATCGCCCGGGCCGGCGCCGGCGGCCGCATCCACACCTTCCAGCTCGCCGACTGGGTCACCCCGTTGCCCGAGGGTGTCCTCAACGGGCGTGGCCAGCTCGGGGACGGCGCCGTCGACCTGCGGGAGTGGCGCGGGTACGTGGAGGCGGCCGGTTACTCGGGTCCCATCGAGGTCGAGCTCTTCAACGACGGGCTGTGGGCACGGGACGGACGCGAGGTGCTGGCCGAGACGGCGGCCCGGTTCGTGGCGCACGCCCTGTAGGCGCAGGTCGCCCCGGCTGCCCGCTACCCCCGCTTCAGGTGCTGCGTGAGCTGCTGGAACGTCGCCCAGGACCGCGGGTCCCTCCCGTCGCCGAGCGGGTAGTGCAGGGCCGGTCCGGCCGCGGGACCCAGCGGGACCGGGCGGACGGCGACGGGCGGGCGCCGGGCGTGGGCGAGACCGATGCCGCGCACCTCGTCCGGGCCCAGGGTGAGGGAGAAGGGCACGGGCGGGGCCTCCAGCAGCGGGGGCGCGGTCAGGTCCCGGCGGGCCCGGCGGACCGAGACGAGCAGGCTGACCAGGGCGTGCTCGCCGACGAGGACCCCGGCGAGGTCCTGGACCGCGTCGAGGGGCAGCTCCTCGTCCTCGCCGAAGCCGAGGGTGAGGAGCATCTCCTCCTCCACACCCGCCGCCGTACGCGTCACCCGCAGGGTTCCGACCGCGGGCCGCGCCGGGTCGCCCACGGCGATCAGGTGGGTGGCGGCCGGCGCCCGCCCGTGCGCCAGATCCGTCAACTGGCGGCGCGACCAGGGCAGGTTGACCGGCTCGGCCGTGCCCCAGCCGGCGGGCGGCGCCCCGGTGAGGGCCCGCCAGGCCGTCTCCAGCGCCCCGCCGAGGAGCAGGTTCGGGTCGGCGGCGTGCCGGGTGCGGAACGCGACGTGGAGCTGCCGCTCGGCGGTGGGCCCGGTGGCGGAGAACGCGCGGGCCACCGTCGCCCTCCCGTCGGCGGTGAGGGCGGGCGTGAAGGTGCCGCCCTGCCAGCGCAGTACGGCCCCGGACAGCCCGTCGTAGTACCCGCAGTCCGGGTCCTCGACGACCCAGCGGTTGGGTACCGGCGCCAGCGTGGTGCGGGCGGCCGGACTCAGCCGGACGTGCGGCGGGGTCACGATCTGCAGGGCGCGGCGCGAGCCGGACGCCTCTCGCAGGATCTCCGACAGCCACGAGGTCAGGGCGATCACCGGCCGGTCGGCCAGGACGACGGCGGTGCTGTCGGTGAGCACGTCGACGGCCGGCAGACCGACCGCCGCACGCGCCGTCACGGAGGCGTCCCCGCTGTCCGTCCCGCGGCTCCCGGTGGCGGCTTGCGGCTCCCCGTCCGTACCGGGCTCCCCGCTGTCCGTCCCGCGGCTCCCGGTGGCGGCTTGCGGCTCCCCGCTGTCCGTCCCGCGGCTCCCGGTGGCGGCTTGCGGCTTCCCGCTGTCCGTCCCGCGGCTCCCGGTGGCGGCTTGCGGCTTCCCGCTGTCCGTCCCGCGGCTCCCGGTGGCGGCTTGCGGCTCCCCGCTGTCCGTCCCGCGGCTCCCGGTGGCGGCTTGCGGCTCCCCGCCGTCCGTCCCGCGGCTTCCAGCGGCGGCCTGTGGCTCCCCGTCCGTACCGGGCTCCGCGGTCTCCGGTGCCGGTACGGCGGAGGTGTCCACCACCTCCGTACGCGCCGCGCCCGCCGGCCAGGTGATGCCGCCCAGCAGGGCGTTGAGCCGGCCGCAGACGGAAGCGGCGAGGCGCTCCGCCTCCGGCACCGCCGTGGAGGCGCGGGCCTCGGTCCACCAGAACGGCAGGGGCACACCGGCGGCCGACGGCCCGAGCAGGCGCTGCGCCTCGCCCGGCACCTGGACGAGGACCGGCGCCTCGACGGAGACGAGCGGGCGGCCTCCCGGCCCGTGGAGCTGGATGACCGCCCCGTCGGCCGCCGCGGACAGCCCGAGGTCGGGGCCGCCCGCGTACAGGCCGGTCAGCAGGGCCCAGACGTCGGGCATCTTCGGGGTGAGAGCGATGACGTCCTTGGTCACGGGCGTTCGGCTTCCTCGGTGTCGGAGAGTGCGGTCTGGATGAGCTGGTGGTGGCGGCCGCGGCGGACCATCGTGCCGCGTCCCGGCGGCTGCGCCGAGGCGTACAGGCCCGGGAAGAGCTGGCCCTCGGTGCGGTCACCGGCCATCACGAGCGCGGCGGTGCCGGTCTCGCGCAGCGTCGTCAGCAGCGGCTCGTACAGGGCGCGGGAGGACCCGGCGACGCGGCGGGCGATGACGAAGTGCAGCCCGATGTCCTGGGCGGAGGAGACGTACGGCAGGAAGGGCGTCAGCGGCTGCTGGCCCGCCGTGGCGAGGATGTCGTAGTCGTCGACCAGGATCACGATCCGCGGCCCGCTGAACGCGGGTTCGGCGCTCAGCGTGTCGGGGTCCGCGCTCTCCGGCAGCCGCTTCTCCAGTTCGGTCGCGATGCCGCCGGCCAGCGCGGCGGACAGCTTCGCGTTGTGCGCGTAGCCGCCGCGGTACGCCTCCGGGATCACCCCGCGCAGCCCGCGGCGCGGGTCGAAGACACCGAAGACCAGCTCCTCGTCGCTGTACCGCTCGACGAGCTGTCCGGCGATCAGCTTCAGCAGGTTCGTCTTGCCGCACTCGTTGTCGCCCAGGATCAGCAGATGCTGGTCGCTCCCGAACAGGTCGAGGAGGGCGGGCGCGAGCGCGTCCTGGTCCACGCCGAGCGGCACCCGCCGCGGCTCGGCTGCCACGGAGGGCAGCCGCGCCGCAGGCAGGCGGGTCGGCAGCACCCGGACGGGCGGCGCCACGTCACCGTGCCAGGTGGCCCGGATCGTACGCGCGGCCTCCTCCAGCGCGGGCCCGATGTCGTCCGTGGACGCCGAACCGTCGATGCGCGGCAGCGCGACCTGCGCGAACAGCCTCCCGTCCGTGAGGACCCGGCCCGGGGTGTCCGCGGCAAGCGTCTCGGACAGCTTGCGGTCGACGGAGGAGTCGGCCGGGTCGTTCAGCCGCAGCTCGACGCGCGTGCCGAACATGGACTGGGTGGCGATCCGCACGTCGTTCCAGCGCAGCATGCCGGCGACCACGTGGATGCCGTACCCGCCGCCGCGCTTGAGCAGGTCGGTCACCGAGTCGTCGAGTTCGGCGAACTCGTCGCGCAGCGCCCCGAATCCGTCGACGAGCAGGACGACGTCGGTCGAGCCGAGCTCCGCGAGACGGCCCTGCGCCCGCAGCCGGCGCAGCTGCTCGACGGAGTCGATGCCGTACTCGCGGAACAGCTCCTCACGCTCGGCCAGCATCGCCCGCACCTCGGCGACCGTCCGGGCGGCCCGCTCGTGATCGGCGCGCCCGGCGATCCCGCCGACGTGCGGCAGCCCGGCCAGCGCCGACAGACCGCCGCCGACCAGGTCGAGCCCGTAGACGGCGACGTCGTACGGGGTGTGCGTGGTCGCCAGGGCCAGCGCGAGGGTCCGCAGCAGGGTGGTTTTGCCGGACTGCGGTCCGCCGATGACGGCGGCGTGCCCGCCGGCGACGGTCAGGTCGAGCAGCCACTTGCCCTGCCACTGGCCGGCCGGGTCGTCGAGCACGCCGAGGGGCACGCGCATCGCCCCGGCCGGGCCGTCGGCCAGGTGCAGCCCGCGCTCGGTGACCTGGACGGGTCCCGCGGCCGCGTCGAGGGTGACGGCGGCCGGCAGTGGCGGCAGCCAGATCCGGCGCACCGGCGGGGCCGCCCCGGCCAGCTGGCCGACCATCACCGACATCACGGTAGGTCCGGTCTCCCGCTTGGTCGCGGCGGGTTCGGAGCCGCCCTCGGCGGGGGCCGTGCCGAGGGTGTTGAAGGCGGGATAGGGCCAGGCGAGCGGCTCGTCGTCCCGCTGGTCGCGCAGGGCCGGGCCCCGGTGGGCGCCGGACACGTACCCCGCCTTGAACCGCTCGTACACCGAGGTGTCGACCTTCAGATAGCCGAAGCCCGGCAGCGGCGGCAGATGGAAGGCGTCGGTGGTGTCCAGCACCGTGCGCGACTCGTCGGGGGAGAAGGTGCGCAGACCGAGGCGGTACGACAGATAGGTGTCCAGCCCCTTCAGCTTGCCGCCCTCGATGCGCTGGCTGGACAGCAGCAGATGCATGCCGATGGAGCGGCCGATGCGGCCGATCGACAGGAACAGGTCGATGAAGTCCGGCTTGGCCGTGAGGAGTTCGCCGAACTCGTCGATGACGACGAACAGGTGCGGCAGCGGCTCCAGATCGGGCCGCGCGGCGGCGCGCAGGGCCGCGTAGTGCCCGATGTCGGCGACGTTCCCCGCGTCCTTCAGCACCTGCTGGCGGCGCTTGACCTCGCCGGCGAGGCTGGTGTGGACGCGCTCGACGAGACCGGCCTGGTTCTCCAGGTTCGTGATCACCCCGGCCACGTGCGGGAGTCCGGTGAACGGCGCGAAGGTGGCACCGCCCTTGTAGTCGACCAGGACCAGGGCCAGGTCCTCCGGGGAGTGGGTGGCGGTGAGCGCCAGCACCAGCGTGCGCAGCAGCTCGCTCTTTCCGGAGCCGGTCGCGCCCACGCACAGCCCGTGCGGCCCCATGCCCAGCTCGGAGGACTCCTTCAGGTCCAGCAGCACCGGCTCATGACGGTCCGTCAGGCCGATCGGTACGCGCAGGAACTCACGCTCGCCGCGCGGTGCCCACAGCCGGGCCATGTCCAGCGCCGCCGGATCCTCGACACCGAGCAGGCCGGAGAAGTCGACGGGCCCGGACACCGGGGTCCCCTCGGCCGCGGACTCCGCCGAGAGCCGCAGCGGGGCGAGCAGCCGCGCCAGCCCCTCGGCGCCCGCGGGGCTCACCGCGTCCGCCGTGCCCTGCGCCACCGCGGACGGCTCGCGCAGGTCCTCCACCGTCACCTGGTCGCCGTCGACGCGGATACGGACGCCGACCTGGTCCGGCTCGTGCACCTGCCGCTCCAGCAGGTGCAGCACGGTGACGCCCATGTCCGGCAGCTCGACCACCGTGTCCGGCCGCGGGAGTTCGGCGGCCGTCTCGCCGTACTCGTCGCTCACCACCAGCAGCCGGCTCGTCATGCGCAGCGCGTCCCGGCCGGACAGACCCCGCCGCACCTCCGCCGCGTACGACGCGCGCCGGTCCAGCTCAGGCCGGCACAGCGCGGCGAGCTGCGGCAGGCTCGGGGCGATCCGGCGGGCGGCGACCGGCCCGTCCTGCTCCTGTGGATCGAGCACGTGGGGCAGCCACTTGGCCCACTCCCACTCGGCCAGCCGCTCCCCGGGGATGCCGAGGGCGACGGCCACGTCGTCCGGGGCGTGCGTGACGGCGGTCTGGATCAGCAGGGCGCGGGCGACCCGCAGCACGCCCTCGCGGTCGCCGACGATGCTCACGTTGCCCGCGCGGTCCAGCGGCACCGTCAGCGGACAGTCACTGGCGACCGAGTACCGGGCCAGCAGCGCCCGCGCCTCGTTGAGCATGAACGGGTCCGGCGGTGTCATCACCCCGCCGGAGTTCGAGTCGATGGCAAGCTCCTGCACCGGCACGTCACCCGTGCCCACCCGCACCCGCAGGAAGTCCGGGTCCTGACGCCGGCGCTCCCACAGACGGGCGGGATCCCGTACGAGGTCGTAGAGCCCCTCCGGGGGCGGGTTGAGGACCCGGGCCAGCCGGCGCCGCTCCCGCTCGGCGGCACCGAACTCCTCGCGCAGTTCCTCCAGATACTCCAGATACCGCTCGCGCTGGGCCCGCCGGGTGCGCTGCGCCTTGCCCCGCTGGGACAGGAACAGGGCGACCGCGCCGAGCAGCGCGAGGACCAGCACCATCGCGCCGAGCGCCGCGAACTGGCTGTTGCGGATGACGGTCATCATGACGACCGAACCCATCACGCCGGCCATGGGCAGCAGGGCCGTCGCCGCGTTCCCTAGCTTGCCCTCGGGCAGGTTCGGCGGCGGTTCGACCGTGCGCGGCCCGGCGGGCGCGAGCGGCCGGGTGGAGCGGGCGGGCCGGTGTATCAGACTCTGGGTCACGGACGGACCCCTTCTCGGACGGCTCCGGTGTCGTGACGTGCTGCGGCGCTGCGGCGGGCGGTCATCGCACCCTCGTCGCGCGCCGCATGGCCTCGGCGGCGAGGCGGACGGTGGCGTCGCGGGTGGCCTGCCCGAGCAGGTCGGTGCGGATGGGGCCGCCGCCCGCCAGATGCCGGTCGTAGGGGAGCGGGACGACGGTGACGCCCGTCTCCTTCAGGTGCGCGGTGGCCGCCTTGACGTCCAGCACCAGGTCGGGCGAGCCCGCGGTGAGCGCGACCACCGTGGAGGCGAGCGCGGCGTGCGGCAGCTGCGCCAGCCAGTTGAGGACCTGGCGGGTTCCGTTGACGCCCTCGGCCGTCGTCGGCGAGACGACCACCCGGGCGTGCGCGGTGTCCATCGCCGTACGGGCCACCTCGCCGGGCAGGCTCTCGCAGTCCACCACCGTCACCGCGAAGTAGCGGCGCAGCGCCAGCGTCACCGTGCGGTAGGTCGGCACGTCCAGCGGGGCACCGACGCGGCCCCGGCTCGCGGGCAGCAGCCAGCCGCCGTCCGCGACCGGCACCAGGTAGCCGGTGACGTCGTTCAGCCGCATGGACGGGCTGAGGACCTGCGCCAGGTCGGCGCACACCCAGCGCACGGACTCCGCGCCCATCCGCACGGGCAGGGTGCCGAGCGCGGCGTCCGCCTCCAGCGTGAGCACCGGGTCGTGCCGGTAGTGGTTGAAGGTGCGGCCCAGCAGCGCGGAGACCGTGGACTTGCCGACGCCACCGCGGATCGACGTCACCGCGATGACCCGGCCGGTGGTGACCGGCTGCTGCAACTCCCGGGCGATCCGGGTCTCTTCGGTCACGTCCTGGGCGGCCGACGCGGTCAGCCGACGCAGCGAGCGTCCGGTGCGCCGGGTGATCGAGTCCCCGTGCTGCGGCCGGCCCAGGGCCCGCGCGAGCCGGGGATCGACGGTGGGCACGGACTCCGGCGCGGACGCGGGCAGCCGGGGATCCCGCGAGCCGCTCGGCACGGGACTGCCCCCGGCCGGCTGCCCCTCGCCCGCCGCGGCCGACAGGACCGGGGCCGGCGGACCGCCGCCGGGCGCCTGCCCGTCGGGCCGCGCGGGTGCCCGGGGCGCGGGGACGGCGGACTCCGCCGCCGAGGGGGCGGGAACCGGTGCTTGCGTGGGCGCGGCAGGGTGCCCGGGCGGGGGTGCCCCGGGCGCGGGGATCGCGGACTCCGCCGACGGTGCCGGGTGCACGGCGGCGGCGGGAGCCGCGGGCTGCCGGGTCGCGGGGGCCGTCGGCCCGGTGGACCGGGGCGGGTGCACGAGACGCAACGCAGGCTCGCCCCGCCGCCCCCCGGAACCGGCGGGACCCGGACCCCCACCCTGCTCGAAACCCCCGACCCGCCCGACGGCACCGGCGTGTCCCACGGCACCGGCATGCCCTGCGCCGGCACCGGGTTGCTCTACGGAACCGGCACGCCCGGCGGCCCCCACGTGCCCGGCGGCACCGGCATGCCCTACGCCGGCACCGGGCTGTCCGAGGGCACTCACATGTCCGACGGCACCGGGCTGTCCGCCGGCACCGGGCTGTCCGCCGGCACCGGGCTGTCCGCCTGCACCGGGCTGTCCGCCTGCACCGGGCTGTCCGACGGTGCCGGAGCGCCCTATGCCGGCACCGGGTTGCCCTACAGCCCCCACGTGCCCAGCGGCCCCCACGTGCCCAGCGGCCCCCACGTGCCCGGCGGCCTCCGTCGCCGGGCCCGCGGCCGGCGTCCCGGCGGGTGTGGTCGCCTCCGCCTGTTGCAGGCGGCGCAGCACGTCCCGCTGCCAGTCCCCTCCCTGTCCCTGTCCCTGTTCCTGCGCCATGTCCGCCCCTTATGCGAAGGTGTCGAGCAGTCGTCCGTACACGCCGAACACGCCGAGGACCAGCGGGAACAGGGCGATCACCCCGACGGATTCGAGTACGTCGCCGGCGCGCCGCAACCGTACGCGCACATGTTCGGCGGGCTGGACCGCGAGCACCAGGAGCGGCAGCACCGCGAGCCCGGCCAGCACGGCCAGCGGCCCCGCCGCACCGGACCGGTCCAGCCACACGGAGATCAGCCGCACGGTGAGCACGGCCCCCGCGAGCAGCAGCACCACGACCTCCGCGACCAGCGGAAAGGCGCGGGCGCGAAGCGCGAGCACCGCCGTCGTGACGGCGGCGAGCAGCACCGTCCACACGGTGGGCTCCCGCAGGGCGAGGACACCCGCGGCCGCCGCGGAGACGGCCACGGTGACCGTCGCCAGCGCCAGCCCCCGGTGCGTGGCGGCGAGCGCCGCCGTCACCTGGTACCTGCTCACCGAGGCGCCACCCGACCGCCGGTCGTCGAGACCGGAGAGCCCCGAGGCCATCAGCGCCAGCCGGGGCAGCAGCCCGAGCACGACGACGGACCCGACGGCGAGCAGGGCGCCGGCCCTGGCCTGCTCCCCGGCGCTCGCCGCCCCCGACTGGAGGGCGACGGCCGCCTCCCAGCACACGCCCGTAGCGGCGAGGGCGGCGCCACCGACCAGCCCGCCGCGCCCGAGCGGCGTGAACCGGCCGAGCAGGAGGAGCGTCACGACGACGGCCGCGGCCGGTCCCCCCGACTGCACCGCCGTCGACCAGTCACGGGCGTCGCCCAGCGTCCAGGCACCGAGCGCGCCCAGCGCCCCGCCGGTGGTGATCAGCGTGGCGGCCACCCCGCGCCGCCCGGCCCGCCCCAGCAGCACACCCGCGAGTGCGGCGACCGCGGCGACGGCCAGCAGCCCCCCTCCGACGGCCCCGTGCCCGTACGCGCCGCGTGCCACAAGCCCGGTGACGAGCGCCCAGCCGACCGTCGCGAGTCCGGCCACGACCCGCCGGACGGCGGGCCGCCAGCGCCAGGCACGCCCGTCGAGGTCGTCGGCGGTCTCGTCGCTGACGTCGTGCACCACCGGCGCGGACGGCGCGTCCTCGGCCCGTACGAGCCGCAGCACGGCACCGTCGGGCACCCCCGCGGACTCCAGCGTGCTGTCGTGCGCGAGCGCGGAGCCGTCCGCGGTGACCAGGTGCCGCAGCTGGGGACGATCAGAGACGCGGTCGCCGAGCAGCCGCAGAACCTCGGGCAGCAGCAGCCCGACGGGTTCCCGGGACGGCAGGACGAGGTCCACGCGCCGCCGCTCGCCGACCAGGGTGACCCTGCTCAGCGCCGAGCGGTCACCCGGACCCGACTGAATCGAAGCCCCCGCAGATATCACGAATTCGAACCTATCACCGGGTAGAAGGGGTCACTGAGGACGCGGAGGGCCCCGCCGAGGGCCCGGGTGACGACGGCGCGGAAACCCCCGAAGGAGGCTGTACGGGACCACCGTTCGGGTTCTTGCCGATGATCCGGTGCGACACGAACGACCACCCCACGCATCCCGCGCACAGCACCGCCGCGATCACCACCCCGGCGAACACCTTGCCCAACCGCTCGTCCACCGAACGGCGTTGCCGCTGCGCCCCGAACAACAGGGCGTCGCGCAGCCGCCGTCGGCGTACCGACACGGACTCCAGCAGCTGGCTGTCGTACTCCTGGGCCGTCACGACGAACCCTTCCTGCCAGGAGTGCTGGCGATCACGGTGCTTCCCCGGGCAGGCGCGTCCCACGCGCGGTGGCACCCGGACGTGCCGGGTGCCGGGCCGCGGCGGTCACCGCGGCCCGGCACGGGCTTGTGTCAGCCGATGTTGTCGACGGCGGCGCGGGCCCTGGCGAGGGTCGCCTGGGCGGTGCCGTCGTTCTGCTCCAGCGTGGTGCGCACGAGCCGGATGATGTCGCGGACCTCGTTGGCCGCGCGGTTCCAGCGGACTTCCTTGCCGTGGTAGTCGTCGGAGACGCCGTCGGCCTGGAACTCGGCCATCGCGGCCTGCACCGCACGGTCGCGGTCGCCGAGGACCCGCTCCAACTGGCCGATGATGCCCTGCAGGCTGCCCTGCACCTCGGTGGAGGCGCCGGTGTCGTACGAGCGGCGGTCCTGGTTCTGACCCATGATCTGAATCCCCCTGAGTCGTCTATCGGGCGCCGAAGCGGGCCGCGTCGAAGTTGGCCTGCCCCATGTTCTGGTGGGCGTTGTCCTGCTGCTCGGTGTCACCGGTGCCGAAGGCGGTGTCCATGCCGCCCTGGCCGCCCAGGATCGCGCCCAGCGAGCCGTTCAGCGCGTCGGTGATCTCGTCCGCGCGGCTCTTGAACGAGTCGAACGCGGCCTTGCCCGCGCCGTTGAACTTTCCCTCCAGCGGCTCCGCGGCCTGCACGAGCCACTTGATCAGAGTGCCCAGGTCGTCACTGGATCCGACCGTGCTCTTGCCGAGGTCCGCCAGGGTCGTGGAGCCCATGTCGAACTTCATGCATTCACCCCCGTGTATCGCGTATGACTCACCAGTACGTCGAACATCGTGACCCATGACGCGTTGCAGCGGCAACGCCGTTGGACACCAAGTGACACGATCAGGACGTAACGCGGACTTGTTCGCGACTCCGGGTTTCCGCGCCCGCGCGGGGTGTTGAGGGTCCCGGGAAAAAACTTCGGCAGAGCGTGCAACCCTTCCGCGGGTCAGCGGGTCTTGTTTGCGTCAGGACTCTTGGAGGGGGATCCGGGGGGATCGCGGGGGTTCTGACGGGGGAGGGGAAAGCCGAAGGGGCCCGGTCGACGGACCGGGCCTCTTCGAAATCCCGCTGACCACCGGTCCAGCGGACCCTCGCAGCCCCGGACCACCGCCGGACCCCGGCTTCTTGACGCCCCGCCCGCCGGACAGCCGGGCGGGCGGCCCCACTGCGACGGGGTCCCGGGACCGCAGGCCCCGCGACGGGATCCCGGGACCGCAGTCCCTAGTGCCGCATCAGGCAACGTTCGCCCTGTTCACGACCTCGCGGAGGCGTTCGTCGGCGGCGTGCTTGTTTCCCCAGATGCTGTAGCGACGGATCACGCTGCCCTGCTCAAGAGCATCCGCCAACGCCGCGCGGGTGCGTCGAGGAGATCGCCGTCGCCCGCCGGCCGGGAGAGGGTGACGCTCGCCGCGGGCGTGGAGGTGCTGCCGTTGATCACCCAGGGCTGGCGGATATATTTCGTAGCTCGATATATGCTCGATGCATGCCCAGACAGAATTCTCCCTTGACGGAACCGCAGTACTTCATCCTCGCCGCACTCATGGATGGTCCGTTGCACGGTTACGGCATCATCAAGGCTGCCGAGCAGGCCACCGACGGGCGGCTCCGGATCGCTGTCGGCACTCTCTACGGCGCGCTGGAGCGGATGGAGCGGGCCGGGCTGGTGGCCGCCGGCCATGAGGAGATCGTGGACGGGCGGGCGCGGCGCTACTACCGGCTCACCGAGGACGGCACCGAGGCGCTCGGCCGGGAGGCGCTGCGGATGCAGCAGGCGGCGGCCGTCGTCATCGGACACTCGCGGGATGCCGGAGCGGCCCCGGCATGAACCGTCTGCTGCTTGCGGCCTATCCCGAGCCCTACCGTTCCCGGCAGGGAGAGGAGGTGCTGGCCTGCCTGTCCGAGGCGTACCCCGGCCGCTCCTGGCCCCCGCCGCGGGAAGTTGCCGCCCTGGTGCGCGCCGGGGTGCAGGCCCGCGCCCGTGCCGTCGTCGACGACACGGCCCGGCCGTGGTGGCTGGACGGCATCCATCTGGCCGCCCTGGCCCTCGCCGCGCTGGCGCTCGTTCCGTACTTGCAGGATGTGTGGCACTGGGCACTGCACATCGACCCCGGACAGCACGCCATCGCCTTCCACTTCTCCGGCTGGTACCCGTGGGCCGAAGGTCCCACGCGGATACGGCTGCTGCCCTACGGGCTGCTCCCGCTGGGCTGCCTGATCGCCCTGCTGCGCGGCAGAGCGTGGATCGCGCTGCCGGCCGCGGCAGCCATGATGTGGGCCGGCGCCACGTCCCACGGCCGCATCCTTTTCGGCGACGAGGGCAAGGCGGGCCTGAGCTACTACGGTCTCGGCGCCCCGCTAACGGCCCGTGACCTGGTGCTCTCGGGGGCACTGTGCGCCGCGTGCGCCGTGCTGGCGCTCTGCCGTCCCAGCCGTCTGCGACGCCGCTCGTACCGCTGGCTGGTCCCTGTCGTGCTCGCCATGTTCGTGGCCGGGGGCCTGCACATCATCTCCGTCAGTCCGACCTTCCAGCGCGGTCTGTTCGCCCTCGAAGTCGCCGCGCTGATCGCCGCGTGGGCGGCAACGGCCGCCACCGGCGACCGCCGGTGGCTGATCCCCGTCGCGGCGGTCGCGATCGTCCGCACGCAGGCGATCGTCGTCCGTCCGGACGCGTTCATGCAGTCCTTTCCGGACCTGGTCGTCCTCATCCTGCTGATCGCACCCCTCCCCGCCCTGGCGATCGCCGCCCAGCGCCGACAGGGGCAGGCACTCGCCGAATAGGAGCGGACCACCCGGTGGGCCGGCCGAGCCCGGAGGCCCACGTCGTGCCGCAACACGTGCGTGACCGAACTCCCCCCAACGGAAGAAACAGAGCGATGACTCAGCACGATTCTCCGTCCCTGCCCGCGCACCGTCCGGGGGCCTCAAAGCAGGCCCCCGACGACACCAGCCCGTCGTGTACGACGCGGCCGTGGATGCCGGCCCTGCTGTACACCCTGGGGTTCCTGACGGTCTACCTGCTCGCCATCTGCACCCCGTGGGGGCAACGAGCTGAGAACCCGTGGTTCTACCTCGGCATACAGGGTGGCGAAGCAGCATGGATCTACCCCCTATCAGGATCGGTCTACGGCTCGACGCCCCTGCCGCCGCTGGAACTGAGCGCCAAGCCCACCGTGATGGCGGGCCTGGCCGTCATCGTGCTCCTCACCCTGGTGCGACGGTGCTGGCGGCAGGGGTTCGCGGCGCTGGGGGTCGCCATTCTCGCGATCGGAACCAAGGAGGTGTTCAAATCGACCGTGCCCCGCCCCGATCTGGTGGGCGCGCCGGAGAATCTCCTTGACCAGGGTTTTCCCAGCGGGCACACGGTCATCCCCGCCGCGCTGACCCTCGCCGCCGTCCTCGTGGTTTCCCCCCGCATCCGCCCCTACGTCGCCACGGCCGGTGTGCTGTGGCTCGCCTGCATCGCCGCCGCCAGCGCGACCATGGGCGGCCACCGGCCCAGCGAAGTGCTGGGAGCCACACTGTTGGCCTGTGCCTGTTACGGCCTCGCAACCTGGCTGCTGCTGCCGGCCGCCGCGCCAGGCGCCACGCGGAGCCCTCGTGCGCTGCATGTCACCGCCCTGGCGCTGGCACTGATCGTCGCCCTCGTTTCCGGCGCACGGCCCGACACCCTCACAAGGTCACTGGTCTCCGCGGCGACGGCCTTCATATGTGCGGCCCTGGTCTGGTACGCCGCAGTCGGGCGGCCCGCACACACCGCACGCCGCACACGTCCCGCACTGGACTGACCACCCGGCCGGCTCCGGGCGGGAACCCGGTTGCATCCTGGCAGAGCGGCGGTCCGACGCCACCGCCCAGTCGTAGAAGCCGTCGACGCCTGAGCGGGGATGCGCTCCCGCCCGGCGTGTCCTCCCGTAGTCCGGTCAACAGGCCGGTGTCGCCCGGCGCGGCAACCGGCGGCCTTCGATCAGGCCGAGGCCCGCGACCGCGACCACGTGCGGACCTGGGTCGTCCTGGTCGACGGCGCCCGCCACCAACTCGACCTGATCCGCGCCGAAGCCGACCGGCGCGGATCACCGTGCAGGTCCTGCTCGACATCGTGCACGTCAGCGAGTACGTCTGGGCTGCCGCGCACGGCTTCCACCGGCCCGGCACCCCGGCAGCCGAAGCCTGGGTCGCCGGGCATCCGACCACGATCCTCCACGGCCGGGCCAGCCGCGCCGCCCCTTCCACCTCGCCCGCAAGCACGAACGGCTCTATTCCACCTCTGACCAGCACGACTACGACCTCACGGTCTGAACCGCAGGCGTCCCCCGGGGAGTGCTACCCCCTTCGGAGATGATGCTCGACAACTGCGGCGTCACCGAGGACAACTGGCGCGACGCGCTGGCCGACGTCCCGCACTTCTGCATCTCGGAGAGCCCGGCATACGTCGGACGCGCGGTCGCGGCGCTGGCCGGCGACAGCGACATCGCACGCCGCAACGGCCAGTCGCTGTCCAGCGGCCAACTCGCCCAGGAGTACGGCTTCACCGACCTGGACGGCTCACGCCCCGACTGCTGGCGCCACCTGGTCGAGGTCGACGACGCCGGCAAGCCGGCGGACGCGACCGGATACCGGTGAGGGGCATCGCCCGCGGGGCTCTTCCAGCGTCCGTCCGACTCGCCCGCCGCCCCTCACGCGCAGTCGTACGTCAGCCCGCCCGCTCATAGGTGAGGACGGTCTTCGGGTGGTTGCCGATCTTGCGTAGGCGCAGCGGGCCGTCCGAGGACTTCACGTCGAAGGAGTACTCGGTCTCCTTCGGCGGGCAGTTGACGGTCCTGGTGCCCTGATCGAGCTTGAAGTTGCTCATGGACAGGTCGTGCTGGTCGATGCCGGAGACAACGGCGCTGCCCTTGCATCGCGGGCCGGTGCGGGACTCGATGACCACGCGTGCGGATCTGCCCGGCTCGACCTGGTGGAGGGTCAGCTGCTGGCTGTCGTCCGTGGCTCGCCACCGGCCCACGAACCAGGGGTGGATGGGCTTGTACTTCGTGGCCACCCCGGCGAATCCGGAGCCTTTGCGCCAGGTCAGCGTGGTGGTTCTCAGCATGCTGCGATGGACGAAGTCCACTCGGGCGCCACCGTCGCGGATGCGGGCCTTCGGCCAGACGATGGTGTTTTTGGTCGGGTCGGTGGTCCAGGAGGAGAGGTCCCCGGTGGCGACGGCCGCAATCACATCGTGCGGTTCGTCGCCGTCCCTGCAGTACGCGCCGAAGCCGGCCGCGAGCCACACGGTGTCCCGGTACGCCTTTGCCCTGATGCCGCCGCACGGTTTGGTGCCGGTCTCATAGACCGTCTTCCGGGCGGACCAGACGTCGTCAGAGGCGTCGCGATGCTGTGCCTCCAGGCCGCGGCGAGTGAAACGGAGGGACACCTGCCGGCCGTCGGACAGTTCGAGGACGGTGTGGTCTTCATCGTCCTCGACGACCCGTGAATCAGGCTTGTCCTCGGGTTCGCGGTGGGACTTCGTGTGCTTCGCGCTGCTGCCGGACGGTCCCTTGTCCGATTGCTCGGCGCAGCCGCCGACGGCTGCGTCGAGCATCAGCACCACTACCGCCCACGCCGCTGCGCTCTTCGTTCTCATGCCGTGTCAGCTCCCCTGTACGCCGCGCCGCGATGCCCGGGCCGGTGGGTGGCACGAACTCGGCGATGCTAGTCGGTGGGCGGCCCGCCCCGCTCGGCCCCCGGCACGGTGCGGCGGGCTCAGATGGTTCTGCTGTCCGCGCGGGGGATCCCCCTGGCGAAGATCGCCGAAGTGTCGTTCACCAGCGACGACCGGGTCCGCGAGGTGATCCACAACTTCAACACCGACGACCTCGACTCGCTCTACCCGAGCTATAAGGGCGGGCGGCCCAGGACGTTCACGCTGCCCGAGCGCCGCTCAACCGCATCGAGGCCCAGTTCACCGCCCTGCGCTACTTCACCCTGGACGGCACCGACCACGCTATCCACACAGAGCAGGGCAGCATGATCCGCCGCTGCATCATCCGGCGAAACCGCCATGCCGACGACCGGCACCTGCGCGCCGTCGTCGACAGGGCGAACGTTGCCTGATGCGGCACTAGAAGAACACCCCGCACCGCAGCAGCACGTTCGCGTACGGCCGTGCCTCCCCGGTGCGCACGATCAGCCGCGCACCCGCCGACCGCGACTTCAGCTCCTCGTGCGAGACCAGCTCCAGTGCGGGCAGGCGCGACCGGAGCAGGGCCGCCGCCTCCGGGTTCGCCTCCTGGACCTCGTGGGCGGCGGTGCCGCCCTCCACCACCAGCTCCGCCAGCAGCCCGTCGAGGACCTCGGCGAACGACGGCACCCCGGCCCGGAAGGCCAGGTCCACCAGGCGCGGCCCGTCCGGGACCGGCATTCCCGCGTCGCACACCAGCACCCCGTCGCCGTGCCCCAACTCGGCGACGGCGCCCGCGAGATGACGGTTCAGAATCCCGGCCTTCTTCACAGCGCGGCGACCTCCTCGGCGGTGGGGAACGACACCTGCGCGCCCTCCCTGGTGACGGCGGCGGCGCCCACCCGGGCCGCGTACGCGGCGGCCTCGGCCAGGGACGAGCCGGTCCCCAGGCGCCAGGCCAGCGCCGCGGTGAACGCGTCGCCCGCCCCGGTGGTGTCCACCGCGTCGACCCGCACCGACGGGACCCGGACCGTGCCCTCCGCGTCCGCCACCAGCGCGCCGTCGGCGCCGAGCGTGACGACCACCGAGCGCGGTCCGAGGGCGAGCAGGGCCCGCGCCCAGTCCTCGGGCCGGTCCCCCGCCGCGTCGCCGAGCACCACGCGGGCCTCGTGCTCGTTCACGATCAGCGGGTCGCACGCGGCCAGCACCTCGGCGGGCAGCGGCACCGGCGGTGACGGGTTCAGGACGAAGCGACCGCCGGCCGGCAGGCTCCGTACGGTCTCCACGACCGTCTCCAGCGGAATCTCCAGCTGCGCCGAGACCACGCGGGAGGCCCGGAAGAGGTCCCCGGCCGCGCGGACGTCCCCCGGGGTCAGCCGCCCGTTCGCACCGGGCGAGACGACGATGCTGTTGTCCCCGGACGGGTCGACCGTGATCAGTGCGACCCCGGTCGGCGCCCCGCCGACGAGCACGCCGGCCGTGTCGACACCGGCCGCGCGCTGCGAGTCGAGCAGCAGCCGTCCGTGCGCGTCGTCGCCGACCCGCGCGAGCAGGGCCGTACGGGCGCCGAGCCGGGCGGCGGCGACCGCCTGGTTGGCGCCCTTGCCGCCGGGGTGCACGGCGAGGTCGGAGCCGAGCACCGTCTCCCCGGCCGCGGGCCGCCGCTCGACCCCGATCACCAGATCGGCGTTGGCCGATCCCACGACCAGCAGGTCGTAGTCGTACATCAGCACACTCTTTCCGTACGTCGACGGGAGCCGGATCCGGACCCCGTATGCCGACGGGAGCCGGGTCCGGACCCCGTATACCGACGGGGACCGGGTCCGGCCCCGTCTGTCGATGAGGGCCGGGTCCGGCCCCCGTACGTCGATGCGGGCCGGGTCCGGAGCAAGCGCCCCCGACCCGGCCCGTCCGTCAGCCGCCGAACCCGGCCACGTTCTTGGACGTGACCACCTTCACCGGCACCTTCACGGTCTGGTCGACCTTCTCGCCCTCGGCGGCGGCCAGCGCGTTGCGCACCGCGATCCGGCCGAGCTCCTTGGGCTGCTGCGCCACGGAGGCGTACAGGGTGCCCGCCTCGACCGCCTTCAGTCCGTCGGGGGTGCCGTCGAAGCCGATGACGGCGACCGACTTGCCGGCCTTGGAACCGAGCGCCTTGATCGCGCCGAGCGCCATCTCGTCGTTCTCGGCGAAGACGCCCTGCACGTCCGGGTGGGCCTGGAGCATGTTGGTCATGACGTCGAGGCCCTTGGTGCGGTCGAAGTCGGCGGGCTGCTTCGCGACGACCTTGATGCCGGGGTGCTCCTTCAGGCCCGCGGCGAACCCGGCGCCCCGCTCCCGGCTGGCGGAGGTGCCTGCCTGGCCCTGAAGGATCACGATGGTGCCCCGGCCGCCGAGCTTGTCGGCGAGGGTCTCGGCGGCGAGCTTGCCGCCCGCGACGTTGTCGGAGGCGACCAGCGCCGCCGTGTCGGCCTTGTTCACGCCACGGTCGACGCCGACCACGGGGATGCCGGCCTTGTTGGCGGCGCGCACCGCGGGACCCGCCGCGTCCGAGTCCACCGGGTTGACGACGATCGAGCCGAGGCCTTCGCTGGTGAAGTTCTGCAGCTGGTTGGCCTGCTGCGAGGCGTCGTTCTGCGCGTCCGTGACGGTCAGGTCCGCGCCCCGCTTCTTCGCCTCCTCCTGCGCGCCCGCCTTGATCTGGACGAAGAAGGGGTTGTTCAGGGTCGACAGGGACAGCCCCACCTTCTGGGTCGTGCCGCCCGACGAGCCGTTGTGCAGGAAGGACATCGCGCCCACGACGGCAGCCGCGACCACGGCCGCCAGCACATACGTGCCCGCCTGCCGTGCCCGGCCGCCCGGAGTGCCCGTCCCGGCGGCCGCCGGGGTCGCCCCCGC
Organism: Streptomyces sp. NPDC043867; assembly: GCF_056435845.1. Taxonomy (NCBI): domain Bacteria; kingdom Bacillati; phylum Actinomycetota; class Actinomycetes; order Kitasatosporales; family Streptomycetaceae; genus Streptomyces; species Streptomyces sp. NPDC043867. The sequence continues at coordinate 125,619 of NZ_JBWKDS010000010.1, read as the reverse complement.
CTTGCGCCGCAGCGTGTCGAGCAGCACCGCCAGCGCGATGACGACACCGATCACGACCTGCTGCCAGAAGGCCGACACGGACAGCAGGTTGAGGCCGTTGCGCAGCACCGCCAGGATCAGCGCGCCGATCAGCGTCCCGGACGCCTTGCCCGTGCCGCCGGCCAGCGAGGCGCCGCCGATGACGACCGCGGCGATCGCGTCGAGCTCGTAGCCCTGGGCGGCCTGCGGCTGGGCGGAGGAGAGCCGGGAGGCGAGCACGATGCCCGCCGCGGCGGCGAACAGACCGGACAGCGCGTAGATCGCGAGCTTCTGCTTCTTCACCCGCAGGCCGGAGAGGCGGGCCGCCTCCTCGTTGCCGCCGATCGCGTACATGGAGCGCCCGATGTACGTACGGCCGAGGATCAGGGCCGTGAGCAGGCCCATCACGATCATCACGAGGACCGGCACCGGCAGCCAGCCGCCGAGGGTGTCGCCGAGGTGCGAGACGGAGTCGGGGAAGGGGATCGGGCTGCCCTGCGAGATCACCAGGGACAGTCCGCGGCCCACCGAGAGCATGGCGAGCGTCGCGATGAACGGCGGCAGCTTCCCGTACGAGATCAGCACGCCGTTGACCAGCCCGCACGCTATGCCGGTGGCGATGGCGAGGAGGACCGCGATCCCCACCGGGACGCCCTGGGAGGTCGCCGTCCAGGCGAGGACGGTGGCCGACAGCGCGGCGACGGAACCGACCGACAGGTCGATGCCCGCCGAGACGATCACGAAGGTGACGCCGAAGGCGAGGATGGCGGTCACGGCCGCCTGGACGCCGATGTTGAGCAGGTTGTCGGTCGTCAGGAAGTCGCCGGACAGCGCCGACATCGCGACGACGAGGACGATGAGCGCGGTGAGCGCGCCGTTGTCGAGAAGGAGGCGGCGGACCGCCGAGGCGCCACCGGCGCCCGATGAGCTCTTGAGCGTGTCAGTGGCCACGGGAGTCCTCCACTGCGGTAGTTCCGGTGTGGGCGGGGGCGGACGTGCTGACGGCGAGTGCCATCACCGCGTCCTGGGTCGCTTCGGCGGCCGGGAGTTCGCCGGCGATCCGGCCCTGGGCCATGACCAGCACCCGGTCGCTCATGCCGAGCACCTCGGGCAGGTCGCTGGAGATCATCAGGACGGCGGCGCCGGCGGCGGTCAGTTCGTTGACGAGCTGGTAGATCTCGACCTTGGCGCCGACGTCGATACCGCGCGTCGGCTCGTCGAGGATCAGCACCTTGGTGTCGGCGAGCAGCCACTTGCCGATGACGACCTTCTGCTGGTTGCCGCCGGACAGGGTGCGCACGTGCTGGCCGAGTCCGGCCATCCGCACCCCGAGCTGCTTCGCGATGCGGGCGGCGGCCTCCCGCTGCCCCTTGAGGTCGACGAGCCCGCCGCGGGTCGCCCGGCGCAGGGTGACCAGGCCGAGGTTCTCCTCGACGGAGGCGTCGAGCAGCAGCCCCTGGCCCTTGCGGTCCTCGGGGACGAGCCCGATGCCCGCCGTCATGGCGGCGCCGACGTCGTGGCGCGGCAGCCGGGCCCCGGCGACCTCGACGGACCCGCTGTCGTACGGGTCGGCGCCGAAGACCGCCCGGACGACCTCCGTGCGGCCCGCGCCGACCAGCCCGGCGATGCCGACGACCTCACCGGCCCGCACCTCGAAGGACACGTCGTGGAAGACGCCGTCCCGGGTGAGCCCCTCGACGGTCAGCAACGCGGCTCCTGTGTCAGGGCGTTCGCGCGGGTACTGCTGCTCGATCGACCGGCCCACCATGAGGCGTACGAGGTCGTCCTCGGGGGTGGCGGCGGGCACCTGGCCGACGCTGCGGCCGTCCCGCAGGACCGTGACCCGGTCGCCCAGGGCGGCGATCTCCTCCAGGTGGTGCGTGATGAAGACGATGCCGACGCCGTCCTCGCGCAGCCGGCGCACGATGGTGAAGAGTTTCTCCACCTCCTCGGAGGTGAGCACCGCGGTCGGCTCGTCCATGATCAGGACGCGGGCGTTGAGGCTGAGCGCCTTGGCGATCTCGACCATCTGGAGGCGAGCGATGCCCAGTTCACGCACCCGCGCCCGCGGGGAAACGTGCACGCCGACCCGTTCGAGCAGTGCGGCGGCGTCGGCCTCCATCGTCCTGCGGTCGATCAGCCCGAAGCGGCGCGGCTGGCGTCCCAGGAAGATGTTCTCGGCGACCGTCAGGTCCGGGACGAGGTTGAACTCCTGGTAGATGGTGGCGATCCCGAGGCGTTCGGAGTCCTGCGCCCCGTGGATGCGCGCCTCCTCGCCGTCGACGAGGATCCGTCCGGCGTCGGGCCGGTAGGCGCCGGAGAGCATCTTGATGAGGGTGCTCTTGCCGGCGCCGTTCTCGCCGAGCAGCACATGCACTTCCCCGCGGCGCAGGTCGAAGTCCACGCTGTCGAGCGCGACGACGCCGGGGAAGGTCTTGCGTATCCCTTCGATGCGCAGCAACTCGTCCGGATGGCTCACGGGTTGCTCCTTTGCACGGGGGCGCTCTCGCCGCACGAGCGGCGCACGACGAGGCGGGCGGGGAGGGTGACGGACTGCGGGGGCCGCCCTTCGATGCGGTCGACCAGAGCGCGGACGGCGGCCCGGCCCAGGGCACCGGTCGGCTGGGCGATCGCCGTGATCGGCGGATCGGTGTGGACGAACCACGGGATGTCGTCGAAGGCGGCGAGCGCGATGTCCTCGGGGACCCGCATGCCGCGCGCCCTGATGGCGTCCAGCGCGCCGAGCGCCATCAGGTTGTCCGCGGCGAAGACGACCTCGGGCGGCTCGTCCAGGGCGAGGAACCCCTCGGTGGCCCGGCGGCCGCTCTCCGCCTGGAAGTCGCCCTGCCCCGTGTAGGCGTCGGGCAGCGCGATTCCGTACTCGGCGAGCGCCTCCCGGAACGCCTCGACGCGCTCGCTGCCGGTGGTGGTCGCCGCCGGGCCCGCGATGATGGCGAGCCTGCGGTGGCCGAGCCCGTGCAGGTGCGCGACGAGGTCACGCACCGCCGCGCGCCCGTCCGCCCGCACCACCGGCACGTCCACGCCCGGGATCCAGCGGTCCACGAAGACCATCGGGGTCCCGGCGCGGACGGCGTCCAGCACGGCGGGGGAGCCGCCGTCGGCGGGGGAGACGAGCAGCCCGTCGATCCGGCGGTCGAGCAGCGTACGGACGTGGTGGTCCTGGAGGTCGGGCCGCTCGTCGGCGTTGCCGATGATGACGCTGTAGCCGAGGGCGCGGGCCTCCTCCTCCACGGAGCGGGCCAGCTCGGTGAAGTACGGGTTGAGCACGTCGCTGATGACCAGGCCGAGGGTGCGGGTCTGGTCGGTGCGCAGGGAGCGGGCGACGGCGTTCGGGCGGTAGCCCAGGGTCTGGACGGCGGTCAGGACACGGGCGCGTGCGTCCGCGCTGACCGACGGATGGTCGTTCAGGACGCGCGAGACCGTGGCGACCGACACGCCCGCCTCGGCAGCGACGTCCTTGATGCTCGCCATCGTCGCTCCACCTCCTCGTGGAATCGATTACACGGGAGATTGGAATCGATTACACGCACGAGGGCAAGGGGCGGGAGGTGGCCGAGATTCAATCGTGACCGGCGGCGGGATTCCGTCTCCCGCGGGCCCCGGGGGCCTCAGCCGGCCGCCAGCTCGCACCATACGTACTTGCCCCGGTTGCCGTCCCGCGCCAGCGGGTGCCAGCCCCACCCGGTGGCGCAGGCCCGCACCAGCGCCAGCCCGCGGCCCTGCTCAGGGTGCTCCTCGATCCCGGACGGCGCCGGTGGCTCCGGCGGTTCGGGGTCCGTGTCCCAGGCCCCGATCCGCAGGGTGCCAGGCGGCGACCAGCGGACCCGGAGGGCGGCGGGGCCCTTCGTGTGCCGTACGGCGTTGGAGACCAGCTCGGTCGCGAGCAGCTCGGCGACGTCGACGAGGCCGATCAGTCCGTGCATGGTGAGGATCAGCCGGAGGGTGCGGCGGCTGACGGTCACGGCCCGGAGGTCGTTCGGGACGTGGAGGGAGTACTCCCAGGAATCGTTTTCGGGCATGCATGTGAACTCCGTTCGGTGGAGGGGGAGTTGCGGGGCGGGGCGGTGGCAGTGTCGCGCCCGTCATGGCAGGACGGGGCGGTGCGCTTCCGGGGTCCCGGTGGTGCCGCAGGGTGTGCGTCGCGTCACCGACGGTAGGTCTAACAGGTAAGACCGAGCAAGCCCATCGCGTAATCTGACCCCGAACGAGTCGCATCGGCGCGCTTGTTGAACGGGAGGGGGTCAATGGTCCTGAGGCGTGAACCGACGGCACGCCAGGTGCGCTTGGGGGTCGAACTGCGCAGGCTCCGCGATGCGGCCGGCCTGACCGCGACGGAGGCGGCGTCGCTGCTCGGGGTCAACAGGGTTCAGATCAGCCACATCGAAGCGGGGCTCGCGGGCGTGAGCGAGCAGAGGCTGCGCCGCCTCGCCTCTCACTACGCGTGCACGGACGAGGAGTTCGTCGACGCGCTGGTGGCCATGGCTGCGGATCGGACGCGGGGGTGGTGGGAGGAGTACCGGGGGTTGCTGCCGACGTCGTTCCTGGACCTGGCTGAACTGGAACACCGCGCTGTGTTCCGGAACCAGGTGGCCATCCTGTACGTGCCGGGTCTGTTGCAGACGGAGGAGTACGCGCGTGCCGTCTTCTCCGCACGTGTCCCCGAACTCACGGGGGAGGAACTTGAGTTGCGTGTACTCCACCGCATGGCACGCCAGAAGCTCACGATCCCTTACGAGGTGGTGATCCACGAGGCGGCGCTGCGCATCAGGGTCAGCGACCGCGCCACTTCCAGATCTCAGCTCGCCCGGCTTCTCGAAGTCTCCGAAGCGGACCACATCACCCTTCAGGTGATCCCCTTCGACCTCGACGGATTCGCCAATGCCTCAAGCGCGATGACCTACGCGGGTGGGTCACTGCCCCGGCTGGACACAGTGGTGCGCGACGCGCCCCATGGCTCGATTTTCATCGATTCTGAGGCTCAGCTGAACACCTATCGAAGGAACTTCCGTAGGGTGCAGGCTGTATCGCTCGACCCTGAACGGTCACGCGAACTCATCCACGACCTGGCGAAAGAATTGTGAGGCGTCCCATGACAGTCTTCGACAACTGGCGGAAGTCGTCCTACTCGGGCGAGGGCGACGGCAACGACTGCGTGGAGATCGCGAACTCCGCCACCCACGTAGCCGTCCGCGACACCAAAACCCCCGCCCGGGCAACCCTGACCTTCCCGGTCACCGCCTTCGCCCCCTTCGTCGAGGCCCTGAAAAGGGTGCCCCGAGCCGCCTGCTGAAAGAGCTGTGAGGGACCCATGGACAATTGGCGCAAGTCGTCCTACTCGGGCCCCGACGACGGCAACAACTGCGTCGAGGTCGCCCCCCGCCCCGCCCACGTGGCCGTCCGCGACTCGAAGGTCCCGTCCAAGGCCACCCTCACGTTCGCCTCGACTGCCTTCACCGCTTTCGTCGAGGGACTGAAGAAGCCGGTGAAGTCGTCGTGAGGCACCTCGTGCCGACGTTCGCCAACTGGCGGAAGTCGTCGTACTCCGGCGGCGGCGACGGCAACAACTGCGTCGAGGTCGCCGAATCCACCACCCACGTAGCCATCCGTGACTCGAAAACCCCCGCCCGGGCAACTGTCACCTTCCGAGTCACCGCCTTCGCCCCCTTCGTCGGGGCCGTGAAAGGGGCACCCCGTGGCCGACCGCTGGAGGAGCTGTGACGCACCCAATGCCGACGTTCGTTAACTGGCGGAAGTCGTCCTACTCCGGCGAGGGCGACGGCAACAGTTGCGTGGAGGTCGCGAACTCCCCCACCCACGTAGCCGTCCGCGACACCAAAACCCCCGCCCGGGCCACCCTCACCTTCCCGGTCACCGCCTTCGCGCCCTTCGTCGGAGCCCTCAAGGGGGACCCCCGGCGCTGATCCCTGACGGCTGTCACACCCCACCGGTACGGTCGGATCATGTCCAATCAGGCGGGGACCCGCCAGGTGACCCTGGCGGTGGTGGAAGGCGTACTGGAGCGCATCACGTACGCCAACGAGGAGACCGGGTACACGGTCGCCCGGGTCGACACCGGCCGCGGCGCCGGTGACCTGCTCACCGTCGTCGGCTCGCTCCTCGGCGCGCAGGCCGGCGAGTCCCTGCGCCTGGAGGGCCGCTGGGGCTCCCACCCCCAGTACGGCAAGCAGTTCACGGTGGAGAACTACACGACGGTGCTGCCCGCCACCGTCCAGGGCATCCGCCGCTACCTCGGCTCTGGCCTGGTCAAGGGCATCGGCCCGGTCTTCGCGGACCGCATCACCCGGCACTTCGGCACGGACACGCTCCGCATCATCGAGGAGGAGCCCAAGCGCCTCATCGAGGTGCCCGGCCTCGGCCCCAAGCGCACGAAGAAGATCGCCGACGCCTGGGAGGAGCAGAAGGCGATCAAGGAGGTCATGCTCTTCCTGCAGAGCGTCGAGGTGTCGACCTCCATCGCCGTCCGCATCTACAAGAAGTACGGCGACGCGTCGATCTCGGTGGTGAAGAACCAGCCCTACCGCCTCGCGTCGGACGTCTGGGGCATCGGCTTCCTCACCGCCGACAAGATCGCCCAGTCCGTCGGCATCCCGCACGACAGCCCGGAGCGGGTCAAGGCCGGTCTTCAGTACGCGCTCTCGCAGTCCACCGACCAGGGCCACTGCTACCTCCCCGAGGAGCGGCTGATCGCGGACGCGGTGAAGCTGCTCCAGGTGGACACGGGACTCGTGATCGAGTGCCTGGCCGAGCTTGCCTCGCCCTCGGAGGAGGGCGAGGACCCCGGCGTGGTGCGTGAGAAGGTTCCGTCCCCCGACGGCGGCGACCCGGTCACCGCCGTCTACCTGGTCCCCTTCCATCGCGCGGAACTGTCCCTGTCCGCGCAGCTGTTGCGCCTGCTGCGCACCGGCGAGGACCGGATGCCCGGGTTCCACGACGTGGACTGGACGAAGGCACTCGCCTGGCTCAGGGGGCGTACGGGGGCGGAGCTGGCCCCCGAGCAGGAGGCGGCCGTCCGCCTCGCGCTGACGAAGAAGGTCGCCGTCCTCACCGGCGGTCCGGGCTGCGGCAAGTCGTTCACCGTGCGCTCGATCGTGGAGCTGGCCCGCGCCAAGAAGGCGAGGATCGTCCTGGCGGCGCCCACGGGCCGGGCGGCCAAGCGCCTCGCGGAGCTGACCGGCGCCGACGCCTCCACCGTCCACCGGCTCCTGGAGCTCAAGCCCGGCGGCGACGCGGCGTACGACAGGGAGCGGCCGCTGGACGCCGACCTGGTGGTCGTGGACGAGGCGTCGATGCTGGACCTGCTCCTCGCGAACAAGCTGGTCAAGGCGGTGGCCGAGGGTGCCCACCTGCTGTTCGTGGGGGATGTCGACCAGCTGCCGAGCGTCGGCGCCGGGGAGGTCCTGCGCGACCTGCTCGCCGACGGCAGCCCCATTCCGGCGGTCCGCCTCACCCGCGTCTTCCGCCAGGCCCGGCAGTCCGGCGTGGTGACGAACGCCCACCGGATCAACTCCGGCCACCAGCCCGTCACCGAGGGCCTGAACGACTTCTTCCTGTTCGTCGAGGACGACACCGAGGAGGTGGGCCGGCTCACCGTCGACGTGGTGGCCCGGCGCATCCCCGCCAGGTTCGGCCTGGACCCGCGCCGCGACGTGCAGGTGCTCGCCCCGATGCACCGCGGCCCGGCCGGCGCCGGAGCGCTCAACGCCCTGCTTCAGCAGGCCGTCACACCCGCCCGCCCGGACGTGCCCGAGAAGCGCTTCGGCGGGCGCGTCTTCCGCGTCGGCGACAAGGTCACCCAGATCCGGAACAACTACGAGAAGGGCGAGAACGGCGTCTTCAACGGCACGGTCGGCGTCGTCACCTCGCTCGACCCGGACGAGCAGCGCCTGACGGTCCTCACGGACGAGGACGAGGAGGTGGCGTACGAGTTCGACGAACTGGACGAACTGGCGCACGCGTATGCCGTGACCATCCACCGCTCCCAGGGCAGCGAGTACCCGGCGGTGGTGATCCCGGTCACCACGAGCGCCTGGATGATGCTCCAGCGCAATCTGCTCTACACGGCGGTGACCCGCGCCAAGAAGCTGGTCGTCCTCGTCGGCTCCCGCAAGGCGATAGGCCAGGCGGTCCGCACGGTGTCCGCGGGCCGGCGGTGCACGGCCCTGGACCACCGCCTCGCCCCGCGTCCGTCCGGCCCCTGACGACGGGCCGGAACCCCGGTGAGAACGGGTCACCGGGCCCGGGGTCGCACGTGTCGCGGAAAATGATCGATCAAATGAGTCACAAAGGTCACACTGCACTTCCGGAAGCGGGGCGGAGGGAGGCAGGATGAGCAGGTTGGCGGCACTGAGTGCCGCCAGTAGGCCCAATGGTCGACCCCGAGTGCACTCTCCAGGGCCAAATGGGGGATGGTAGAGACAGTCAGGGCACCTCGAAGAAGAGGCACAACGTCGGTGAGGGATGACGTGAGCGACAACTCTGTAGTACTGCGGTACGGCGATGGCGAGTACACCTACCCGGTGATCGACAGCACCGTCGGCGACAAGGGCTTCGACATCGGGAAGCTCCGCGCCCAGACCGGTCTGGTGACTCTCGACAGCGGATACGGCAACACCGCTGCCTATAAATCCGCCATCACCTACCTCGACGGCGAGGAAGGCATCCTCCGCTACCGCGGTTACCCGATCGAGCAGCTCGCCGAGCGCTCCACCTTCCTTGAGGTGGCGTACCTGCTGATCAACGGCGAGCTGCCGACCGTCGACCAGCTCTCCACCTTCCAGGGCGAGATCACGCAGCACACCCTGCTGCACGAGGACGTCAAGAACTTCTTCCGCGGCTTCCCGCGTGACGCCCACCCGATGGCCATGCTGTCGTCCGTGGTCAGCGCGCTGTCCACGTTCTACCAGGACAGCCACAACCCGTTCGACGAGAAGCAGCGTCACCTCTCGACGATCCGCCTGCTCGCCAAGCTGCCGACGATCGCGGCGTACGCGTACAAGAAGTCGATCGGGCACCCCTTCGTCTACCCGCGCAACGACCTCGGGTACGTCGAGAACTTCCTGCGCATGACCTTCTCGGTCCCCGCCCAGGAGTACGACCTGGACCCGGTCGTCGTCTCCGCGCTCGACAAGCTGCTGATCCTGCACGCGGACCACGAGCAGAACTGTTCGACGTCCACGGTGCGGCTGGTCGGCTCCTCGCAGGCGAACATGTTCGCCTCGATCTCCGCCGGCATCTCCGCCCTCTGGGGCCCGCTGCACGGCGGCGCCAACCAGTCGGTGCTGGAGATGCTCGAGGGCATCCAGACCTCGGGCGGCGACGTCGACACCTTCATCCGCAAGGTGAAGAACAAGGAAGACGGCGTGAAGCTCATGGGCTTCGGGCACCGCGTCTACAAGAACTTCGACCCCCGGGCGAAGATCATCAAGGCGGCGGCGCACGACGTCCTCTCGGCCCTCGGCAAGTCCGACGAGCTGCTGGACATCGCGCTGAAGCTCGAGGAGCACGCGCTGGCCGACGACTACTTCGTCGAGCGGAAGCTCTACCCGAACGTGGACTTCTACACGGGTCTGATCTACCGCGCCATGGGCTTCCCGACCGAGATGTTCACGGTCCTGTTCGCCCTCGGCCGCCTGCCGGGCTGGATCGCCCAGTGGCACGAGATGATCAAGGAGCCGGGTTCCCGCATCGGCCGCCCGCGCCAGATCTACACCGGTGAGGTCCTCCGCGACTTCGTCCCGGTGGAGGCCCGCTGACCGGTACTTCGTGGGTCACTGCACCCACGGCCCCTTACGGCGAGTGAGCCGAAGGGGCGCGCCTGTGCCGACAGACCGAACGCGCGGAGGCCCGACGCAGGAGGGCCGAGCACGATCGGTCTGTCGGCACAGGCTCCTGCGCCCCGGAGGCGAACCGAGCCTTTAAAGAATACGGAAAAGCGCCCTGCTGCCGGTCCCCCCACGGGCCGGCAGTCAGGGCGCTTTCCTGGTCCCGGTGCGGATTCCCCCCACGGGATCCGGCCGGGCGTCTGTGGGACAGCGCCTGAACCGCTGCGAGCTGAACGAGCAGAACTGCGTGCGCCACCGCGTGACGCGGTGCGCTCTGCCGGGACCCGTACGGACCGGGAGGGCCGCTCAAAGCTCTCCGGTGTACGTGCCCCGGCAACGCAATTTCCGGGGACGTCCCCCAAGACGTCCCCCGATGCCAGCTACGCCCCCCAAGACGTGTCTGACATCGCCAACTTAGACTCACGAACCCCTTCGTTGGTTACATTCACATCTCTGTGATCTGCGTCTCTTGCATATGTCCTGAAGATACGCAAGAGCCCCGATACGTCGATCGGAGGCCAAGCGTAAGGATGCTGCGCGAGCCTTGTGAAGAGCTTATGTGAGGCTTCCGTTGGACTCTAGAGGGACTCCCGCTTCGCCGTCATGAGAATGCCCTGAGCCGAAGGCTGTTCGTCACCACGAACACCGACGAGAAGGCCATGGCGGCACCCGCGATCATCGGGTTGAGGAGTCCCGCGGCGGCCAGCGGGAGCGCGGCCACGTTGTATCCGAAGGCCCACACCAGGTTCCCCCGGATCGTGGAGAGCGTCCTGCGGGACAGCCGGATCGCGTCCGCCGCCACCCGCAGGTCTCCGCGCACCAGCGTCAGGTCGCTCGCCTCGATGGCCGCGTCGGTGCCGGTGCCCATCGCGAGGCCGAGGTCGGCGGTGGCGAGGGCGGCGGCGTCGTTGACCCCGTCGCCCACCATCGCGACCGTCCGTCCCTCGCCGCGGAGCCGTTCGATCACGCGGACCTTCTCCTCGGGCAGCACCTCGGCGATCACCTCGTCGATGCCGACGGCACGGGCCACGGACCGGGCCACCACCCGGTTGTCGCCGGTCAGCAGCACCGGCGTGAGCCCGAGGGCACGCAGGGCGCGTACGGCCTCGGCGCTGGTCTCCTTGATCGCGTCGGCGACGGTCAGGACGCCGATCGCCGCCCCGTCGCGGCTGACCACGACGGCCGTACGCCCTTCCGCCTCGGCCTCCCCCTTGGCGCGGGCCAGCTCAGGCGGGAGCGCCTCGTGCGGCAGCCGTCCCACCCGGATGTCCCGCCCGTCGACGCGCCCGCGCACGCCGAGCCCGGGGACGTTCTCGAAGTGCTCCGGGGCGGGCAGCGGGCCGGTGCGCTCCTCGGCGCCCGCCGCGACCGCCCGGGCGATCGGATGCTCCGAGGCGTGCTCCAGGGCGCCCGCCGCCCGCAGCACCTCGCTCTCGTCGACGCCCTCGGCGGCGTACACCTCGTGCAGGGTCATCCGGCCGGTCGTCACGGTCCCGGTCTTGTCCAGGACGACGGTGTCGACGCGGCGGGTGGACTCCAGGACCTCGGGGCCCTTGATGAGGATGCCGAGCTGGGCGCCGCGGCCCGTGCCGACCATCAGCGCGGTGGGGGTGGCGAGGCCGAGGGCGCAGGGGCACGCGATGATCAGCACCGCGACGGCGGCGGTGAAGGCGGCCACCGTGTCGCCCGTGAGGGCGAGCCAGACGCCGAACGTGCCGAGCGCGATCAGCAGCACCACCGGTACGAAGACCCCGGAGACCCGGTCGGCGAGGCGCTGCACGTCGGCCTTGCCGTTCTGCGCGTTCTCGACGAGCCGTGCCATCCGGGCGAGCTGGGTGTCCGCGCCGATCCGGGTCGCCTCGACGACGAGCCGTCCTCCGGCGTTGACGGTGGCGCCGGTGACGGTGTCGCCGACGGAGACGTCGGCCGGTACGGACTCGCCGGTCAGCATGGACGCGTCGACGGCCGAGGAGCCCTCGACGACGGTGCCGTCCGTGGCGATCTTCTCGCCGGGCCGCACCACGAAACGGTCTCCGACGGCGAGCCTGCCGACGGGGACGCGCACCTCACGGCCGTCCCGGAGCACGGCGACGTCCTTCGCGCCCAGTTCCATCAGGGCCCGCAGGGCCGCACCGGCGCGGCGCTTGGAGCGGGCCTCCAGGAAGCGGCCGAGCAGGATGAACGCGACGACCCCGGCGGCGACCTCCAGGTAGATCGTGGACGCGCCGTCCGTGCGGGAGGCGGTCAGCGCGAAGCCGCCCCGCATCCCCGGCATCTCCGGCATCCCCGCGTCCCCGAAGAACAGGGCCCACAGCGACCAGCCGAAGGCGGCGAGCGTGCCGACGGATACGAGCGTGTCCATGGTGGCCGCGCCGTGCCGCGCGTTGGTGAGGGCGGCCCGGTGGAAGGGGAGTCCGCCCCAGACGACGACGGGCGCCGCGAGGGTGAGCGAGAGCCACTGCCAGTTCTCGAACTGCAGCGCCGGGATCATCGACATCAGGACGACGGGCAGGGCGAGGACGGCGCTGACGGTCAGCCGTTCCCGCAGGGACGCCAGTTCGGGGTCGTCCGCGGCGGGCGCCGTCTCCTCCTCCTCGGGGGCCGGGGGTGCCGGCTCCTCGGCCGTGTACCCCGTCTTCACGACGGTGGCGATCAGGTCGGCGACCGGGGTCCCCGCCGGGTACGCGATCCTCGCCTTCTCGGTGGCGAAGTTCACCGTGGCGGTGACGCCGTCCATGCGGTTGAGCTTCTTCTCCACCCGGGCCGCGCAGGAGGCGCAGGTCATTCCGCCGATGACGAGCTCGACCTCGGAGACCGGGACGGCCGCGGCGGGGTCCGCCGCCGGGGTCCGGGCTGCTGCGGTGGTCATGTCGGCTCCAGTCGGTGAGCCGGGCCGTACGGAGTCGGTGTCAGCCGGCCGGTACGGCCCGGTGCGGGTGCGGGTGCGAGCTGCTTCGGGCGGGCTCGCCCGTGGGTGCGGTGCGGGGCGGGATCAGGCGCGGCCGGCGAGCTCGAAGCCCGCCTCGTCGACCGCGGCGCGCACGGCGTCGTCGTCGAGCGGGGCGGCGGACACGACGGTGACCTCACCGGACGAGGCGACGGCCTTCACCGATTCGACGCCGTCGAGCTCCGAGATCTCGCCGGAGACGGAGCCTTCACAGTGCCCGCAGCTCATTCCGCTCACCCGGTAGACGGTGGTGACGGAGTTCGGGGTGCCGGTCTGGGCGGTCATGACGTTACTCCTCGTCGAGGCAGGGGGCGTACGTGTGCAGGCGGGAGACCCGTGAGACCCGGGTTCCCGCACGACGCACTCCACACTATACCCCTAGGGGGTACTAAGGGTGAGGGCACCGCCCGGCTGCGGGGCATGCCCGGCCGCCGTCCGCCTCGCCACGACCCCCGCCCCGGCATGGAGGGGCCGGTAGGATCCGCGGGTCGTCCTACTGGGGAGGGGCCATGGCCGAGGGCCGTGAGGACACCGGCAACAGTGCGGAAGTCGCCGCCGATGATGTGGACGAGGCGGCGGTGCGGCTGGTGTACCGCCCGCAGCCCGCCGACACACTGGCCGGTCTGCGGGTCCGGCAGCGGATCAGGCGCTGGGGACTGCTGCTGCGGAGCGTGTTCCTGGCACTGTGGGTGGGGCAGTGGCTGCTGGGCACCTTGAACCGGGGCAGTGTCGACGTGGTCTCCACCGCTCTGTTCCTGCTCGTCGTCCTGCTGGTGGGCGGCTATACGCGGCTGCAGGCCGCCCAGGTGCAGCGGATCGTCGGACGGCAGGGCGAGTACCGCACCACCGTGTCCCCGGCCGGGATCACCACCAGCAGCGACCACGGCACGCTCATCCAGAAGTGGTCGGTCCTCCAGGGCTACCGGGAGACCCGCGGACACTTCGTCCTGCTCAGCCGGGACCCCAACATCATGTGCCTCGAGGTCCTGCCCAAGCACGGGCTGACCACCGCCGCCGACGTCGACCGGCTGCGGGCCCTCCTGGACCGGCACACCACCCGCGTCTGACGCGGTACGGAGCCGGCGTTCCCCACGGAGGTGATCCCCAGGCGCCGGCGACGGGCGACCGCGACGGGCAGCGGGCAGGCGACGGGCGATGTGCGACGGACGAGGGGTGGGACGGATGCGGGCAGTGGTGTTCGAACGGTACGGCGAGCCGGCCGAGGTGCGCGAGGTGGCGGACCCGGAGCCCGCGGAGCACGGGGTGGTGGTGCGCGTCGAGGCCACCGGGCTGTGCCGCAGCGACTGGCACGGCTGGCAGGGGCACGATCCGGACGTCACCCTGCCGCACGTCCCGGGGCACGAACTCGCCGGTGTCGTCGAGGCCGTGGGCGCCCGGGTGAGCGGGTGGCGTCCCGGTGACCGCGTCACCGTGCCCTTCGTCTGCGCCTGCGGGAGCTGTGCCGCCTGCGCGGCGGGCGACCAGCAGGTGTGCGAGCGCCAGACCCAGCCGGGCTTCACCCGCTGGGGCTCGTTCGCGCAGTACGTGGCCCTGGACCACGCGGAGGTGAATCTGGTCGCCGTGCCCGCGGAGCTGTCCTTCGGGACGGCGGCGGCGCTGGGCTGCCGGTTCGCGACGGCGTTCCGTGCGGTGGTCGCGCAGGGGCGGGTGGCGGCGGGCGAGTGGGTCGCCGTGCACGGGTGCGGGGGCGTCGGACTGTCGGCCGTGATGATCGCGGCGGCCTGCGGTGCCCGGGTGGTCGCGGTCGACGTCTCGGGCCGGGCGCTGGAACTGGCGCGGCGCTTCGGCGCCGCCGAGTGCGTCGACGCCTCGCGGACCGCGGACACGGCGGAGGCGGTGCGCGAGCTGACGGGCGGCGGTGCGCATCTCTCCCTGGACGCCCTCGGTTCCCCCGCCACCTGTGCCGCCTCCGTGAACGGCCTGCGCCGCCGCGGCCGTCATGTGCAGGTGGGTCTGCTGCCGTCGCCGACCGGCTCCACCCCCGTCCCGATGGCACGGGTGATCGGCCTCGAACTCGAAGTCCTGGGCAGCCACGGCATGGCCGCGCACGCCTACCCGCGGATGCTGGAGCTGGTACGGGCCGGGGTGCTGCGCCCCGACCTGCTCGTCACCTCCGTCATCCCCTTGGGCGCCGCACCGGCGGCGCTGGCGGCGATGGGCGCGGCCCCGGGGTCCGGGGTCACGGTCGTCGAGCCCTGGAGCTGACGAGGCCTCCCGCCCCCGGCCCGGATCCACCGCGGCCCGCGGGCCGCACCCCGCACCGGCGGGGCGGGTCCCGCGGGCCCGCTCAGTCCTCTCTGCGCCCGCGGTTCCGTGGCCGTGAGGCGACCCAGGCGCGGACCGTGTCCGCGTACCAGTACGGTTTACCGCCCTCCACATGGTCGGGCGGGGGCAGCAGACCGTGCTTGCGGTAGGACCTGACGGTGTCCGCCTGCACCCGGATGTGCGCGGCGATCTCCTTGTACGACCAGAGCCTTCTGTCGGTCATCGGTGGCACCTCCCTGCGCGCGCCACAGCGGCGGCCGGGGGGCGGCCGTCGGGGGAGCCGGGCACTGCGCTGGCGATCACCCAGCCTGTGCCCGTTCGGCGACGCACCGTGACCGGGAAGCCGTACCTGTCGCCCGGGTGTGACCCAAGACCCGCGTATACGTGACATCTGTGACAGGAAGCGGTCGTTTGTGACACGAGTGACGCATTGGACGAGCAGTCGCCCCCCTGAGGTCACGCGCCGCAGGACCTCAGGAACGCCCGCGTCCGTCGCGCGATGGGCAGCGGCTTGTCCGGGGGGCACGGGTACATGTCCTGCTCGACGATCGCGAAGAGGTCGACGCCGAGCTTCTGCGCGGCGGCGAGGACGGGCTCCAGCGCCGGCACGCCGGACGGCGGTTCGCACATGACGCCGCGCGCCACGGCCGGCCCGAACGGCACCTCGCCGGCCCGGACCTCCGCCAGTACCAGCGGGTCCACCTGCTTGAGGTGGAGGTAGCCGATGCGTTCGCCGTACGTCTCGATGAGCTTGACGCTGTCGCCGCCGCAGTACGCGTAGTGCCCGGTGTCCAGGCACAGCGAGACGAGGGAGGAGTCCGTCGCGTCGAGGAAGCGGGTGACGTTCTCCTCGCTGTCGATGTGCGTGTCGGCGTGCGGGTGGACGACGATCCGCAGCCCGTAGCGCTCCCGCACCTCGTGGGCCAGGCGCTCGGTCTGCGCGGTGAGGCTGCGCCACTGCGTCGGCGTCAGCGTGCTGCTCTCCAGCACCGTGCCCGTCTTGTCGTCCCGCCAGAAGGAGGGGATGACGACGAGATGCCGGGCGCCCATCGCCTGGGTGAGCGCCGCGATGGCCGAGACGTGCGCCCAGGTGGACTCCCACACCTCCGGCCCCCGGTGCAGCCCGGTGAACACCGTGCCGGCCGAGACGGTGAGCCCGCGCCGCGCGGTCTCCTCCGCGAGGACGGCCGGGTCGGTCGGCAGATAGCCGTACGGGCCCAGCTCGATCCACTCGTACCCGGACGCGGAGACCTCGTCGAGGAAGCGCTGCCAGGGGACCTGCTGCGGATCGTCGGGGAACCAGACGCCCCAGGAGTCGGGGGCCGAACCGATCCGGATGCGGGACAGTGAGGACGGAGGCGACGACCGCGGCGACGGCTGGGGTGCTGCGGGGCGTGACGGCTCGGGCGGCGACTGCGGTGGCAACGGCGTCATGGCCGCCAGCTTCGGACCGCCCCGGAGAGGTGTCAAGGCCTGGTCCGAATGTCTGGACAAAACGTTGACAGGGTTCCCCGGGCCGGGCTAGACCTGGGGACAGCCGAAGCGAAGGGATCTCGATGGCGTACGACCTGATCACCATGGGGCGGATCGGCGTGGACCTCTACCCCCTGCAGACGGGCGTCCCGCTGGCCCGGGTCTCGTCCTTCGGGAAGTTCCTCGGCGGTTCGGCGGCCAACGTCGCGGTGGCCGCGGCCCGGCTCGGGCGGCGTACGGCCGTGATCACGCGTACGGGCGACGACCCCTTCGGCACGTATCTCCACGAGGCGCTGCGGGACTTCGGCGTCGACGACCGCTGGGTGACGCCGGTCGCCGGACTGCCCACCCCGGTCACCTTCTGCGAGGTCTTCCCGCCGGACGACTTCCCGCTCTACTTCTACCGGCAGCCCAAGGCGCCCGACCTGGAGATCAACGTTCGCGAACTCGACCTGGACGCCGTCCGCGCGACCGGGATCTTCTGGGTGACGGGCACGGGCCTCAGCGAGGAGCCCAGCCGCACGGCGACACTCGCGGCGCTCGCCCACCGGGCCGCGGCCGGTACGACCGTCTTCGACCTCGACTGGCGCCCCATGTTCTGGCAGGACCCGGCCTCGGCGCGCCCCTTCTACGCCGAGGCCCTGCGCCACACCACGGTCGCCGTCGGCAACGTCGACGAGGTCGAGATCGCCACCGGCGAGCGCGACCCGCACGCCGCCGCGCGCGCCCTGCTGGCGGCCGGCGTCGAACTCGCCGTCGTGAAGCAGGGGCCCAAGGGTGTCCTCGCCGTCCACCGCGACGGCACGTCCGCCGAGGTCCCGCCGCTGCCGGTGACCGTCCTCAACGGCCTCGGCGCCGGCGACGCCTTCGGCGGCTCCCTGTGCCACGGCCTGCTCGCCGGCTGGGACCTGGAGCGCGTCATGCGGTACGCGAACGCGGCCGGTGCCATCGTCGCCTCCCGCCTGGAGTGCTCCTCGGCCATGCCGACGCCGGACGAGGTCGAGGACGCGCTCGCCGCGGGAGCGGTGCGGTGAGGGCGGGCCACGTCGGCGGGGCGCGGCACGAGGAGGGCGCCGGCGGCGGCCGGTCCGCCGCTCCGGGCGCCCTCGCCCCGGTGGACGTGTCCGAACTCGTCCGCACCCGCGCCCACCACCCCGAGGCGATCGCCGAGGCCGCCGTCCGCCGCGCCCGGCGCCCCCTGGTGGACGAGGGCCGCCGCCTGATGATCATCGCCGCCGACCACCCGGCCCGCGGCGCCCTCGCCGTCGGCGACCGCAAGTTCGCGATGGCGAGCCGCGCCGGCCTCCTGGAGCGGCTGTGCCTCGCCCTGTCCCGCCCCGGCGTCGACGGCGTCCTCGCCACCGCCGACATCCTCGACGACCTGCTCCTGCTCGGCGCCCTGGACCACAAGGTCGTCCTCGGCTCGATGAACCGCGGCGGCCTGGCCGGTGCCGCCTTCGAACTCGACGACCGGTTCACCGGGCACCGTCCGCGCGACATCGAGCGGTTCGGCTTCGACGCCGGGAAGCTGCTGCTGCGCATCGACTACGACGACCCGGGCTCGCTGCGCACCCTGGAGTCCGCCGCCCGGGTCGTCGACGAGATGGCGGAGCGCCGCCTCCCGGTGTTCGTCGAGCCGTTCCTGTGCCGCCGCGACCCGGCGAGCGGCGCGCTGCGCACCGACCTCGGCGCGGAGGCCGTCACCAAGTCCATCGCCATCGCGAGCGGCCTGGGCGGCAGTTCGGCGTACACCTGGCTGAAGGTGCCCGTCACCGACGACCCGGACGACATGGCCCGCGTCATGGAGACCTCCACCCTGCCGGCCGTCCTGCTCGGCGGTGACGTCGGCGAGGACCAGGACGGCGCGTACGAGAAGTGGCGCGGCGCACTCCGGCTGCCCACCGTGCGGGGGCTGGTCGTCGGCCGCTCCCTGCTCTACCCGGCCGACGGGGACGTGACCGCAGCGGTCGACACCGCCGTAGGACTTCTGTGAGGACCGGATGACGAACAACGACCTGTACGTCCCCAAGGGCGCCACGGCGGGCCCGCTGTACGCCGTCGACATCGACCCCGGGCGGGCCGGCTGGCGGCACAGCAGCCTGCGCGTCGTCGAACTCGGCCCCGGTGGCGGGCACACCTTCACCAGCGGCGACAGCGAGTGGATCGTGCTGCCCCTGGAGGGCGGCTGCACGGTGCGCACGCAGGACGAGGAGTTCCATCTCCGGGGCAGGGAAAGCGTATTCGCGGGAGTCACCGACTTCGCCTACGTGCCCCGTGACGCCCGGACACTGATCGCCTCCGGTGCGGGAGGCCGCTTCGCCCTGGCAGGAGCGAAGTGCGAGCGCCGACTCCCCGCCCGCTACGGCCCCGCACCGGAGGTTCCCGTCGAAGAGCGCGGCAGCGGCACCTGCGCCCGCCGGGTGCGCAACTTCGCCTCCGCCGACGCCTTCGACTGCGACCGGCTCATCGCCGTCGAGGTGATCACCCCCGGCGGCAACTGGTCCTCGTACCCGCCGCACAAGCACGACGAGCACCGCCCCGGCGCCGAGTCGCAGCTCGAGGAGATCTACTACTTCGAGATCGAGGGCCCGAACGGGTTCGGCTACCAGCGCGTGTTCCCCTCCCGCGAGGGGGGCGCCGACGTGCTGGCCGAGGTCAGGACCGGCGACGCGGTCCTCGTACCCGACGGCTGGCACGGCCCGTCCGTCGCGGCTCCCGGGCACACCATGTACTACCTGAACGTGATGGCGGGCCCGGGTCCCGAGCGGGAGTGGCGGATCTGCTTCCACCCCGGACACGTGGAGAGCACGGAGGGATACCGATGACCCGTCTGACGGTCGCGCAGGCGCTGGTGCGTTTCCTGGCCGCCCAGTTCACGGAACGGGACGGCGAGCGGCAGCGGCTGATCGGCGCCACCTGGGGCATCTTCGGCCACGGGAACGTCGCCGGGATCGGGCAGGCGCTCGTCGAGTACGCGGACGAGATGCCGTACCACCAGGGCCGCAACGAACAGTCCATGGTGCACGCGGCGGTGGGGTACGCCCGGCAGCGCAACCGGCTGTCCACACACGCCGTGACGACGTCGATCGGCCCCGGCGCCACCAACCTGGTCACCGGCGCCGCCCTCGCGACGGTCAACCACCTGCCGGTGCTGCTGCTGCCGGGTGACGTGTTCGCCACCCGCCCGGCCGACCCGGTCCTCCAGCAGCTCGAGGTCCCCCACGCGGGCGACGTGTCGGTCAACGACTGCCTGCGTCCCGTGTCGAAGTACTTCGACCGGATCACCCGCCCCGAGGCGCTGATCCCGGCCGCGCTCCAGGCGGTGCGGGTGCTCACCGACCCGGTGGAGACGGGCGCGGTCACCCTCGCGCTGCCGCAGGACGTGCAGGCGGAGAGCTTCGACTGGCCGGAGGAGTTCTTCGCGGAGCGCGTGTGGACCGTCCGGCGCCCGGCCCCCGACTCCGGTGAACTGTCCGCCGCCGTACGGGCCGTCCGCGAGGCCCGGCGTCCGCTGATCGTCGCGGGCGGCGGAGTCCACCACAGCCGCGCCGAGAACGTGCTCGCGGAGCTGGCCGCGGCCACCGGCATCCCGGTCGCCTCCACCCAGGCGGGCAAGGGCTCCCTGAGGTGGGACCACCCCCAGGACGTCGGCGGCATCGGCCACACCGGCACCGCGACCGCCGACGAACTGGCCCGCACCGCCGACCTGGTGATCGGCGTCGGCACCCGCTACACCGACTTCACCACGGCCTCCGGCACCCTCTTCGCGGGGCCGGGCGTCCGCTTCCTCAACCTGAACATCGCGCCCCACGACGGGCACAAGCTGGCCGGGCGGACCCTGATCGCGGACGCCCGCGCCGGCCTGGAGGAGCTGACCGAGGCCCTCACCCTGCACGGCCACCGCGCGGAACCCGCCTACGTCACCGAGTACACCGACGACAAGGAGCGCTGGGAGTACCGGGTCGACGCGGCGTTCGAGGCGGAGGACCCCGACCTCCGGCCGACCCAGCCGCAGGTGCTCGGCCTGCTCGACGCCCTGGTGGACGAGCAGGACATCCTCATCAACGCGGCCGGTTCGCTCCCCGGTGACCTGCACAAGCTGTGGCGGGCGCGGTCGCGGGACCAGTACCACGTGGAGTACGGCTATTCGTGCATGGGCTACGAGATCCCGGCCGCGATCGGCGTGCGGATGGCTGCGCCCGGCCGGCCCGTGTGGGCGCTGGTCGGCGACGGCACGTATCTGATGATGCCGACGGAGATCGTCACCGCCGTCCAGGAGAACGTCCCGATCAAGGTGCTGATCCTGCAGAACCACGGATACGCGTCCATCGGCGGCCTCTCGGAGTCCGTGGGCGGCGAGCGGTTCGGCACCGCGTACCGCTACCGGTCGGGCGACGGCGCCTACACCGGCGCGCCGCTGCCCGTCGATCTCGCCGCCAACGCGGCCAGCCTCGGCATGCGCGTCCTGCGCGCGAAGACCGTGCGCGACCTGCGGGCGGCCCTGGCCGAGGCACGCGCCGCGGACACTCCCACATGTGTCTACGTGGAGACCGAAACGGCAGACACAGTGTCGGGCGCGCCTCCGGCCCAGGCCTGGTGGGATGTACCTGTGGCCGAGACCGCGACCCGCCCGTCGGCGGTCAAGGCGCGCGACGAGTACGACCGGCACGTCTCCACCCGGCGCCGCCATCTGTGAGGGAGTTACTGGCATGACGAAGATCGTCAACCACTGGATCGGCGGCAAGCCCGCCGAAGGCACGTCGGGTACGTACGGCCCGGTCACCGACCCGGCGACCGGCGCCGTCACCACCAAGGTCGCCTTCGCGAGCGCCGACGAGGTCGACGCGGCGGTCGCCGCCGCCAAGGAGGCGTACGCGACCTGGGGGCAGTCCTCGCTCGCGCAGCGCACGAACATCCTCTTCAGGTTCCGGGCGCTGCTCGACGCGAACCGGGACGCGATCGCCGAGCTGATCACCGCCGAGCACGGCAAGGTCCACTCGGACGCGCTGGGGGAGGTCGCGCGCGGCCTGGAGATCGTCGAGCTGGCCTGCGGCATCAACGTGCAGCTGAAGGGCGAGCTGTCCACGCAGGTCGCCAGCCGTGTGGACGTGTCGTCCATCCGTCAGCCGCTGGGCGTCGTGGCCGGCATCACGCCGTTCAACTTCCCGGCCATGGTGCCGATGTGGATGTTCCCGATGGCCATCGCCTGCGGCAACACCTTCGTGCTGAAGCCGTCCGAGAAGGACCCGTCGGCCTCGATGAAGATCGCCGAGCTGCTGGCCGAGGCCGGTCTGCCGGACGGTGTCTTCAACGTCGTGCACGGGGACAAGGTGGCCGTCGACCGGCTGCTGGAGCACCCGGACGTGGCGGCCGTCTCCTTCGTCGGCTCGACGCCCATCGCCCGTCACATCCACACCACGGCCGCCGCGAACCACAAGCGCGTACAGGCCCTCGGCGGCGCCAAGAACCACATGCTGGTCCTGCCCGACGCCGACCTGGACGCGGCCGCCGACGCCGCCGTGTCGGCCGCGTACGGCTCGGCGGGTGAGCGCTGCATGGCCATCTCGGCGGTCGTCGCTGTGGGCGCGGTCGGCGACGAGCTGGTGCACAAGATCCGCGAGCGCGCCGAGAAGATCAAGATCGGTCCCGGCAACGACCCCGCCTCCGAGATGGGCCCGCTCATCACGGCGGCCCACCGCGACAAGGTGGCCTCGTACGTGACGGGCGCGGCGGCGCAGGGCGCCGAGGTCGTCCTGGACGGCACCGGCTACACGGTCGAGGGCCACGAGGACGGCCACTGGATCGGGCTCTCGCTGCTCGACCGGGTCCCGGTGACGGCCGACGCCTACCGGGACGAGATCTTCGGCCCGGTGCTGTGCGTGCTGCGCGTGGACACGTACGAGGAGGGCGTCGACCTCATCAACGCCTCGCCGTTCGGCAACGGCACGGCGATCTTCACCCGGGACGGCGGCGCCGCCCGCCGCTTCCAGCTGGAGGTGGAGGCGGGCATGGTCGGCGTCAACGTGCCGATCCCGGTGCCGGTCGGCTACCACTCCTTCGGCGGCTGGAAGGACTCCCTCTTCGGGGACCACCACATCTACGGCAACGACGGCACGCACTTCTACACGCGCGGCAAGGTCGTGACCACTCGCTGGCCCGACCCGGCGGACACCCCCGCCGGTGTCGACCTGGGGTTCCCGCGCAACCACTGAGTGTGATCGGCGCAGGCAGTGGAGCCGTCCGCGTTGCGGACGCCTCCACGTTTTTTTGACGCCGAAGCTGCGGTTCTCGTTCAGAGGGGATGAAACGGGTGACGCAGGTCACGAGAGTATTCGACCTTGGAAAGCAAGGTCACCTTTACGAAGAGCTTGATGATTGCCATCTCCGTGCGTCGGGGCCTGCGAAAGGCATGTGACCCGGGCCGCCACGCAACTGCGGATTCCGTAGGTAAACAGCCATTGACGTGCTGGTTTTCGTCGGGGTTCCATGCAGCGCCGGGAGCGGACGAACAGAAGAACAACGCGAGCCGCCGGAGGCGATATCGCTCCCGCCCCAAGCACTGCCGCACGAGTCGATCGGAACCGCTCCATGACCGACACGCTCCGCCCTGTCGAGACCGCCGCCCCGGCCGCCGCCCCCACGGCGCCGGGCAGCCCCCGCAAGCTCAAGCGCTCCATCGGAATCGTCGGCGGCACCCTGCTGACGCTCTCCTGCGTGACCCCCGCCTCCACCCTCTTCGTGGTCGTCCCCGACCTCTTCTCGTCCCTCGGCACGGCGACCGCGCTCACCATCGCGATCGGCTCGCTCCTCTGTATCGCCGTGGCGTTCTGCTACTCGGAGCTGGGCACCCTCATCCCCAGCGCGGGCGGCGAGTACGCCATGGTCTCGACGATGGCCGGCCGCCTCGCCGGCTGGCTCGTCTTCGTGCTCTCCCTGCTGGTGGTCATGATCGTGCCGCCGGTGATCGCCATGGGCACCGCGGACTACCTCGCCCCGATCGTGCACCTCGACCCGTCCTACGCGGGCGCCGCGGTCATGCTGCTCGCCACCCTCGCCGGCCTGCTCGACCTGCGCGCCAACGCCTGGATCACCGGCGTCTTCCTGGTCCTCGAGGTCATCGCCGCGGCCGTCGTGGCGGTCCTCGGCTTCGCGCACGGTGAGCGCGGCGCGGGCAGCCTGGTCTCCTTCCAGGTCGCGGACGCCGGCGGTCACACGGACACCGTCACGGCCATGCTGATCGTCTCCGGGCTCGCCATCGCCCTCTTCGTCACCCAGGGCTTCTCGACCGCGGTCTACCTCTCCGAGGAGCTGGAGAACCCGCGCCGCAACGTGGCCCGTACCGTCCTCGCCACCCTCGCCATCTCGTCGGTGATCATCCTGGTGCCGGTCGTCGCGATCACCATGGGCGCCCCGGACCTGGCGGCCCTCAGCGGCGGCGACATCAGCACCATGGTCACCACCTGGTCGAACTCCGCCGTCGGCACCTTCGTCAGCCTGTGCGTGGCCCTCGCGATCATCAACGCGGGCATCGTCATGGTCATCCAGAACTCCCGCGTCCTGTTCGCCTCCGCCCGCGACAAGGCCTGGCCCGAGCCGGTCAACCGCGGCCTGTCCCGCCTCGGCCGCTTCGGCTCCCCGTGGGTCGCCACCCTCCTCGTGGGCGTCCCCGGCGCGGTCCTGTGCTTCGTGAACCTGGACACCCTGTACGGCGTCACCGGGGTCTCCGTCACCGCCATGTACCTGCTGGTCGCGGTGGCCGCCCTGCTCGCCCGGCGCGGAACGCACGCCCACACGGCCGCCTGGCGCATGCCGCTGTGGCCCGCCGTACCCGTCCTGCTGATCGGCGTCCTCGCCTACATCCTGAGTCAGCAGGAGGCGGGCTACCTCCTGTGGACCGGCGGCATCACCGCCGTCGCAACCCTGTACTGGGCCTTCTACCTGCGTCCCCGCCGTGACACCCGCTGGCTGGTGTCGATCCCGGAGGACGGGGAGGCCTGAGCCGCGGCCCCGCGGCACCGCGTACCACGGGCGCGGTACGCGGGGGCGCGACCGTACTCCCAGGGGAGGGGCCCGGGTTCAGCCCGGTGGCTGCACCGGTTGACGGCGGCCCCCCTTACGGTTGACGCATGGATCTTCGACTGCCCCGACTGCGCGGGCCCGCACCGCGGGGGCCGCGCCGGTGGGCCGCCGCCGCGGCCGCCGTCGTCGTGCTCGCCGGTGCCGGCACGTGGACGGCCGCCGCCTCGGACGAGCCCCCGACCGTTCACCGCGCCGACCGGGCCATGGCCATGGGCGACGGGGTGAAGATCAACACGTCGTACTTCACCGCGGGCTCCGGCCGCCGCCCGGCCGTGCTGCTGGCCCACGGCTTCGGCGGCAGCAAGGCGGACGTGCGGGGCCAGGCCGAGCAGCTCGCCCGCGACGGATACGCGGTGCTGACCTGGTCGGCGCGCGGCTTCGGCGGCTCCACCGGGAAGATCGGCCTGAACGACCCCAAGGGCGAGGTCGCCGACGTCTCGAGGCTCATCGACTGGCTGGCCGAGCGGCCCGAGGTCGAGCTGGACGGACGCGGCGACCCGCGGGTGGGCCTCAGCGGCGCCTCCTACGGCGGAGCGGTCTCCCTGCTGGCCGCCGGGTACGACCGGCGGGTCGACGCGGTCGCCTCGTCGATCACCTACTGGAACCTGGCGGACGCCCTCTTCCCGAACGGGGTCCTCAAGAAGCTGTGGGCCGGCCTGTTCATCAACTCCGGCGGCGGCTGCGAGCGCTTCGAGGCACGGCTGTGCGCCATGTACAACCGCGTCGCGGAGGCCGGGAAGCCGGACGCGCGGGCGCGCGCCCTGCTCGACGCCCGCTCCCCGTCCGCCGTCGGCGACCGCATCAAGGTGCCCACGCTCCTGGTGCAGGGCCAGACCGACTCGCTGTTCCCGCTCGGCCAGGCCGACGCGACGGCCAACGCGATCCGGGCCAACGGCGCACCGGTCGGCGTCGACTGGATCTCCGGGGGCCACGACGGCGGCGACAAGGAGAGCGACCGGGTCCACGCCCGCGTCGCCACATGGTTCGACCGCTACCTGAAGGGCGACGAGAGCGCCGACACCGGCCCCGCCTTCCGGGTCACCCGCACCGGGGGCGTCGACTCCACGGACGGCGCCGCACAGCTGCGGGGCGCGAGCGCGGACACCTACCCCGGCCTGGAGAGCGGACTGCGGAAGGTCGCGCTGAGCGGACGCGAGCAGAGCGTCCGCAACCCCGCGGGGGCCAGTCCGCCCGCCATCTCCGCCCTCCCCGGCCTCGACGACTCCGGCGGCATCTCCCAGCTGTCCTCCCTCGGCGTCGGGGTGTCGGTCGACTTCCCGGGCCAGTTCGCGAAGTTCACCTCCGCCCCGCTCGCCGCGGACCTGCGGGTCACGGGATCTCCGACGGCGACCGTGCACGTGAAGTCGACCACCGACGACGCCGTCCTCTTCGGGAAGGTGTACGACGTCGGACCCGGCGACTCCCGGCAGTTGCTGCCCGCCCAGCTGGTGACGCCCGTACGGGTGGAGGGCGCGAAGGCCGGCAAGGACGTCCGGCTGACCCTGCCCGCCATCGACCACGAGATGCGCAAGGGCCACCGGCTGCGTCTGGCCCTCGCCTCCACGGACCTCGGCTACGCGTCCCCGGCCGCCCCCGCCACGTACACGGTGTCGCTGAAGGGCGACCTCCGGGTCCCGACCGCGCCGGACGTGCGGACCGCGCCCGCGCCGCTGCCCGCCTGGGTGTGGTGGCTGCCGGTGGCCGGCGCCCTGGCCGCGCTCGCCCTGCTGCTCACCGGCCGCCGCCGTGCCTCAGCCGGGCCGCCCGACCCCGAACTGGCCGACGTCCCCCTGAAGATCACCGGACTGAGCAAGCAGTACGCGAAGTCGGCGGACCGGTACGCGGTACGGGACCTGTCCTTCCGCGTCGAGAAGGGCCAGATCCTCGGCCTGCTCGGGCCGAACGGCGCGGGCAAGACGACCACCCTGCGCATGCTCATGGGCCTGATCGGCCCCGACGACGGCGAGATCCGCGTCTTCGGGCACGCGATCCGGCCCGGTGCCCCGGTGCTCTCCCGCGTCGGCGCCTTCGTCGAGGGCGCCGGGTTCCTCCCGCACCTCTCGGGCCGCGAGAACCTGGAGCTGTACTGGCGGGCCACCGGGCGCCCGCCCGAGGACTCCCACCTGGACGAGGCCCTGGAGATCGCCGGCCTCGGCGACGCCCTGGCCCGCGCGGTGCGCACGTACTCCCAGGGCATGCGCCAGCGCCTCGCCATCGCCCAGGCCATGCTGGGCCTGCCGGACCTGCTGATCCTGGACGAGCCGACCAACGGCCTCGACCCGCCCCAGATCCGCGAGATGCGCGAGGTCATGATCCGCTACGCCGCGGCCGGCCGTACCGTCATCGTCTCCAGCCACCTCCTGGCCGAGGTCGAACAGACCTGCACCCACCTGGTGGTCATGGACCGCGGCAGGCTGGTCCAGGCCGGGCCCGTGCACGAGATCATCGGCTCCGGCGACACCCTCCTCGTCGGCACCGGCTCACCCGTGGCCGAGCCGCTCGCCGAGAAGGTCGGCGCGCTGCCCGGCGTGACCTCCGCCGTCGTCACCGACGACGGACTCCTGGTCCGGCTCGCCACCGGGGCAAGCGCGGAGAACCTGGTCGTCGAACTCGTACGGCTCGATGTGCCCGTGCGCTCGGTCGGCCCCCACCGGCGGCTCGAAGACGCCTTCCTCACCCTGATCGGAGGCTCCGCGTGAGCACCCTCACCGAGCGGACCGAGACGGCCGACGGCTACCGGGCGCGACGGACCCTGCCGCTGCGGGTGGAGCTCGCACGGCAGCTGAAGCGCCGCCGCACCCTGGTCATGGGGGCCGTGCTCGCGCTGCTGCCGTTCGTCCTCGTCGTCGCCTTCGCGATCGGCGGCGAACCGGGCGGGCGCAACGGCCAGGTGACGCTGATGGACACGGCCACCGCGTCCGGCGCGAACTTCGCCGCGGTGAACCTGTTCGTGTCGGCCGGCTTCCTGCTGGTGATCCCGGTGGCGCTGTTCTGCGGGGACACGGTCGCCTCCGAGGCGAGCTGGTCGTCGCTGCGCTATCTGCTGGCGGCACCGGTCCCGAGGACCCGGCTGCTCCTGTCCAAGCTCACCGTCGCACTCGGCCTCAGCCTGGCCGCCATGGTGCTCCTCCCGGTCGTCGCGCTGGCGGTGGGCACGGCGGCGTACGGCTGGGGCCCGCTGGAGGTCCCGACCGGCGGAGAGCTGTCCACGGGCACCGCGACCCAGCGCCTGCTGATCGTCGTGGCGTACATCTTCGTGTCCCAACTGGTCACCGCGGGGCTCGCGTTCTGGCTGTCGACCAGGACGGACGCCCCGCTCGGCGCGGTCGGCGGCGCGGTCGGACTGACCATCGCCGGCAATGTGCTGGACGCGGTGACCGCCCTCGGCGACTGGCGCGACTTCCTGCCCGCGCACTGGCAGTTCGCCTGGGCGGACGCCGTCCAGCCGGACCTGGAATGGAGCGGCATGATCCAGGGCGCCGCGGTGTCCACGGCGTACGCGCTCGTGCTGTTCGCCCTGGCCTTCCGCGGCTTCCGGCGCAAGGACATCGTGTCGTAGGTCTCCGGAAGGTCACCCGCCGGTCTCGGCGGCCGCTCACCGTGGCCGCATCGAGACGCATCCGCAACGCCCCGTGGCGCACATCCCGGCCCCCTCGGACGTCACAGTCACAGACGTAGGCCAGGAGCCGGACCGTTCACCGAGGGGGCACGGATGGGGATGGACCACATACGGCGGCTGCGCGGGGGGCTGCTCGCGCTGACGCTCGCGGGCGGCCTGCTGCTCACGGGCTGCGGCGGCGGCGCGGACGGCAGCAGGGCGTCGGACGGCGCCGCGAAGTCCCGTGGAGGCGGGACCGGCTGGCCGGCCCCGGCGCCGAGGCCGGGCACCTCGGAGGGCGAGCGGCCCGGGGAGGAGACCGGCGACGGCGACCGTGACGCCGCCCCGTCCCCCGACCACCTCTCCACCTTCGCCCTGGACGTCGACACCGCCTCGTACGGCTACGCCCGCCGCACGCTCGCCGGCGGCCGGCTGCCCGACCCGGCGACCGTCCGCCCCGAGGAGTTCGTCAACAGCTTCCGCCAGGACTACGAACGCCCCGACGGAAACGGCTTCTCGGTCACCGTCGACGGCGCCCGCACCGACGCCGAGGACTGGTCGCTGGTCCGGGTCGGCCTCGCCACGCGGGAGGAACGGCCCGAGGGCGAACGCGCGCCCGCCGCCCTCACCTTCGTCGTCGACGTCTCCGGCTCCATGGCCGAACCGGGCCGTCTGGACCTGGTCAAGGACTCCCTCGGGGTGATGACGGACCGGCTGCGCGACGACGACGCGGTCGCCCTGGTCGCCTTCAGCGACGAGGCCGAGACCGTCCTGCCGATGACCCGGCTCGGCGGCCACCGCGACCGCGTCCACGCCGCGGTCCGCCGCCTGGAGCCGCGGTCCTCGACCAACCTCGGCGAGGGCGTCCGCGCCGGGTACGACACCGCCGTGGAGGGTCTGCGCGAGGGTGCCACCAACCGGGTCGTCCTGCTCTCCGACGCGCTCGCCAACACCGGCGACACCGATGCGGACAGCATCCTGGAGCGCGTCTCGGACGCCCGCCGCGAGCACGGCATCACCCTGTTCGGCGTCGGCGTCGGCAGCGATTACGGAGACGCCCTGATGGAGCGCCTCGCCGACAAGGGCGACGGCCACACCACGTACGTCTCGAACGACGCGGAGGCCAGGAAGGTCTTCTGCGAGGAACTCCCCCGCAACATCGACCTCACGGCCCGCGACGCGAAGGCGCAGGTCGCCTTCGACCCCGCGACGGTCGAGACGTTCCGGCTCGTCGGCTACGACGACCGGCAGGTCGCCGACGAGGACTTCCGCGACGACCGGGTGGACGGCGGCGAGGTCGGCCCCGGCCACACCGTCACCGCCCTGTACGCCGTCCGCACCAGGCCGGGCGCCTCCGGGCATCTCGCCACCGCGAGCGTCCGCTGGCTCGACCCCGGCGACCGCACCCCGCACGAGGAGTCCGGCCGGCTGGAGGCGGCCTCCCTCGGCGACGACCTGTGGAGGGCGTCGCCCGGCCTCCAGGTCGCCGCCGTGGCCGCCTACTTCGCCGACGACCTCCGCCGGGGCGAGGACCGCCGGCCCGCGCTCCCGGCCCGCCCCTCGCTCGGCCGGCTCGCCGACCGCGCCGACCGGCTGGCGACCGTCGCGCAGGACGAGGCGGTTGGCCGGCTGGCCGACGCGATCCGCCGGGCCGACCGGCTCCGGGGCTAGAGCCTCCCCTGGGCGGGCCGCAGCCGGTAGGCGTACGTGTACGTCCGCCCCGAGCGCAGCACGTACTCCGCGAGCGGTGCCGCGCCCCACGAGTTGATACCGCCGACGCCCATCTGCCGGTGGTTGACCAGGAGCACCGTCTCGTCCCGCCGCTTCAGCTCATGGGGGTGCCGGGGCCCGTCCAGGTCGAACGGCGAGTGATGCAGGGCGCTGGTCTCCAGGAGCGGTTCGCCGTCCGCCGGGTCCGCGAGCACGCAGAGCCCGTCACCGGCCCGGTCGGTCAGCGACAGGCGCCGTACGTCCGTCATGTTGCCCGTCTGCTGGGGACGGACGTACGGCGCCATCTGTTCGTCGACGGTGGAGCGGTAGCGGCCCACGAACGCGGCGGTCCTGCGGTCCTGGTAGTTCTCGTGCGGCCCCCGGCCGAACCAGTCGAGCCGCTCGAAACCGGCCGGGACCGTCAGCAGGGCGCCCACCATGGGCAGGTCCGGCAGCCCGGCCGCGGCGTCGAGGGTGTGCCGGACCCGCACCTCGCCGTCGGCGCGCACGGTGAACACGGTGTGCCACGTGCAGGCGCCGGGCGAGGTGGGCAGCGTGCAGCCGACCTCGATGACGACCTCGCCGGACGCGGGCCGCGTGACGCTCACCGACGTCACCGTCCGCCGGGTGCCGGCCTCCCGCCAGGTCCGCGCGGTGGCCGGGAACCTGCGCCCGATGTCGTTGTCGGTGGGCCCGCGCCAGAAGTTCGGCACGGGACCCTCGACGAGCAGCCGCCGCCCGCGCCAGGTGTACGCGGAGAGCGTCCCGGACTCCTTGGAGAGCACCACCTCCACCTCCCGCCCGGTCACCGTGACCTCGGTGTCGCTCTCCACCGGCGTGAGCTCGCCGCGCGGCGCGGCCGCCGTCCGCGCGGGCGTGTGCCAGTCCAGCGCGAGCTGTTCCGCGGCCACCTCGTGCCCGGCGCCGGCCCAGCGCGTCCCGGCCCGCAGGACGAAGGAGAGGTCGAGGAAGTACTCGGCTCCGGGCTCCGGCGCCGCGGGCCTGCGGTACGGGACGCGGACGGTCCCCTCCGACCCGGGTGCGACGGCGGGCGCGGCGAGCGTGCCGTGCTGCACCCGGTCGCCGTCCCGGGTGACGGACCACCGCAGTTCGTACGCGTCCAGCCCGCTGAACAGGTGCTTGTTGCGCACCTTCACGGTCCCCTCGGACAGCTCGCCCGCCCTGATCCCCACCGGCTGGTAGCACTTCTTCGCCTCGATCAGCCCCGGGTGCACCGAGCGGTCCGCCGCCACGAGACCGTTGCAGCAGAAGTTCCCGTCCGTGGGATAGCCGGGGTGCCAGTCGCCTCCGTACGACAGGTAGGTGCGCCGCGCGTCCCCGGGCACGGGCAGCCGGATCGCCTGGTCCGTCCAGTCCCAGACGAAGGCGCCGTGCAGGTTCGGGTAGCGCTCGAAGATGTCCCAGTACTCCCGGAGGTTGCCGCCGCTGTTGCCCATGGAGTGGGTGTACTCGCACAGCATGAACGGCTTCGGGTTGCCGGACCTGCCGTACGCCTCCACGCCCGCCGGGCTGGTGTACATCTCGCTGTGCACGTCGGCGACGGAGTTCATGCCCTCGTAGTGGACGGGGCGCGAGGCGTCCCTGGCGTGCACCCAGTCGGCCATGACCTGGAAGTTCGACCCTTTGCCCGCCTCGTTGCCGAGGGACCAGACGACGACGCAGGCGTGGTTCTTGTCGCGCTCCACGAGCGAGCGGACCCGGTCCACACAGGCGTCGGTCCACTCGGCCAGCGACCCCGGCAGGGTGTCCCGCACCCCGTGCGTCTCCAGATTGGCCTCGTCGACGACGTACAGCCCGTACTCGTCGCACAGCTCCATCCACCGCGGGTGGTTCGGGTAGTGCGAGGTGCGGACCGCGTTGATGTTGTAGCGCTTCATCAGGCGGATGTCCTGGAGCATCCGCGCCTCGTCGACGGCCTGGCCGCGGTCGGGATCCGACTCGTGGCGGTTGGTGCCCCGGAACATCAGCGGCTTGCCGTTGAGGGTCAACCTCCCGGGCCCGTAACCGACTTCGCGGAAGCCGACCCGGGTGCTGTGCACGTCGACCGCCCGGCCCGAGGCGTCGGCCAGCGTGACGACCAGCGTGTACAGGTTCGGCGCCTCGGCCGACCACAGGGCGGGCGCCGTCACGTCCGCCCGCAGCCGGACCTCGGCGTCACCGTCCCCGAACTCCACGTTCCCGGCCGGCACCAGGACCGGCACGCGGCGCCCGCGCGCGTCGAACAGCTCCGCCGTCACCCGGTACCCGCCCGGCCGCTCCCCGCCGCGGTCGCGTACGGCGACGTCCACCGTGAGGACGGCGTCCCGGTACGCCGCGTCCAGTTCGGTCCGCACGAACAGGTCCTGCACGTGCACCGGCGGGATCGAGTACAGGTACACGTCCCGGAAGATCCCGGACAGGTCGATCATGTCCTGGTCCTCGAGCCAGCTGCCGTCGGACCAGCGGTACACCTCGACGGCGAGCGTGTTGCGGCCCGGCCGCAGCCGGCGGCTGATGTCGAACTCGGCGGGGGTGTAGCTGTCCTCGCTGTAGCCGACCCGCTCGCCGTTGACCCAGACGAAGAACGCCGACTTCACGCCCTGGAAGGAGAGCAGCGTGCGCCGCCCGGACCAGCCCTCGGGCACGGTGAAGGTACGGCGGTAGGAGCCCACCGGGTTGAAGTCGTGGGGCACCTGCGGGGGCGCCGGGGTCTCGTAGCCGATCCACGGGTACCTGACGTTGAGGTAGATCGGCTCCGGGTATCCCTCGATCTCCCAGTTCGACGGGACCGGGATGCGGTCCCAGCCGCCGTCGTCGAAGCCCGGGTCCTCGAACCCGACGGGCCGCCGGTCGGGGTTGCGGGCCCAGTGGAAGCGCCAAGTCCCGTTCAGCGAGAGGTGGTACGGCGACTCGGCGAACTTCCCGCGCAGCGCGTCACCGGCACTCGCGTACGGCACGAGGCGGGCGCGCGCCGCCTCGCGGCCGATCTGGAAGACGCCCGGCCGCGCGTCCCACGCGGCGTCCTCCGCGTCCGCGGCGAACGCCCCCTTCTGCGCGGTGAGGGCGGCCCATCCCGCGAGAGCGCCACCCGCGAGGAGGGTGCGGCGGCTCGGACGGTGGCTGGTCGGTGTGTCAGCACTCACGCTGCGGCTCCGCACGTAAGACAACAAGAAGCGCCAGCATCGAACCGGACCGCTCAGCACGCAAGGCTCCACGGGCCGCACAACTCCCTTTGGCGCACAGGGGCAGAGGCCATCGGAGGGGCAAGGCCCGGCCGGCCCCTCCCCGGCGAGGCCCGTGCGCGACCCATTGAATTTCTGTTACGCGCGAGTAAGTTGACTCCGGAGTAAGAAACGCCGCACACCCCGCACCTCCGTACCCGCACCCCGCACGAACCGCGACAGGGAGCCGCCATGGGCGTACGCAAGGACTTGAAACGGGCGAAGCAGCGCACCGGTCCCGGGACCCGCGGCCGGATCGAGCTGATCCGGGACGGGACCGGCGCG
Organism: Streptomyces sp. NPDC043867; assembly: GCF_056435845.1. Taxonomy (NCBI): domain Bacteria; kingdom Bacillati; phylum Actinomycetota; class Actinomycetes; order Kitasatosporales; family Streptomycetaceae; genus Streptomyces; species Streptomyces sp. NPDC043867. The sequence goes on along the minus strand of NZ_JBWKDS010000010.1, from coordinate 92,139 downwards.
GTCCGCGAGGCGCGCGCCGACCGCCTGGCACCGGCGCCCACCACCGGCAGCACCGCCGACCTGCCCTACACCAACGCCTCCGAGGCACCCGACGCCGTCGTGCTGCGCCGCAGAACGGGCGGTGCCTGGCGCCCGGTGACCGCGGCGGCCTTCGCCCGTGAAGTCACCGACGTGGCAGCGGGGTTGATGGCGGCCGGCCTCGAACCGGGCGGCCGGGTCGCCATCATGTCGCGTACCCGCTACGAGTGGACCGTCCTGGACTTCGCCGTCTGGGCGGCCGGCGGCCAGAGCGTCCCGGTCTACCCGACCTCGTCCCCGGACCAGATCGGCTGGATCGTACGGGACTCCGGCGCCCGCTTCGTCGTCGCGGAAACCGCCGAGAACGCGCGAGCCGTGGCCGCCGGAACCGCCGGGCATCCCGAGCCGCCCCGCGTCTGGCAGCTGGACGCGGACGCGCTCGCCGCGCTCGCCGCATCCGGCCGCGGCGTCCCCGGCGAGGAGGTCGCCAAGCGCCGCGCCGCGCTCACCCCGGACACCGTCGCCACCCTCTGCTACACCTCCGGCACCACCGGACGCCCCAAGGGCTGCGTCCTCACCCACGCCAACCTGCACGCGGAGGCCGCCAACACGGTCGAGCTGCTGCACCCCCTCTTCAAGGAGGTCACCGGACAGGTCGCCTCGACCCTCCTCTTCCTCCCGCTCGCCCACGTCCTCGGCCGCTCCCTGCAGATCGCCTGCCTGCTGGCCCGGATAGAACTGGGCCACTGCCCGAGCATCAGGCCCGACGAACTCCGTCCCGCCCTCAGGGAGTTCCGCCCCACCTTCCTCGTGGGCGTCCCGTACCTCTTCGAGAAGATCCACGACACCGCCCGCGCGACCGCCGAGAAGATCGGCCGCGGCGCCTCCTTCGAGCGGGCCGACCGCATCGCGGTCCGCTTCGGCGAGGCCCACCTGGCCGCATTCTCCGGCCGCGGCAAGGGCCCGGGCCCCGGCCTCAGGGCGGCCCGGGCCCTGTACGACCTGCTGGTGTACCGCCGGGTGCGCAAGGAGCTCGGCGGCCGGACGCGCTACGCCATCAGCGGCGGCTCCCCCCTCGACCGCAACCTCAACCTCTTCTTCTACGCCGCCGGGATCATCGTCTACGAGGGCTACGGACTCACCGAGACGACCGCCGCGGCGACCATCGTCCCGCCGCTGAGCCCCCGCCCCGGCACGGTCGGCCGCCCGGTCCCCGGCACCGCGGTCCGCATCGCGGACGACGGCGAGGTCCTCGTCGAGGGGGGCGTCGTCTTCGGCGGCTACTGGAACGACCCGGCCGCCGGTGAAGCCGTCCTGCGCGACGGCTGGTTCGCCACCGGCGACCTCGGCGCGCTCGACGACGACGGCTACCTCACCATCACCGGCCGCAAGAAGGACATCCTCGTCACCTCGGGCGGCAAGAACGTCGCCCCGGCCGTCCTGGAAGACCGCCTGCGCAGCCGCCCGCCCGTCGGCCAGTGCCTCGTCGTCGGCGACAACCGCCCCTACGTCGCCGCCCTCATCACCCTGGACGCCGACTCCGTGGCCCACTGGCTCGCCGTCCGGCGCCTGCCCGCCGACACCCCGCTCGCCGACCTCGTGACCGACCCCCGCCTGCGCGCCGACGTCCAGAAGGCCGTGGACTATGCCAACGAGGCGGTGTCCCGGGCCGAGTCCATCCGCGCCTTCCGCCTGGTCACCGGCGAGTTCACGGAGGACAACGGCCTGCTGACCCCGTCCCTGAAGGTCAGGCGGCACGCGGCGGTGGCGGCGTACGCCGGGGAGATCGAGGAGCTGTACCGGCAGGAGCGCTGAAACGGCGCGGGCACACGAAAAGGGGCGGGGGGACCAAACTTGTTGTGGGGTCCGCCCCCCGCCATCCCCGAGGGGTTGGGTTCTTGCGGTGGGGGGGAGAGTGGAGACCCGCTCCAGGAAGGTTTGCGC
>NZ_JBWKDS010000010.1:0-90167 GCF_056435845.1 Streptomyces sp. NPDC043867 | reverse complement strand
AGGGGGAGGGGGGAGAGGAAGGAGGGGGGAAAAGGAGGAAAAAGACACGACAGCCCCCCCCCCCCCCCCCCCCCCCCCCCCCCCCCCCCCCCTCGCCGCGCCCGGAGTGTCAGTTCTCGCCGTTGGCGGACAGGATCGACACGTCCTCCAGCAGGTGCGCCAGCGCGCCGTCGCGCTTGGTCTGCGTGGAGTTCTCCGTGCACTGCTGGTTCAGGTCGTCCGAGAGGATCGGGACGTCCTGGATCGGGATCAGGTTGACGATCGGAACGTTGATGTCGTTCAGACCGATGCAGGGCTTGTTGAAGGAGCCCTGGATGAGCGCCATCTGCGGGCTCATGTTGCCGTACGTGGCCGAGTTGCCGAAGCTCTGCATCGCCGCGTTGCCGTTCGCGATGGCCGGCCCGTTGTCGTCACCGATCGCCATCGCCGTCGGAGCCGCGGATGCGGAGGCACCCACGACGGAAGCGGTGATCGCCGCAGCGGCAAAAACCTTCTTGATCACTGGCCAGTCCCTTCTTAAGAAACCCCGTCCACCGGAGCGCCATGACCAACTCCGTTTGGCAAGGATGGTTTCTCCCGTTCACCCGCACGGCCGATACCCCACGCGTGTGCCGACCCGCTGAAACCCTTGATTTCTCGTCCCTGTCGCGCACTCGTGGGGGCCAACCGGGTGAACGCCCGCAACTAATCCTGTGACGGCGGGTTGATGAGGCAGTACGACAGTGCGTCGCTACGAGGAAAGGAACACGAAGTGCTCAAGAAGGCTATGGTCGCCGCGGCGGCCGCCGCTTCTGTGATCGGTATGACGGTGGCGGCTGCTCCCCAGGCCCTTGCCATCGGTGACGACGCCGGACCGTCCGTTGCCAACGGCAACGGCGCGACGTCGGCTTTCGGCAACTCGACGACCAAGGGCGACATGAGCCCGCAGCTGTCGCTGGTCCAGGGCACGCTCAACAAGCCGTGCCTCGCGCTGGATGACGTCAACGTCGCCGTCCTCAACCTCGTCCCGATCCAGGACGTCCCGATCCTGTCGGACGACCTGACTCAGCAGTGCAGCGACAACTCGACGCAGGCCAAGCGGGACGGCGCCCTGTCGCACGTCCTCGAGGACATCTCGGTCCTGTCCGCCAACAGCGAAGGCTGAGACGCTCCCGGTGCGGCCCGGGTTGCCCGCCACTCTCCGTGCGGGCCGCCCGGGCTTTTGCCCACGTGCATCCCACCGGACCCGTCGTTTTCTGTGCGGAGCGTTCGAGTGAATTATCAAGCGGCTTTCGTTCCGTAGTTTCTTCGGACCTCCGTCCTCGTTCACCGCATGCAGGTCGTGCTGCGAGCCGTTTCCCAGATGCTCGCTCGGTTTCGGCCGGCACAGGGGCATGACCGCAGAGAAGGGAAAGCACGTGAATTACAAGAAGAGCGCAGCTGTCGTCGCCGGCGCCATCATGGCTCTGGGCATGGGCGCCCCGGCCTTCGCCGACGCCGACGCGCAGGGTGCCGCCATCGGGTCCCCGGGTGTCCTGTCGGGCAACGTGGTCCAGATCCCCGTGCACATCCCCGTCAACGTGTGCGGCAACACGATCAACGTGATCGCTCTGCTGAACCCGGCGTTCGGCAACACCTGCGTCAACGCCTGACGTCGGAGCGCACCAGCCGCCCGGCCCGGTCACGCCGGCCTTGGATGACCTTCACGGTGCCAAGGCCGGCTTTCCCACTTCTACCAGCAGGAAGACAACGACATTGCGACAGACTCTGAGCAGGGGAATGGTCGTGGCCGCGGCCGCGACGGGCATCGTGTCCATGTACGGCACCCCCGCCTTCGCGGACTCGCATGCGGGCGGAGCCACGTCGGACTCGCCCGGTGTCGCGTCGGGCAACAACGTGTCGGTGCCCGTGCACGTGCCGGTGAACGCCTGCGGCAACTCCGTCAGCGTGGTGGGTGCGTTGAATCCAACTTTCGGCAACTCGTGTGCCAACATCTCCGCTCCCCGCGGTGCGCACGGATCCCACGGCGCTCCTCACCGGCCCTCCCACCACGGCGGGGGCTACGGCGAGGGTGCCGGGTACGGGGACGCGCCGGGCTCGCACGGGCACTCCGGCTCCTCGGCGCACGGCGTCGCGCAGGGTTCGCCCGGCGTCGGCAGCGGCAACAACGCCGAGGCCCCGGTGGACGTACCGGTGAACGTGTGCGGCAACACGGTCGACGTGATCGCCCTGCTGAACCCGGCGTTCGGCAACCGCTGCGGCCAGGAGGCCGGAGGCACCCAGCCGCACCGGCACCCGCACGACACCCACCCGCACATCCCGTCCGAGCGGCCGCCCGGTGACTCGCCGGTCACGCCTCCCGAGCACACCCGGGCCCAGCCGCCCGCCGACACGCCGGAGGGCCCGGGCGACTCCACCCACGGGGCCTCGTCCTCGCTGGCCGAAACCGGAGGTGAGGGCGTGCTCGCCGCCGGGGCCACCGGTGCCGCGCTGCTGATCGGTGGGGCCGTCCTGTACCGGCGAAGCCGAGTGGCGTCCCGTCGGTAGGTGCTCTTGGGTGCCGGACGCGCCTGCCCGGCACCCAAGCCCGTTTCACCGCCCTGCCGTGTCCAGCGCCCCGTCCGGCAAGCGGAGTGCGGGCGCCGGGACCCGCCCGTCCCGCGGCCCCGCGTGCAGCCGTCGGCGCACCCCGCGCACCAGCGTGCCCGCCGTGAACGAGGCACCGTGCACGAAGCGCATCGCGGGCCCGAAGCCGGCCGCCGTCACCAGCCCGGCCATGAAGAGCCCGGGAACCGACGACTCGAAGTCCCGCCCCACGTAGGGCGATCCGTCCGGCATCGTCTCCAGGCCGCCGCGGACGTCGTCCGCCAGCAGCCCGAGCCGTTCGCGGCTCGCCCGGAACCCGGTGGCCGCGATGACGTGCTCCGTGTCCAGGACCGTCAGCTCACCGGTCCGGCTCACCGTCTCCAGGCGGACGCGCCCCCTGGCGTCGTGCGCCGCCGCCACCTCCCGCCCCAGCAACACCTCCACGGCCGGCTCCACCCGGTCGCGCACCCACCAGGCGCCCGCCGGGCCGAGGGCCGTCGCCGCGACGCGGGCGCGCGTCGGCGCCGGGAGCCGGCGGAAGAGGCCCGGACGCTCGGCGTAGAACCAGTTGCGCCAGCCGCAGCCGAGGCCGCTGTGCGGGGCCCGGAGCGACTGCCACAACGGGCGCTCCCAGGGCGGGGGCACCTCGTTCCAGCGCAGCCGGTCCGCGCGGGCCAGCACCCGCACCCGGGTGCCCTGTTCCGCCAGGAGCGCCGCCGTCTCCAGCGCCGCCTGGCCACCGCCGACCACCGTGACGTCCCGGTCCCGGAACCGGGCGAGGTCGCCGTGGTGGCTGCTGTGCGAGACGTACTCGGGGTCCAGGTGGCGCAGCGCCGCCGGGATCTCGACGAACGGCAGGACACCCACGGCCAGGGCCACCGTCCGCGCCCGCACCACCTCGCCGTCCTCGGTGACCGCCTCGAAACCCCCGGGGACGGTGTGGACGCGCGTCACCGTGCGCTCGTCGACGCCGGGCACGCCGTGACGCGCGAACCACAGGCCGTACGAGGCGAACATCTCCACGGGGATCGGCTGCCCGTGCCCCGCCCGCACCCCCTGCCCGGCGCAGTACATGTCCAGCCGCAGCCGGCCCTGCGGGTCGGAGAGATTCGACGCCCACGGCTCGGACTTGAGGAACATGCCGCGGGGCATGTGGTCCCGCCACGACGCCATGGGTCTGCCGAAGACGCGCAGGCTCAGACCGGCGGCCGCGGCATGGGAGGCGATGGACAGGCCGTAGGGACCGGCCCCCACCACCAGCAGGTCGTACATCAGCACGTACTCGCTTTCTCGTCGTCGGCCGGCGGACGCGCGTCGCACACCGGCCTCACGTCATCGGACAACGGATTCCTGGTGTCCGGCGGTCGCGCGGGCCGGGGGAGCCGTGGTGCGGTCGCGGTGCCCGGCGCCCGGTCCAGCAGGCGCGCCGCCACATGGCGGGACCACAGGGCCCACAGCGCGATCCCGGGTGCCAGGTCGTCGCGGGCGTGCCAGGCCAGCTCCCGCCCGCCGGGCCGCGTACCGAGCGCGGTCAGCGGGGCGTAGTTCTCCGCGACGAACGTCCGCCCGGGCCGCGGCGCCGGGTCCGGCAGCGGACGGTGCGTCAGGTCCAGGTGCAGGGCACGTACGACGTCCAGGCCCGAGGCGTCGGTGAAGAGCCGGAACTGGGCGCCGGGGCGGGGATTGAAGTCGAGCAGGTGATAGCGCCCGGCCGCGCCCTCCCGGCGCAGGTCGAGATCGAAGATGCCGCGGTAGCCCAGTTCCCCGGCGAGCCGCTCGGCGAGCTCCTGCACCCGCGGGTTCGGCATCCACTGGCCGACGGCGGTCAGGCCCGCGCCCCGCGGCTGGGCGCGCAGCTTGCGGCCCGGACCGCCGGCCCGCACGGCCCCCGACCGGTCGGCGTACCCGTGGAAGAACCAGTCCCGGTCCGGCCCGGGCGGCAGAAAGGCCTGGAGCAGCAGCCGGCTGCCCGCCTCCGCCGACCGCAGGTACAGCGTCTGCGCCTGCTGGGCCGAGTGCACGATCACCGTGCTGCGCAGCCCGGTTCCGGCCGGCACCAGCCACGGGCGGCTCCACTTCGCCACCACGGGCATCCCGAGCCGCCAGGCCGCCGCCGCCGCCTCCGCGGCACTGTCCGGGACCAGCGTCACCGGGTGGGCGATGCCCGTACGGGCGCACAGGCCGGCCAGTTCCGCCTTGTCGGCGACGGACTCGGCGAGCGGGCCCGGCTGCCGCGGCAGCAGGTAGCCCGGTGTCAGTTCCTCGCGCAGATGGCCCACCGCGACGGCACTCGCGTCGTCCATGGGGATCAGGACGGCGGGACGCGCCACACGCCGGGCCACGCGCAGCAGTGTGGCGGCGATGTCGCGGCGGGACGCGCCGGGCGGTGGCGGCGGATGCAGCTCGGTCACAAATCGCGACCTGCGTACGGGACTTCCGGCGCAGTCGGCGACCACGTGCACGTCCACACCCGCACGCCCGAGGGAGCGCACCGCGCCCAGTGTTCCGTGATGAAAGGGATTCCGGTCGATCCGCAGAAGAACGGCGGGGACGCGGCTGTCGAGAAGCGACACGGGCATTTCCTTCAGTTCGGCTCACCCGTGCGGGTGATCGGAGCACGCGAATTCCGGCACCTCGGTTGGCGGAATTCGCATTTATATGACTGAGTGTCAGTGGATGGACCAGCGCATGACGGCACAGCTCGCCGGAGAGACAGCGGAGAAGCGTGGAGAGAGGAGCAGGTATGGCCGCACAGCAACGACGGCCCCGGGCCGGACGGTCGGCGTTCGTCGCGGCCGCGATCGTCGCGTCGCTCGCCCTGGCGTCGGGACCGGGACACGCGGTGGGCGCGGGGGCACGAGGGGCCGCCGAACCCCCGGTGCCGGAACCCGCCTCGGCGACACCCGCCCCGACACCACCCGCCGCGGAACCACCCGCCGCGGCGCCGGCGCCCGCCGCCTCGGGCCCGGTGACGCTTCCCGCGCCCGCCACCCCGCCGGTCGGTCCGCCGCTCACCCCGCCACCCCTCCCACAGAGCGGGACGACCGCGCCCTCGGAGCCGAAACCCGCGGCTCCCCGGCCCGCCTTCGGCGCCTACCTCGACTACGGCCCCCGGGGCGTGGCCCGGATCGCCCGGTTCAGCGAGTGGCTGGGCGGCGCCGAACTCCGCGTCGCCCACACGTACCTGCCGGGCGATCTCTGGAGCAACATCGAGGGACCGCCCGGCTTCCTCGACGCCTGGGCGGACTGGCGCCGCGAGAAGGCCGACCGGCTTCTGGTCCTCAACGTCCCCATGATGGAGCGCAACGAGGGGCACGTCTCCGACGCCGAGGTGCGGCGACTGCTGGCCGAGGGCGCGTCCGGCGCCTACGACGAGCACTTCCGCGTGCTGGCCGAACGGCTGGTCGCGCTGGAGGTGCCGGACACCGTCGTGGTGCTCGGCTGGGAGATGAACGGCATCACGTACACCCATCGCTGCGGTCCCGATCCGGAGGCGTGGAAGAAGTACTGGAACAGAATTGTCACGACCATGCGTTCGGTGCCGGGCCAGAAATTCCGGTTCGACTTCACTCCGAACCGTGGCCGGGACGCCATTCCCTGGACGCAGTGCTATCCCGGGGACGACACGGTCGACATCATCGGTATGGACGCGTACGACCAGCCGCGGGGTATGTCATTCGACGAACAGGTGACGGAGCCCTACGGCCTTCAGGCGCACGTGGATTTCGCGAAGGCCCACGGCAAGCCCATCTCGTATCCGGAATGGGGACTCTTCCGCAACGGCGACAACGCGACGTACATGAAGCGCATGCTCACGTGGATGGACGAGCACCAGCCGCTCTACCACACCGTCACCGACTACTGCCCGCACGGCGTGTGGCAGTGCGACGACAACCCGAAGGCGTCGCAGGTCTACCGGGACATGCTCTCCGGCCGCACCGATCCGGCACCGGAGCCCACCGCACCGCCGACGAAGACACCCCCGACGGCCCCGACTCCGACTCCCGGGCGTCCGGTGAACTGCTCGCCGGTGGAGCTGGGCGACTGGGTCGAGTACTGGATCGGAGGCAAGCTCTGCCTCCGCTTCGACTGGTGGTCGCGCAACCGGTGACCGCCGGGGGAGCGCCCGCCGGGCGCTCCCCCCGTGGGGCGACTTCCGGACGGTGGCGCTTCGTTCAGGACCCGTCGCCACCGCGCTCCCTCCAGCGGTGCACCAGGTCCCGGCAGAGTCCGCGGGCTGCCACACCGGCGGCGACCACCGCCAGCAGCGGCGCCGTACGACGGCGGGCGAGCAGCAGTCGCTGGTTGACGACCGTCTCGGGCCGCCAGCGGTGCTTGTACGACTCGGCGCCGCGCAGCAGGCTCAGCACCTGCCGTTCGCCGCCGACCGACTGCCGCGCGGTCGCGTCCAGCAGCATGGTGGCCACGTCCGCCTTCCGTTCGCGCAGCCGCGGATCCGAGCCGTACAGATAGCCGCCCGCGAGCCGCCGCGACAGCAGGGTGAGATCGACCGCCACGACCTCGCCGTCGAGCAGGAACTCGGTCACCAGCGCGTCCCCGGAGCGGACCATCCGGCTCACCGCCCGCACCAGGTGGGTGCGGAACCGGGGCCGCAGGTGCTCGGACGTCACCCTGCGGCCCTGCCACTGGAGCCGGTGCAGCTCCAGCAACCGGTTCAGTGCCGCCTCCACGCCGTCGTGGCCCACCACGCGGTGCCGGACGCCGAGGGCGGCGAGCTTGCGCAGCTTGGAGCGGGCCCGCTGGGCGCGCGAGGGCGGCAGCCGGTCCAGCAGCTCCTCCATCGGCAGGGCGGGCAGCTCCATGCAGACCGAGTCCCGCTCGCACCGCCGCGGTCCGCTCCACTGCTCGTAGAACCGCTCGGCCGCGCCGCCCGGACGCACCTCGCGGAAGTCGATCAGGGCGGTGCGGGCGGCAGCGGCGAGCCCTTCGGCGAGCGCGGACGCCGCCCGGTCCGCGTGCTCGTCGTCCAGCAGCACGTCGGCGTAGTCCGAGATCGCCCCGCCCAGCGGTACGAGGACGGGCAGCGGCCGGCGTACGCGCATCAGCGGCGCGACGGCGCGCAGCTCGCCGCCCTCCCGGACCACGACGAGCCGCAGCGCGCCCGGGGTGCCGTACGAGAGCCACCAGGAGTGCAGCCATGCGTGACTCTGGAACGGGGTGGCCGCCGAGCACCGCCGGTACAGCCGCTCCCAGGCCGGGCCCAGCTCCGCGAACTCGTCCGCGCCGGTGACCAGTTCGGCCGCCAGAGTGCCGCGGGTGCCGCGCTCGGCGCCGGTACCCGTGGTGGGCGCCGGGCCCGGGACGATGCCCGGAACCGGCCCTGTGGTGGTCCCGTCGGCCGCGACGCCGGCGGCCTGCCCGGTGCTCACAGCTGTCCGTGCGCGTCGGCGGCGACGGCCGGGCTCGGCACGGACGCGGCGCGCGCGGCGTCGTCCGCCGCCCGCCGGGGCCGGACGAGCAGCGCGAGCCCGCCCAGCAGCCCGCCCGCGGCGGCGCCGACCAGGCCCGTCACCGCGGGCGACGCCGAGGAGGCCTCGGCCGGCTTCACCGCGCGCGAGAACTGCAGCAGTTCCACGTGCGTGCTGCCCTTGGTGTCGTTCGCGTGCCGGGTCAGGGAGCGCGAGACGGCGTTGGCCATGTCGGCGGCCAGGTCCGGACGCGAGGAGGTGGCCGTCACGGAGACCATCGGGGCGTCCGGCGAGGTCGCGGTCCGCACGCTCTCCCGGAGCGTCCTGACCGGCACCCCGGCCCACACCTGGGCGTCGCCGAGCACCGCGAGCTGCGTGGCGACCCGGCCGTACGCCTGCGCGAAGCCGAGCGCCGACGCCGGGTCCGCCTGCCCGGCCGGTACGACGACGACGTAGCTGGTCGCCGTGTACGTCGCGGGGGTCAGCACGCCGTACGTGCCGCCGGCCAGGGCGCCGAGCAGGGCGCCGCCCGCGAGCAGCGCCCACGCCGGCAGGGCCCGGGCCCGGGACAGGGCCGGGCCGGGCCGGGCGGCCGGGCGGTGGGAGCCGGTGTGGTTGTCGGTCATCAGGAACTCACTCCCAGAGAGGTGCGGGACACCGCGGCCGCGTACACGTCCATGAGCTGGGCGGCGCTGCGGGTGATGCAGTAGTGGTGGGCGGCCTCGGGCGCCGTACGCGGCCGTGGGCCCTCGGCGCGGACCTGATCCAGCGCCCGGGCGAACGACTCCGCGCCGCCCTGCACCCGCCGTGCGCCGAGCGCCGCGCCGGGCGGCAGGTCCTCGATCGCCGGGCAGGACACGTACAGCACGGGCAGTCCGGCGGCCAGGGCCTCGACGACGGCGAGCCCGAACGCCTCCTCCGCGCTCGGCGAGGCGAGCGTGTCCATCGCCGCCATCAGCGACGGAAGGTCGGCACCGGGGAAGCCGCCCGTGGGGCGTTCGCCGGTGAGCAGGACACGGTCCGCCACGCCCGCGCGCTGCGCGACGCGCCGCAGGACGCTCTCCTCCGCGCCTCCGCCGACCAGCAGCAGCCAGTAGTCGTCGGGGAGCCGGGCGAGCGCCCGGACCAGGACGTCGAAGCGTTTGCCCGCGGTGAGCCGGCCGACGCCGCCGACGACGTACGCGCCCGCCGGCAGCCCGAGCCGGCGGCGGGTGCGTGCGCGCAGCACCGGGTCGAAGCGGAAACGGCTCACGTCGATGCCGTTCGGCACGACCTCGATGCGCGGCCCCGGCACACCCCAGCGGCGCAGCCGGTCGGCGACGGTGGGCGAGACGGCGACGGTGGAGCTGCCGAGCCGTTCGCTGGCGAGGTACAGGGCGCGGACACCCGTGCTGAGCGCCCGTCCCTCCATCTGCGAGTCGCCGAGGGAGTGCTCGGTGGCCACGACGGCCCTGACTCCCGCGAGCCGGGCCGCGATCCGGCCGTACACGCAGGCCCGGTAGAGGTGGGTGTGGACGAGGTCGTAGCCTCCCGCCCGGATGATCCGCACCAGCCGGGGGAGTGCCGAGAGGTCGCGGTTGCCGGTCATGCCGAGGTGGATGACGCGGACACCGTCGTCGGCGAGACCGTCGGCGACGCTGCCCGGGTTGGTGAGGGTCACCACGTCGCAGTCGACCGGCAGGTGCCGCAGCAGCAGGCGCAGTTGCTGTTCGGCGCCGCCGACGCCGAGGCCGGTGATGACGTGCAGGGCCTTCATCAGACCCCCTCGGCGGGGCGGCGGCGCAGCCGGTGGAGCTTCAGCTTGAGCAGCAGGCGCACGGCGGTGTCGTTCTGGCCGACGTGGACGCGGGGCAGGGCGAAGGGGCCGGTCAGGGGCCCGGGGTCGATCGCGCAGGCGTAGCGGTAGCCCGCCGCCCGTACGGCGTCGACGGCCCGCCGGTCGACCGTGCCGTACGGATAGCAGAACCCGTCGACGGGAGCGCCGATCAGGTCCGAGAGCAGCGCTCGGCTGTCGGCGACCTCGGCGTGCAGGAGCGTGTCGTCGGCCCGGGTCAGATCCACGTGGGTGAGGCCGTGCGAGCCGATCTCGATGCCCTCGGAGGCGGCGGCGACGCGGATGCCCTGCTTGCCGAGCAGCGGCTTGCGCGGGCCGAGCGGGTCCCACGCGTTGTCGCCGTCCAGCCGGCCGGGCAGCACGAAGAGGGTGGCCCCGCAGTCGTGGCGCCGCAGCAGCGGCAGGGCGTGCTCGACGAAGTCGGCGTACCCGTCGTCGAAGGTGAGGCCCACCAGGCCCCGCCCCTCGCCCCGGGCCCGGGCCGCGATCAGTGCGCCCATGCTCACGCCCCGCAGTCCGCTCCGGCGCAGCAGCCCGAGCTGGCGGTCGAGGCGGTCGGGCGAGACGGTGATGCGGTACGGGTCGTCGGAGCAGTCGCCCACGGAGTGGTACATCGCCACCCACGGGGGAGTGCCGGTGTGTCTGGAGGCACGTCGAACTCGTGCCGGGTCAGCGGAAACGGACATACGGAAGCCTTCGGGTCACGGAGCGGAGGGCGGGTGCGACGGCCTGGGCGTTCAGCGCCCAGGCCACGAGGACGAAGACGACGACGACGGCCGAGCCGCCGACGGCGAGACCGGGCAGCGGGGAGTCCGTGCGGCTCGCGCAGAACGCCCCCGCGGCCGCCGCGGCCACCGCCGCGCGCACCGGCCGGCCGATCTCGGCCACGACCTGCCGGGTGCGGATCGGCACCCCGCGCCGGCCCATGCCCGAGAGCAGGAGCAGCGCGGAGAGGGTGATGCCGAGGGCGTTGGCGGCGGCGATCCCGCACACGCCCCAGGGGCCGACGGCCCACGCGCCGACGCCGCCGGTGACGGCGATCCCCGCCGCCATCGCGCACATCGGGTACCAGGTGGGCCGGCCCGCCGAGAAGTACGAACGGACGAGCGCGCCGACGAGGGTGTGGCCGAGCAGGCCGAGGGCGTACACGCGCATGACGGCGGCGGTGGCCGCGGTGTCCTGGGCGCCGAACGCGCCTCGCTCGAACAGCAGTTGGATCATCTGGGGGGCGCAGGCGACGACCGCCGCGGCGCCGAGCAGGACGGTGCACGACACGACGGCCAGGTCGCACTCCACCCGGTCCCGGGCCCGCTCGGTGTCGCCCTCCGCGAGCGCCTGCGCCACCACCGGGAAGGTGACGGTGCACAGCATCAGCGACAGCACCATCGGCATCTGGGCGACCTTCTGGGCGTAGTTCAGATGCGAGATCGCCCCGGCGGGGAGCGAGGAGGCGAGGAAGCGTTCGACGAGTACCTGCGACTGGCGGAACAGGGCGAAGAGCAGGACCGCGGCGACGAGGACCAGGTCCATGGAGCGCGCGGCGGACCCGTCGTTCCCGGAATCCGCCGCGGGACCGTCGGCGTTCCCGGCGCCCGGCGCGGGCGGGGCGGGGGATCCGTGGGCCGGTGCGGGTCCGGGCGCGGGCCGGTCCGGGCAGCTGTCGGCCGTCCCGTCCTGTCTGCCGTGCCGGCCGTGCCGCGGTCGCCCCCGGAGCTGCCGCCACAGCGACGGCGCCTGCGCCAGCACCATCAGGACGCCGCCCACCGCGACCCCGGCCGCCGCCGACCGCACGCCCCAGCGCCCGCCCAGCACGAACATGACGGTGATGATGCCGGTGTTGTACGCGACGTAGATGGCGGCCGGCGCGACGAACCGGCGGTGCGCGCGCAGGGCCGCGCTGCAATAGCCGGCCAGCCCGAAGCTCAGGACACAGGTCGCGGTCAGCCGCGTGCAGTCCACCGCGAGCCCGGGGTCGGGCAGCCCGGGCGCCAGCGCCTCGACGACGTACGGCGCCCCGGCGATCAGCAGCGCAGCCGTCGCGGTGAAGGCCGCGGTCAGGCGGGGCAGTGTGCCGGAGACCAGCGAGTGCACCGGGTCCCCGGCGGCCCCCCGGGCCCGGCGGGCCACGGCCCGGCTGAACATCGGCACCAGGACGAAGGCCAGCCCGTCCTCGATCAGCAGCGTCGCCGCGAACTCCGGCACGGTCCAGGCGATCAGGAAGGCGTCCGTCTCGCTGCCGGCCCCGAAGAGGTGCGCGAGTGCCTGGTCCCGGCCGAGGCCCAGCAGGGCGCCGACGATGGACAGGCCGACGGTGACGAGAGCGGCCTTGGCGAGGAAGCGCTGCGAGGAGGGACCGGCGGGCGCGACCACCACCGCGTCCGCAGCAGTACGGGTGTCGGTGCCCGTACCGGCCACCGCGTCCGCGTCGCCAATACCAGCGGCCGTGTCCGCGCCGGTGCCGGCGGCCACACCAGCTGCCGTACCGGCATCCGTGCCGGCATCCGTGCCGGCATCCGTGCCGGCATCCGTGCCGGTATCCGTACCGGCGGCCGGGGAAGCGCCGCGTGCCGCGGGCACCGTCGTCGCGTCGTCGGACCGAGGGGGTGTCACCTTCATCGCGCCGCGGCCTCCCCGAAAGGACCCACCGTCACGCCCGGCCGGACGGCGGCACCGCCGGGCCCGGCCGCCGCGCCGCCCGGCGCCGCGGAGGCGGGATCCATCAGCGCCCACCAGGCCACGAGCCCGAAGCAGACGGCGGTCAGCACGGTCGAGGGCCCGCCGATGTCGCCGTACGCGAAGTCCACAAGCTGCCAGACCAGCAGACCGCAGGACACGAGCGCGCAGTCGAGCCCGTGCCCGCTCCCCGGTCCGCCGCCGGGAGCCGCACCGGCCGGGTCCCGCCGCCGCACCCGGACGAGCCCGCGCAGCGCGCACACCAGCAGCGCCAGCCAGCTCCCGGCCAGCGCCAGCAGCCCGATGAGGCCCTGCTCGCTGAGGACCAGCAGGTACATGTTGTGCGGGGAGAGCAGCGGCTGCTTGCGGAACGCGGCGCCCGCGCCCTCCGTGTCGCTGCCCGACGACAGCGCCAACGAGGCGTGCCCGTCACGGTGTTCGGGAAAGCCCTTCAGGCCGACCCCGGCCGCCGGGTGCTCCCGCCACATGTCGACCGCGGCGGCCCACATCGTGTAGCGGTCCGTCACCGACCGGTCGGGCGCGTCCGTGACCTGCGTGATGCTGGTGATCCGCTCCTGGAGCATGGCCGTACCCACACCGACCCCGCCCACCAGGACGACGGCCACGGCGGTGACGGCCAGGCCCACCTTCAGCGCGCGCCGCATCCCGGCCAGCGCCAGCTGCGCCGCGACCGTCACCGCCGTGGCGATCCACGCGCCGCGGCTGAAGGACAGCGCGAGCGGCGCCAGCAGCGTGAGCGCGCACGCGGCCGCGACGGCCCGCTGCCGGGCCGGGCCGGTCCCGAGCGCCGTCCCGACCGCGCACACCAGCCCGAACGCCACCACGGTCGCCATCCCCATGACGTCCGCCGCCCCGAACGTGCCCACGGCCCGGATCTCCTCGCCCATGTACGAGGCACCGGTCCCGGTGGCGTACTGGTGCACCCCGAGCGCGCCCTGCCACAGCGCCAGGGCGACGAACGCCCAGGCGAGCAGCCGGAAGTCGCGCCGGTCCCGCAGCAGCAGCACCACGGCGGCCGGGACCAGCACGAAGATCTGCAGATAGCGGCCGAACCCGGTGAGCCCCGCACCCGGCGACGCCGCCCCGAGAGCCGCGACCGCGAAACCGGCCACGGGCAGCGCGAGGATCACCGCGGCCGTCCGCGTCAGGGGCCGCCGCCGCTGCCGTACGAGACGGATCACGCAGTACGCCACCAGGAGCCCGGAGACGGCGTCGGCGGCGGTCGCGCCGCCCTCGCCGCCGGGCGCCACCGGCAGCGCGAGCATCGCGACCACCGCCACCACCGGCACGACGGGCGTCCACCTGACGGTCACGGGCTCAGCTCCCCGTCGGACGGACGACGGCGACCACGGTGCGCAGCAGGATGCAGATGTCCTGCCACAGCGACCAGTCGTCGATGTACGCGTTGTCGAAGCGGCAGCGGTCCTCGATGGAGGTGTCCCCGCGCAGCCCGTGCACCTGGGCGAGCCCGGTGACGCCGGTGCGCATCCGGTGACGGCTCGCGTAACCCGGATACGTCTGGCTGAACTGGGCCACGAAATAAGGGCGTTCGGGACGCGGGCCGACCAGGCTCATGTCGCCCCGCAGGACGTTCCACAGCTGGAGCAGCTCGTCCAGCGAGGTCCGGCGCAGGAAGCGGCAGAACGGGTTCATCTCGTGCGCGTTCGCCACGCTCCACCGGGTCGCCGCCTCATGGGCGTCGACGGGGCGGTGGGTGCGGAACTTCAGCAGCGTGAAGGGCCGCCCGTCCTTGCCGATGCGCTCCTGCCGGAAGACCACCCCGGGCCCGTCGGCCAGCCGCAGCACGACCGCGCACACCAGCAGCAGCGGGCTGACCGTCAGCAGCAGCGCCCCGGAGACCAGCACGTCGAGCAGCCGTTTGCCGGCGCTGCCCCGGGGCCCGGTCACGCTGACGCGCCGGCAGGAGAACCCGGCGAGCCGCTCGCCGTGCACGTCGTACGACGGCGAGTCGGCGTCGACCTCCCACAGCGCGCACCCGGACTCGCCCAACGCGCGCAGCAGCGGGGTGTGTTCGGCGCGGCGCCCGACGACGAGGACGTCCTGGACGCCGTTCTGGATGAGCGCCCGCTGCACCTCCTCGCCAGTGGTCAGCACCGGCAGCCCCTCGCCCCCGGACGGCTGCCGGTCGACGATGCCCACCGGCCGCACCCCGCACCGCGGGTGCCGCAGGAACGCCGCGGCCACCCGCTGCGCCGTGGCGGCGGGGCCGATCACCAGGGCCGCTCCGGGACGCCGGACCAGGGCCCTGCGCCGCCGCCAGTGGACCGTGCCGCGGCCCGCGCAGCTCACCGCCGACTGGAGCACGCACCCCAGGGCCAGCGTCCTCACGGACAGCGCGTGGGCCGGCGCGAGCGCGGCCACCAGGGCCGCCAGCACGCACCAGCCCACCGCGACGCGCGCGCAGACGGCGGGCAGTTCGTCGAGGACGGCGGGCACGGCGGCCGGCCGGTACAGCGACGCGTGCCCGTTCAGGGCGACCACCACGGCCAGCAACAGGCCGACGAGGAGCGGATGCCGCTGCGTCCCGGTCAGCGCCAGGGACGCGCACAGGGCCGCACCGGCGTCCACCGCGGGCAGCGGCCAGCGCGAGGTGCGCCGTACGAAGGTCCGCCGGCCGGCGGGAAATCTGAAGCCGTCGGCGGCCTCGCGCGGAGGGATGACCGAGACGGGCGAGAATCCGTGCTCCCGTGGCTGTGCGCCGGGGGAGGGAACGGTGCTTTCCGCAGTCACGTGTGGATGGACTCCCTGCACTCGTTGTGTGCCCCGCGCGCGGCGAACTCCGCGCGCTCGGCGTGCCCGGCGGACGCCCTGCGGCGCCTGGCGGGCTGTGCGACGAGCAGCTCGCCGTACACGGCCGTGACCGCGTCGGCCATGCGCCGCACGTCGTGCGTGGCCAGTACGTGGCGACGCCCCCGACGGCCGAGCGACTCGCGCAGCGGTGGGTCGGACAGCAGACCGCAGAGGGCGTCGGCCAGCGGGCCCGGCGCCTCGGCGGGTACCAGGCACCGGTCCTGGAGCCCGGGCGGAAGACTCTCGCGGGCGCCGTCGACGTCCGTGATCAGGACGGGGCGCCCGCAGGACATCGCCTCCAGCGGCGCCAGCGCCATCCCCTCCCAGCGGGACGGCAGCACCACCAGGTCGGCGGCCTGGTACCAGGGCACGGCGTCCGCGGCGGCCCCGGCGAACAGTACGGATCCGGGGGCGCGAGCGCGCAGTTCCGGGCCGTCGGGGCCGTCCCCGACCAGCACCAGGCGGGCTCCCGGCATCCGCCGGGCCACCGAGTTCCACGCCGCCAGCAGGACGTCCTGCCCCTTCTGCCGGCACAGCCGTCCCACGCAGACCACCAGCGGACTCCCGGCGCCCGCCCCGGCGAGCAGCGGGATCCCGGACCGCACGGCCCGCGCGTCCGCCGGACGGAAGCGCGCCGGGTCCACGCCGTTGGGGATCACCCGCCACCGGCCGGCCACCCCGGCCCGCGCCCCGGTCCTGCGCTCCGCCTCGCTGACGCACACCACCCGGGTGGCCCAGCGTGCTCCCCACCGCTCCCACCGCAGCGCGAGCGAGGCGGTGACACCGCCGACCGCCTCGAACGACCAGGCGTGCGGCTGGAACACGGTCGGCAGCCGGCCCCGCAGGGCGAGTCGCACCGCGAGTCCCGCCTTGGCGCTGTGCGCGTGCAGCACGTCCGGCCGCGTCTCCTCGACGATCCTGCCGAGCTGCCACAGCTCCGACGCCAGCCCGCCGTCCGGCGAACGCGTCGCCCGCCACGGCCGTACGTCGCTGCCGAGCATCCGGAGCGTGTCGGCGAGCCCGCCGCCGTCCGGGCAGGCGACCGTGACGTGCAGTCCGGCGGCGAGCTGCGCCCGCACCAGGTCCGTGACGACGCGGGCGACGCCGCCGTCGACGGGCTGGGTGACGTGCAGGACCCGCGTCGCTGGGTCGGTCGGTGGCAGTGGCATACGCGGTTCCTCGCTCACGGACGGCGCCGGCGGGAGCGCGTCACTGCTTGGCGTCGACAGCGACGAAGAGCGCACCGGCCCAGGCCGCGTCCCGCTGCGCAACGAGCCGGAAGGCCAAGTGGTCACCGCCGCGCCGTAGGGCGCTGCCCAGATCGAAGACGTCGGAGTCGTAGCCGAGGGTGTTCCGGTAGCCGGGCGTCCGCTTCGCGGCGCCCGGTCCCGGCTCGCTGATCGTGGAGTTCAGCACGTCGTCGGCGGGGTTGGCGGCGTTGCTCAGAGCAGTCGCACCGCGCCCGGTCGACACCGTGAGCGAATCGCCGTCGCGGCCGGCGTCCCCGTTGTAGGCCACGAGGCCCGCCCGGCCACGGGCGCCCCGGCCGAGCGGCAGTCCCCGGACCCCGATCACCTGGTCCGCGCCCGGCCCGAGCGGGGCGAAGCCGTCCCACATCGCCAGGTGCCGCAGCGGCTCCGACTCCCGTTCGTACGCCACCATCAGCGTCCAGCCGCCCCAGGCACCGGCCGCCGAACGGCCCATCGCCACGTTGACCTGCGCCACCGTGTAGAGCCCCGAACCGCTCGCCCGCACCAGCCCGGTGACGTCCGCGGAGGCCTGGAACGCGTCCGCCCCGCGTGCCACCCGGTGCCCGACGACGGTGTCCGCCCGCACGGCCTTGTACGCCCCGCCCGGCTCGGCCACCAGCACCCGCGCGTTGTCCTTCGGCGGCTTCTGCTCGCCCACCCGGAGGTTGCCGCCCCAGTACAGGCGCGCGTACGTGACCCGCCCGCCCTTGGGCAGACGGACCTCGCCCCGGCTGGAGTTGTAGGTGTTCGGGTCCTTGTCGACGTCGATGTAGAACATGTCGAAGTCGTTGTTCGCGGCCGCTCCGCCCGCTCGCGCGGCAGCGCACGGCGACGCCCCCGAGGCGCGGCCGGACTTCGGGCCGCGCGCGGGTGCCGTACGGCAGGTGATGGACGAGTTCGCCGCCCGGACGATCCCGCCGTGCTGGAGCGCGTGATACCGCTGCGTGAACGCGAGGCTCTCGGCCTCGGCGGCGGCCGGGGCGGCCGTCGCGAGGCCGCCGGGTGCCCAGAGCGAGGTCAGGGCGAAGCAGCCCACCAAGGCACGGCGCAGCAGACGACTCGGGGAATTACGCATTCGGCGTTGCCCTTCCGAGCTGAGAAGGTTCCGGACCGGCGGAGGGGCGACCGTGTGCGGATCGCACAGATCTCGCGCCGACTCCCCCGTCCTGTCCCGGGGGTCGAAGCGGCCCCGGGAGGAGCGCAACTCTAGCCGGTATCGGTATTTATCGGTGAAACATCCCAAGTGTGTCGGAATGGTGAAGTCGGGCAGTCGGGACATCACTCCTTTGGAGGCACAACCCGCGCGAGAGCCGCGCGTTGACACAGCGCCGGGCATCTCCGCCCGGTTGTTGTGTCGACTCCCAAGGAGCACCTCTCCATGTCGCGAATCGCGAAGGGCCTGGCCCTGACCTCCGTTGCCGCCGCCGCTGTGGCGGGCACCGCCGGCATCGCCGCCGCCGACAGCGAGGCGAACGGCGCCGCCGTCAACTCCCCTGGCGTGCTGTCGGGCAACGTCCTTCAGGTTCCGATCCACATCCCGGTCAACATCTGCGGCAACACCGTCGACGTGATCGGCTTGCTGAACCCCGCGTTCGGCAACGTCTGCGTCAACGACTGACGCCGCCCCGACCCTTCTGCCGGCCGTTCTCCCCGACGGGAGGGCGGCCGGTCTGCGTTGCTCCTAATGGGCGGAGGGGGTATCCGCGCGATGAGACGGCGTCTCACCAGGGACGACGTTCATGGCGGCGGTGCCGGGCGGGTACGGGTGCCCGGTCGATCGGTTGCAGGGAAAGATCACCGCTCCCACGGTGATCACAAGCTCCTAGCGACCATCGAAGGGAACATCCATGCGTGCTCTGCCCGCCGGGCGCATCGCGTCCTGCGCACTCTGCGCCACGCTCCTGCTCGGGGTCGCCGCTCCGGCCGCCACGGCGGCCGACGGCGACTCGGCGCGTGGCCGCGCCCACGCGGCGGCTCCCGTCCCCGGCGCGGACGGGCTCCTGGACCAGGTCGCGGCCCTGGCCGGCCTCGACGGTGCGCTGGCCCCGGTCACCGGCCTGCTCAGCGCGGTGCTCACGACGGACAACGGCCGACTCTCCGACGGCGAGGCGGCGGAGCTCGGCGACGCCGCGAAGACCGCGATCGCCGAGATCACCGAGGAGGTCACGGCGGAGGCGCCGGCCGACCCGGTGGGGGACGCCACCACCGAGCCCTCGGACGAGACGCCGGACGCCGACGGCCTGCGGGACGAGGACGCGGCGGACATCGACGCCAACCTGCTCGCGAAGCTGCAGAACGGTCTGGACAACCTGCTGGAGGTGATCGACTCGGGTGATTTCGGCAAGGTGGCGCCGGCGGCCACGAGCCTGGTGACCGGTCTCGTCGACGTCGTCGCCTCCACGGCGGTCGGCAGCGGCAGCACCGCTGCCTCGGAGACCTCCGGCCCGGCGGACACCATCCCGGACTCCTCCCCGCTCCCGCAGAACGGCCTGCTGTCCCTGCTGGGCCTGGGTGCCCGCGCCTGAGACGAACCACGGGCGCGCCCGCCGTCGAGCCGGCCCGAGCGGCCGGCGCGACGGTTGTTTTATATGAGAATGGGACGCGCCGTTCGTTCGGGTGGTGTCCAGGAATTTACCGGGCGTGGGGTTTCCGGTCGCGGCGGGGATCGTTGACCAGGGCGAAGTCGAGAGACCAGGCACAAGTAATGTCTGTACGGAATTCCTCCTGGCGACGCGAGTTGCCGAAGAAAGGAACACGATGAAGTCCCTGAAGGCTGCCGCTGTCGTTGCCGGTTCCCTGGTCGCCGCGGGCGCCGCCGCTCCCGCCTTCGCGTACGACCCCGCGCCCACCAGCCTCAACGGCGGCCTGAACGGCGCCATCGAGACCATCGGCAGCCAGCGCTCACTGGACGTGGAGGACCTGCAGCCCCTGAAGCAGCAGTCGAACGCGCTCGACACCGAGAACAAGGACTCCGCGCTCAGCACCGCGAAGGGCGCGACGAAGGCCCTGAACACGGCCACCAGCCCGTCGGATCTCCTGCTCGGCGGCCTTCCTCTCAACGGTTAATAGGTTCATTTCATCGCGTGTCCTGACGGAAAGGTGCGCGGGGCCGTTTATAGGCTGGAGCAAACCTCGAAGAAAGGACCGATGATGAACAGCGTCAAGAAGGCCGCTCTGATTGTCGCCGCCGTGGGAATGTCCATGGGGGCCGCCGCGGGCACCGCGTTCGCGGACGCCGAGGCCGAGGGTGCCGCCATCAACTCCCCGGGCGTCCTCTCCGGCAACGTCGTTCAGGTTCCCATCCACATCCCGGTCAACGTCTGCGGCAACACCGTGAACGTCGTCGGCCTTCTCAACCCCGCGTTCGGGAACGTCTGCGTCAACAAGTGACGTCGTACGCCGGCGGGTGAGGTGACGCGCCGGCACCCGGCGGCGTACTGACGCGAGGGGCCGGTTCCGGCTTGTGGAACCGGTCCTTGCCCCTGTTCGACCCTCCTCCCTCGTTCGGGTGGTCGGCCACGCGGTGTCACCCCGGCGAGTGACGAGGCGACCGGACGAATTCCGGTGCCTGGATAGGGTCTTGCGGTGACCTCAGCCTCAAGCCACACCCGTCCCTTCCGCGCCGCCGACCTCGGCACGCTCGTCGTCATGGCGTTCAGCGGCGCGGCCCCCGACGGCGACATGCCCTACCTCCTCGCCTACACCCTGGGTGACGGCGAAGGCGGCCCGGCGGGCTCCACGGCCGCGGTCGAGGAACTCCTGCGCGGGAACGGACTGTTGACGGACGACGAGATCCTCGACGGTGCCCAGCGGCCCGACCTGCCGCTCACTCTCTCCGTCGAAGGAAGCGAGGTCGTGATCGACATGCCGTACCTCAACGCCCGTTGCGCGGTGCCGGCCGAATGGCTGGCCGCTGTGGGGCAACGCGGTTACACCTACTTCCTGTTCGCCACCCGCCCATGGCCGGAGGCGGAGCCCGGCAAGCCCGTGGCGCCGGAGAGCCTCACCGCCTTCGCGGGTGACGAGGACGTCCTGAACAGCGCGGCGCACGTGCTCCTGCCCGCCCGCGGCGCGCACGTCTGACGGCGGCCGTCGCCCGGCCGACGACGGTGCTGAACCTGACCAGCTGGTGGGACTTCTGGACGAGCTGATCGTCGTACCGGTGCGGCGGCCGGACAGCCGCAGTGCCACGCATCGCAGGGCCGCACGGCCACGGAGCCGCACGGCCGCCGGTCCGATTACTGCGTCGGACGGGGGAATCTTGCGCTGATGCCGTTGTCGGGATCGTTACGCGGTACGGACGCATTGCCCCGAATCCTGAAAGGGACCGTACCTGAGATGAAGTCCACCACTCGAGCAACCCTCGCCGCCGTCCTGACAGGTGTGGCGGCCTCCGTCGGAGCGGCGGCGACGCCCGCCGTCGCGGCCCCCGCCGTCCCCGTCCCGGTCCCGCTGGGCGGCGCGGAGCATGCCCTCGGCATGGAGTTGCCCAGGGTTGCCGGAGAACTGCCGGTGCCCGTACCGGGCAGCCCGAACGGGCCGCGGTTCGTCACGGGTCACCTGCTGCCCGAACGCACCCTCCCGCAAGTGCCGATCAGCACGGCACTGCTCGGTGCGGACGTCGACGCGCCGCTCCCGCAGGCCCTCGGGGACGACTTCGAGCACCTGGTCGTCGACGCGCCCGCGTCCGACCTCAGGACGCTCACCCCGGGCGTGTCGACGGACGCACCGTTGACCGCGCCCAACCCCGGCCACCTCGGCCTCCCCGACCCCAAGCTCCCTCAGGCCGGGGTGCTCACCCCGACGCTGCAGACGGCGCCGGGGATGAACCTCGGGTTCGGCGAGTAACCCCACCAGGGGCCGGGCGCCCGGCGGTCAGGACCCCGGCACCCGCCTCCCACCGGGCGGCCACCGCCACGGGATCCGACAAGGAGAGAACGATGTCCGTCAGCAGAGTGCCGGTGCCTCCGACCGGCCCGGTGGAGGTCGGGAACAGAACCCGCCGGAATGTCATGCGCGCCATGTTCGCCTCGCTCGTCGCGGTCTCGGCGGTCCCCGTCGTCGCGGCGTCGAGACCGTCAGGTGGGGACGAGGTGGTGTCCGACCCGCGTGACGTGGCGGACACCTTCGAGGAGACGTACCGAGGGCGCCACATCCACGGCGTCTACTCCGTCGCGGGCCGTGCCGCCTACGACAGCGGACAGTGGCACGTCACCGTGGACGGGCGGCCGCTGCATCTCATGCGGCGCGCCGACGGCTCGTATCTGAGCATGGTCGACCACTACGAGTCCTACCCCACCCCGCTCGCCGCGGCGCGCGCGGCCGTCGACGAACTGGGCGCCGCCCAGCACCTGCGCGGCCTCGCGGCCGGGGGGAGGCACGATGGTGTACACGCGTAGGGACGTCAGTTCCCTGACCCGCACCGAGCGGCGGCGGTTCGTCGCGGCGCTGCTGGAGATCAAGCGCCGCGGCGAGTACGACGACTTCGTGCGGATGCACATCGAGTACTACGTCTCCGACGGCGACGACGGTCTGCGCACCGCCCACATGGCGCCGTCGTTCCTGCCCTGGCACCGCAGATTCCTGCTGGACCTGGAGCGGGCGCTGCGGCGGGTGGACTCCTCTGTGAGCGTGCCCTACTGGGACTGGACGCGCAGCCGCACACCGTCCTCCGCCCCCTGGACGGCGGACCTGCTCGGCGGCAACGGCCGGCGCTCCGACCACCGGGTCATGAGCGGGCCCTTCGCCTACGGGAACGGGAAGTGGAAGATCAAGGAGGGGGTCACCGACATCGAGTACCTCACCCGCGACTTCGGGCGCCCCCGGGATCCGATCAAGCTGCCGACGGCGGCCGAGCTGGCCCGCGCTCTGGACGATCCGGTCTATGACGCGCACCCCTGGAACTCCACGTCGGCGCGGGGGTTCCGCAACAAACTCGAGGGATGGGGGGCAGGCGGCGGCAGCGGCGCGTGGCGCAACCACAACCGCGTCCACCGCTGGGTCGGCGGGCACATGCTCGGCGGTGCCTCCGTCAACGACCCGGTCTTCTGGCTGCACCACGCCTTCGTGGATCTGCTCTGGACCCGCTGGCAGCGAAAGCACCGCGGAGCACGCTACCTGCCCGCGAGCCCGCCGGGGCCGGGCAGTTCACAGTACCGGCGGATCGTCGCGCGGCACGAGGCGATGCCTCCGTGGAACGTGACACCGGATCAGCTGGAGGACGTCGGCGGGATCTACCGGTACGCGTGACCGGCGCCGGCCCTCTGTCGTGCGAGACCCCCGGCGGTACCACTGCCGGGGGTCGTTACGCGTGTGCGGGCCGGTCAGTGGCCGTAGCCGCTGTCCTTCTTGTCGTCGTGCTGGTGGTAGTGCTTGTCACCGCTCTTGTTGATGCAGGTGTTGCCGAAGGCCGGGTTCAGCAGGCCGACGACGTTGATCGTGTTCCCGCACAGGTTGATCGGCACGTGGACCGGAACCTGCAGGACGTTGCCGGACAGGACGCCGGGCGAGCCGACGGCGGCGGCGCTGGCGTCGGCGTCGGCGGTGGCCAGGCCGGCCCCGCTGAGGACCACGGCACTGGTGCCGAGAACGACAGTGGCTGCCTTCGCGATGCGGGACATCACGTTCTCCTTCTACTCGGTAAGCGCGGCCGCACGAACGCGACCGCACTTCCCCTTCAACGCGTCCGGTCACGGGTGGTAACGGCGATAAGCGCTGCGTCACCCTTATCGACGGGGAAAGCTCCGGGGAGCGGGGCCGGGAGTCGGGAGAAACGGTTCTTGGGCGCAGGCTGGTGCTGGTCACCGCATGGGTTCAGAGGGTTCAGGTGAAGCCGCGTCCCGACGCACCGGGCCTGGCAGGATCTTTCGCGTGTTCGAAGAGCGGCTGCGAGGTGTCCGCGATCGTGGACAGTCAAGGCGCTTGGTCGCGCAGCGATGTGCATCCGGACACCAAGGAACCCCTCATGCATTTTCGCAGGAGACAGGGTGTGTGCGCCCCCGGCAGGACTCGAACCTGCGGCCAAGCGCTTAGAAGGCGCCTGCTCTATCCACTGAGCTACGGGGGCCGGGTGTGGTGGCCTGTGTCCTGGTGTTGCCCGGGTGTGGGCTGGTCCGTGACGGTGCCGGGGACAAGGATAGGGCTCCCGCGTCCTTGTCCTTGATGCTTCCCCTCCGTGGCTCGATGTGGAGGTTCGGTGAAGCGGTCCTGATAATCGCAGGCGGATACGAATCGTGCACCGCTTTTG
Source organism: Streptomyces sp. NPDC043867 (assembly GCF_056435845.1). Classification (NCBI taxonomy): domain Bacteria; kingdom Bacillati; phylum Actinomycetota; class Actinomycetes; order Kitasatosporales; family Streptomycetaceae; genus Streptomyces; species Streptomyces sp. NPDC043867. Next base: position 66,338 of record NZ_JBWKDS010000010.1, on the reverse strand, counting down.
GCTTCTGGCGCACCGGGTGTTGTGCACTCGTTATGCCTGCGCCCCAGTCATCCCTTCCGCCCCCTTGTGTCCTGTCGGCGCGCAGGCGTGTCCATATGCTTCAGAAAGCCTCCAAAATTGGGCATTCTTCGCATGTGGTGACCTTGGACGTACGGCCTCAGCTGCTCGACGCACTCTCCGCCCTGCGCGACCGTGTCGCCGCCGCACGCTTCCCGCTGCCCCTGGCTGGGGCTCCACGCGCGCGTGCCAACCGCGATGAACTGCTCGCACAGCTCGACGACTATCTGGTGCCCAGGTTGAGAGACCCCGAAGCACCCCTGCTGGCCGTGGTGGGCGGATCCACCGGGGCCGGCAAGTCGACCCTGGTGAACTCACTCGTGGGACGCCGGGTGAGCGAGGCGGGAGTGCTGCGGCCGACCACCCGCACCCCGGTGCTGGTCTGTCATCCGGAGGACCATCACTGGTTCAGCGGGATGCGGGTGCTGCCCGACCTCACGCGCGTGTGGGTGCCTCATCAGGAGCCGGGCGACGACATGCACACACCCGTCGAACGCGGTGAGCGGGTGCTGCGCATCGAGACCGCCGACACGCTGCCACCGGGCCTCGCCCTGCTCGACGCGCCCGACGTCGACTCGCTGGTCGCCGACAACCGCGTCCTCGCCGCCGAACTCATCTGCGCCGCCGACATCTGGGTCATGGTGACCACGGCCGCCCGGTACGCCGACGCGGTGCCCTGGCACCTGCTGCGTACGGCCAAGGAGAACCAGGCGACCCTGGTCACCGTGCTCGACCGGGTGCCCCACCAGGTGGTGTCCGAGGTGTCACGGCAGTACGGCGCGCTGCTCACCAAGGCGGGACTCGGCGACGTGCCCCGTTTCACCGTGCCCGAACTGCCCGAGTCGGCCTGGGGCGGTGGGCTCCTCCCGGCGACCGCGGTCGCGCCGCTGCGGACCTGGCTCATCCATCACGTCCAGGATCCCGCGGCCCGCCACCAGGCGATGGCCCGCACCGCCTACGGCGTCCTCGACTCGCTGAAGTCCCGGATGCCCGAACTGGCCGCCGCGGCCGCCGCGCAGTACGCGGCCGCCCTGCGGCTCACCGCCGCCGTGGACGGGGCCTACGACAGCGAGTACGCGCGCGTGCGGGGCCGCCTGCAGTCCGGGGCCGTGCTCGCCGGGGACGCGCTGAAGCGCTGGCGCGCCTATCCGCTGGACTGCACCGCGGGCGAACTGCTGGACGCGCTCGTCGAGAGCCTCGGAGCGCTCGTGCTGTGCGCCGTCACCGCCGCCGACGAACGGATCGACGAGGCCTGGCGGCGGGAACCCGCGGCGGCCGCGCCGGGGCTGACGGACCGTGACCCGACCCTGGAAAGCGCAGAGCACCGCGTCGGGATGGCCGTACGGCGCTGGCGGCGGGTCCTGGAGGAGTACGCGGAGGAGGAGGTCCGCGACCTCGACAAGAGCGTCGCACCGGACGCCGAGGTGGTGGCCGCGCTGGTCGCGACCACGCTCCTGGGCGGCCGCCGGGGGAGAGCCGCGGGTGAGGGACTCGCCGAGCGGATCGGCGCGCACGGCGCCCTGCGGCTCCGGGACCGGGGCGGGCGCCTGCTCACCGACTACCTCGACAGGGCGCTGCACACCGAGCGCGAGCGTCGTCTCGCGCCTCTCGACGCACTCGACGTACACCCGGAACCCCAGGCCGAACTCATCGCCGCGCTGTCCGTACTGCAGAAGGAGAGGTGACCGCTGTGACCGCCGTCACTGACCGCACGGATCACGCCGACCGTCCCGGAGACGACCCCTCAGGGGACGGCACTTCCGGAAACGGCCTTCCCAGGGAAGGCACTTCGAAAGACGACCTCCACGGGAGTGCCCGTTCCGAACCCGGAACCTCCGTGGAGGCCGGGAGCGGCAGGCGTCCGGCACGTGAGCCCTCCGAGGGCGGACGCGCCGGCAACGCTTCCTCGAACGGTGGCCACGCGCGCGTGGAGCGCGAGGAGGCGGGCCCGCGCCTCGCGAGCGCCGAGGACGGCAAGGACGCCACCGCCCCGGGGACCGGCAGGACGATCAAACCGATCAGGTTCATCTCCAGGAGAGGCAGGGGCGACAAGGACGAGCGCGGCGGCCGGGACGGTGATGACCGCGCCGGCGAGGCCGCCGGGGCGGAGTCCGGGCCGGGCTGGGACGACGGACTGATCGCGCGGCGGGTGTCCGAGACGGACACCCCGCAGGAGACACCCGTGGTGGAGACCAGGACCGCCGTCCAGGCGCCGCCCGCCCCTCTCGCGTACGACGGGCCGCTGCGTTCCCGCCTCGACGCCCTGCGCGAACTCGTGGGCCTGTCCCGCGCCCGGCTCGACAACAGGACGCTCTCCGAGGCGGGCAGGGTCCTGGACGAGGCGGCGGCCCGGCGCAAACTCTCCGGACAGCACACGGTGGTCGCCATCGCCGGAGCCACCGGCAGCGGCAAGTCCCAGCTCTTCAACGCACTCGCCGGGGTGGCCATCTCGGAGACCGGCGTACGCCGGCCGACCACGGCGGCCCCCATCGCGTGCAGCTGGAGCGACGGCGCGGCCACGCTCATCGACCGGCTCGGCATCCCCGGACGGCTGCGCCGCAGGCCGTTGCAGAGCCCCGAGGCGGAGTCGCAGCTGCGCGGGCTCGTCCTGGTGGACCTGCCCGACCACGACTCGGCGGCCGTCCAGCACCGCGAACACGTGGACCGCATCCTGGCGCTCGTCGACGCGGTCATCTGGGTGGTCGATCCCGAGAAGTACGCGGACGCGGTACTCCACGAGCGCTATCTGCGGCCCATGGCGGCGCACGCGGAGGTCACGTTCGTGGTCCTCAACCAGGTGGACCGGCTCCCCGGTGAGGCCGCCGACCAGGTCCTCGACGACCTGCGGCGGCTGCTCGACGAGGACGGCATCGCCCTGGGGGAGTACGGCGAGCCGGGCGCCACCGTGCTTGCGGTGTCCGGGCTCACCGGGCACGGAATCGGTGAACTGCGCGAGGCACTCGGTCAGTTCGTGGCCGAGCGCGGCGCCGCGGCCCGCCGGATCTGCGCCGACCTGGACGTGGCCGCGGCCCGGCTGTGGCCCGTCTACGCGACCGGCCGGCGCGCCGGGCTCAGCGAGGAGGCACGCGACGAGTTCGCCGACCGGCTCGCCGACGCGGTGGGCGCCACCGCCGCGGGGGACGCGGCCGAGCGGGCGTGGCTGCGCAACGCGAACCGCGCGTGCGGCACTCCCTGGCTGAGGCTGTGGCGCTGGTACCAGGACCGGCGCGAACCCCCGACCGGGCGGCTGCCCGTGCGGGCGCCCGCGGACGAGGAGGCCACCGCGCGCCAGCGCGTCGAGCAGGCGGTGCGTACGGTCGCGGAACGGGCGGCGTACGGGCTGCCCGCGCCCTGGGCGCAGGCGGTGCGCGAGGCGGCCGCCCGGGGCGCGCAGGGGCTGCCGGAGGCGCTGGACGAACTCGCCGTGCGTGCGGGAGGCCCGCCCGGGCGGCCGCCGCGGCCCGGCTGGTGGCCGGTGGCTGTGTTCGCTCAGGCTGCCATGACGATTCTTCAGATGATCGGCGGGCTGTGGCTGTTGGGTCAGATCATCGGGTTCATGGCGCCGAACCTCGGTGTGCCGGTGCTGCTGATGGTGACGGGCATCGTCGGTGGTCCGGTCGTGGAGTGGAGCAGCAAGCTGGCGGCGCGCGGTCCGGCGCGCAGATACGGGCTCGAAGCGGAACGGCGGCTGCGGGAGGCGGCCGCCGGGTGCGGACGGGCCCGGGTGCTCGACCCGGTGGCGGCGGAACTGCTGCGGTACCGGGAGGTGCGGGAGCAGTTCGGGAGGGTCGTGGGGACGCGGGTCTAGGGCCTCACCCTCTGCGGGGGCCGCGCCGTTGGGCAGGGTGACCTCTGGGTGGGGCGGCTGCTGGGCGGGGGTGGGTGTGCCGAGCCCCTGTGCGGGGCCGCGGGTCTCCCGGGACCGCGGAACTCCTCGTTCGGGTGACGCAGTTGTCCACAACCCGGCGACGGTCCACAGCGCTCAGCGGGCCCGGCCCGGCGGAGGCAGTCTGGTCCCACGGCGATCGCACCGACGTGATCGCCGCGACAGACGCAGCCGTACGGGCCGGGCCTGTACGCCTGTCCGCGATCCGCCCGGCTGGACAGCCGGGGTGAGGGAGGGGTTCGGGATGAACGAGACCATGGTGTGCGCGGTGGGGAACGTGGCGACGCAGCCGGTGTACCGGGAGTTGGGGTCAGGAGCCTCGGCCCGCTTCCGGCTCGCCGTGACCGCGCGGTACTGGGACCGCGAGAAGAGCACCTGGACGGACGGGCACACCAACTTCTTCACGGTGTGGGCCAACCGGGCGCTCGCGACCAACGTGGGAGCGTCCCTCTCGGTGGGCGACCCGGTCATCGTGCAGGGCAGGCTGAAGGTGCGCACCGAGGTGCGCGAGGGGCAGAGCCGGACGTCGGCGGACATCGACGCCGTGGCGGTCGGCCACGACCTGTCACGAGGGACCTCGGCATTCCGTCGCCCGTCCGGCAAGGGGGAGTCCGGCGTTCCCGCCGCATCCCGGCCCGAGCCCGAGTGGGAGACGGATCCGGGGAGCCGGACCGCGCCGGCGGCGCAGGAGCAGCCGCTGCCCGCCGTGGTGACGTGATGTCAGAGATCGGAGCGAACTGACCTGGCGCACGGCCTATCGGCGTCGGTGTGCCGACGATTTTCGTGGATTTGTCGATAAGCCCAGCTCACAGGGTGTTCTCAGCGATAACGATTCCGAGTCGGATCGGTTATCGGATGACATGACCGGGGAGAGCGGTGTGCCCCCTACCTAGGATGCCGGGCATAGCTCATGGGGCTTCTGATTCTGCTGGTGGGACCGTTCCCCCACGTCAACGGGTCCTGCTCGAAGGGGAATTCTGTGTTTTCTTCGTTCTCTGCGTCGTCCGCGCGCAGGCGAGGGGCCGCGCGCCTCGCCGCCGCGACGTTGGTGTCGGGGCTCGTCGCCGCCGGGGCGATGGCCACCGCCGGCGCGGCCGTCGCCGACGAGACCCCGCAGAGCCAGGGCGGTGCGACCGCGACGATAGGCGGCCTGAAGACGTACGGCGACGCCGTGATCCACGACGCCGAAGGGGACCTGGAGGTCTCCGCGGGACTCTTCGAGATGTCCGTCGACAACGGCGGCATGCTCCAGACCTACTGCGTCGACGTGCACAACCCGACGCAGAAGGACGCCAAGTACCAGGAGACCCCCTGGAGCGGCACCTCCCTCAACGGCAACGTGGACGCGGGCAAGATCCGCTGGATCCTGCAGAACTCCTACCCGCAGGTCAACGATCTCGCGGCGCTGGCGCGCAAGGCGGGGACGAGCGGCCTCACCGAGCAGGACGCGGCGGCCGGCACCCAGGTCGCCATCTGGCGGTACTCGGACGGCGCCGACGTGGACGCCGTGAGCCCGCGGGCGGAGAAGCTCGCGGACTACCTGCACCGGAGCGCACACAGCCTCGCGGAGCCCAGGGCCTCGCTCACCCTCGACCCGCCCGCGGTCTCCGGTCACGCGGGCGGGAAGCTCGGCCCGGTGACGGTGCACACGAACGCGGACAAGGTGACGGTGTCCCCGCCCGCCGACGCGACCGCGGCCGGAATGAAGATCGTCGATCAGCACGGCAAGCGGGTCACCTCGGCGACGGACGGCAGCCGGCTCTACTTCGAGGTGCCGCAGGACACGGCGGACGGTTCCGCAGCGCTGACCGTGCAGGCGTCGACGACCGTGCCCGTCGGCCGTGCCTTCGCCTCCGAGACCCGGAGCCAGACCCAGATACTCGCGGGTTCCAGCGAGTCCACGGTCTCCGCGACGGCGACCGCGACCTGGGCGGAGAAGGGTGCGATACCCGCGCTGTCCGCCCGGAAGAACTGCGCCAAGTCCGGCGTGGACATCACGGCCGCCAACGAGGGGGACGAGCCGTTCACCTTCGAGCTGATGGGAGTGGAGCACACCGTCGAGGCGGGGGTGACACAGACGGTGACGATCCCGCTCCAGGAGGACCAGGCGTACGACTTCACGATCGAGGGCCCGAACGGCTTCGAGAAGCGCTTCACCGGCGTGCTCGACTGCGAGACCGAAAGCGGCGCGGGCGGCGACGCGGCCCAGACGCTCAGTGAGCCGAGCCCGGCCACGGCGGGCGGCGACACCTCCACCGGCGGCACCGACCTCGCCGCGACCGGCGGCTCCGGAGCCACCCCGATGATCGCGGGCACCGCCCTCGCGCTGCTCGTCATCGGCGGCACGGCGCTGCTGCTCATTCGGAAGAAGACCCCGACGCAGGACTGAGCGGCACGGCACCTTGACACCTCCACAGCGAGCCACGGCCCCGACCGGCGCCGCGCGACGCGAAGAGCCGGCACCGGGTACGGCAACCGCCGCGGACGCCGGCCCTGACGTGCAGGTCGCGGGCCCCCGATGAGACTGGTTTCCATCCAGGGGTGGCCGTCAGGCAAGATGGGGTGTATCTGCCCACTGCCGATTTCAAGCGTCCGGACGGTTTCTCTTGGCTGAGTTCATTTACACCATGCGCAAGGCGCGCAAGGCGCACGGCGACAAGGTGATTCTCGACGACGTCACCCTGAGCTTCCTGCCCGGAGCGAAGATCGGTGTGGTCGGCCCGAACGGCGCCGGTAAGTCCACCGTTCTGAAGATCATGGCCGGCCTCGAGCAGCCGTCGAACGGTGACGCGTTCCTGTCGCCCGGCTACTCGGTCGGCATGCTCCTGCAGGAGCCGCCTCTGGACGAGTCGAAGACGGTCCTGGAGAACGTGCAGGACGGCGCCGCCGAGATCATGGGCAAGCTCAGGCGCTTTAACGAGGTCGCCGAGCTGATGGCGACCGACTACTCGGACGCGCTCATGGAGGAGATGGGCAAGCTCCAGGACGACCTGGACCACGCCAACGCGTGGGACCTGGACACCCAGCTGGAGCAGGCCATGGACGCCCTGGGCTGCCCGCCCGGCGACTGGCCGGTCACCAACCTCTCCGGTGGTGAGCGCCGCCGCGTCGCGCTCTGCAAGCTGCTCCTCGAAGCCCCGGACCTGCTGCTGCTCGACGAGCCCACCAACCACCTGGACGCCGAGTCCGTGCAGTGGCTGGAGCAGCACCTCGCGAAGTACCCCGGCACCGTCGTCGCCGTCACCCACGACCGGTACTTCCTGGACAACGTGGCCGAGTGGATCCTCGAACTGGACCGCGGCCGCGCCCACCCCTACGAGGGCAACTACTCCACGTACCTCGACAAGAAGTCCTCCCGCCTCAAGGTCGAGGGCCAGAAGGACGCCAAGCGCGCCAAGCGGCTCAAGGAAGAGCTCGAGTGGGTGCGGTCCAACGCCAAGGGCCGGCAGGCCAAGTCCAAGGCGCGTCTGTCCCGCTACGAGGAGATGGCCGCCGAGGCGGACAAGATGCGGAAGCTGGACTTCGAGGAGATCCAGATCCCGCCGGGCCCGCGCCTGGGCAGCATCGTGGTCGAGGTCAACAACCTCAGCAAGGCCTTCGGTGACAAGGTTCTCATCGACGACCTCTCCTTCACCCTGCCGCGCAACGGCATCGTGGGCGTCATCGGCCCGAACGGCGCCGGCAAGACCACGCTGTTCAAGATGATCCAGGGTCTGGAGACCCCGGACTCCGGCACGATCAAGGTCGGCGACACGGTCAAGATCTCGTACGTCGACCAGAGCCGCGCGAACATCGACCCGAAGAAGTCGCTGTGGGCCGTCGTCTCCGACGAGCTGGACTACATCAACGTCGGCCAGGTCGAGATGCCCTCGCGCGCCTACGTCTCCGCCTTCGGCTTCAAGGGCCCGGACCAGCAGAAGCCGGCCGGCGTCCTGTCCGGCGGTGAGCGCAACCGGCTGAACCTGGCGCTGACCCTCAAGCAGGGCGGCAACCTGCTGCTCCTCGACGAACCGACCAACGACCTCGACGTGGAGACGCTCTCCTCCCTGGAGAACGCGCTGCTTGAGTTCCCGGGTGCGGCCGTGGTCGTCTCCCACGACCGGTGGTTCCTGGACCGGGTGGCGACGCACATCCTCGCGTACGAGGGTGACTCGAAGTGGTTCTGGTTCGAGGGCAACTTCGATTCGTACGAGAAGAACAAGGTCGAGCGGCTCGGCCCGGACGCCGCGCGTCCGCACCGTGCCACCTACAAGAAGCTGACCCGGGGCTGATCTTGCGGCACATCTACCGCTGCCCGCTGCGCTGGGCGGACATGGACGCGTACGGCCACGTGAACAATGTGGTCTTCCTCCGCTACCTGGAGGAAGCCCGTATCGACTTCCTGTTCCGCCCGGACAAGGATTTCCAGCAGGGGTCCGTGGTGGCGCGCCATGAGATCGACTACAAGCGCCAGCTGGTCCACCGGCACGCGCCGGTGGACATCGAGCTCTGGGTGACGCAGATAAGGGCGGCGTCGTTCACGCTCGCCTACGAGGTCAAGGACCCGGACCAGGTGTACGTCCGGGCCCAGACGGTGATCGTGCCGTTCGACTTCGAGGCGCAGCGCCCGCGCAGGATCACGGCGGAGGAGCGGGAGTTCCTGCTGGAGTACCAGGACGACCGGGCCGAGGCCGTCGCCGCATGACGGACCTGGAGCTGGCCGACGAGGGGGAGGCGGCGGACCTCGCCGCCTTCCTGGCCAGGCTCATCCACTACGACCGTGCCGCCGCCGTGCGCCTCCAGGCGTCCGGCACGACGCTGGCGGTGTTCGGACGGCCGCCGTCGTTCGAGGTCCTCGCCGTGCGTGCGGCGCGGCTCGTCAAGCCGTACGAGAGCGGACTGGACGTCACGCTGGACGTGACCGTCTCCGCCGGTGAACTGCTGGAGTCGCTCGACGAAGCGGCTGCCGCCGTCACCGTGCCGGCCGCCGTCACCGGGCCGCCGTGGGCCGGGTTGCTTCCGCCCCGCGGCGGATGGCGGCCGGAGCCCGGGCTTCCGCCACTGGACGCGGTCCGGGCGGCCGTCGGCACGGCGGTGTCCGAATTCCGGTCCCGTACGCAGGAGTTGGCGGCCGAGCAGCGTACGCGGGCCGAGCTCGACCGGATCGGCCGGGAGATCTGGTCCCGGCCCGTCGGCGACAGCGCCCTTCCGGTGCGGGCCGCGCATGCCGCACAGGCGCTCGGGTTCCTGCGTCCCGCGCGTACGGCGGCGTCGGACGAGGAGTCGCCGGCCCTGTACTCGTCGGGGGCCTGGCTGCGGCTGCGCACGCCCTACGGTTCGATAGCCGTACGCAGGGCGGGACTCGGGGCGCTGGACGTCAGCGTCCGCTGAACGCCCCGCCCGTCCGCACCCGGCGCCGTCCCGCCCGTCCGCACCGGTCCCGTGCCGGACGGGCCACGGGAAGCCCGCCGTGAGGTCAGCCGGCCGTGAGGTCAGCCCGCGGTGTTCACCATCGACGCGGCGGCGTACGTCAGGTACTTCCACAGGGTGTGCTCGTGCTCCTCGGAGAGGCCGAGCTCCTCGACGGCGACGCGCATGTGCCGCAGCCACGCGTCGTGCGCGGCCTGATCGACGGCGAAGGGGGCGTGGCGCATCCGCAGCCGGGGGTGGCCGCGGTTGTCGCTGTACGTCGTCGGCCCGCCCCAGTACTGGATGAGGAAGAGAGTGAGGCGGTCCTCGGCCGGTCCCAGCTCCTCCTCGGGGTACATGGGCCGCAGCAGCGGGTCCTCGGCGACGCCCTGGTAGAAACGGTGCACGAGGCGGCGGAAGGTCTCCTCGCCGCCGACCTGCTCGTAGAAGGTCTGCTCCTGAAGCGTGCCGCGCGGGATCTCATTCACCCGTCCATCGTCTCAGACGCGCCGACCGAGGACTCAGGGCCTAGGGCCTGTCGTTTGGATCATGCCGGCGTCGCGGGGTCTGGCACGCACATCTGCGGCGTTGTCGTCGGTCGCCGACGCTCCGCGTCGACTCCCTCCTCCGCCTTGCAGCTGCACGCGCCAGACCCCGCTCGGGTCGGTCAGGACGAACCGTCGGTCACAGCCAGCCTGATCCAAACGACAGGCCCTAGGACTCCCCACCTTCGCCCGGCCCGCCGGGTAGCACGGTGAGCGCGCCGAGGAGCCTCTTGGTGCCGAGTGCGGACGGGATGGCTCCGGTATTCGCGTCGCGGGCACTCCGGCAGCACAGTGGAGGTATGGGTGCGCACGCTCTCGACCCCGGCCTCGACGACCTCGCCACGTCCGCGCGGGCGGCGCTGGTGCGCGAGATCGACGCGAGCGGGGCCTGGGGCGGCGACCCGCTGTGGCGGGAGGCGTTCGAGACGGTCCCGCGTCACCTCTTCGTGCCGTACTACTACGTCGGCGTCCTCGGCGGTTACGAGCGGATGTGGGGAGAGGATCCCGACCCGCGCCGACGCGAGCGCTGGCTGCGTGGCGCGTACGCCGACGCCCCGCTGGCGACGCGGGTGCGGGACGGGGAGCTGCTGTCCTCCAGCAGCCAGCCCTCACTGATGGCGAAGATGCTGACCGAGCTGGCGGTACGCGACGGGGACGCCGTCCTGGAGATCGGCGCCGGCACCGGCTACAACGCGGCCCTGCTCGCGCACCGGCTCGGCGACGGTCTCGTCACCACCGTCGATCTCGATCCGGAGATCACGGGCTCGGCACGGCGGCACCTCGCCGTCGCCGGTCACCACCCGGCCGTCGTCACCGGTGACGGAGCACGGGGAGTCCCGGAGCGCGCGCCCTTCGACCGGATCATCGCGACCTGCACGCTGACCTCAATCCCGCGGGCCTGGCTCCCTCAGTGCCGGCCGGGGGCCCGGATCCTCGCGCCGCTGGCCACCGGTCTGATCGCCCTGCGCGTGCGGGACGCCGGGCACGCCGAGGGGCGCTTCCTGCACACGCCCGCCTTCTTCGTGCCGCTGCGCGGGGACACCCAGCCCGAGCCTGAGCTCCCCGAACTGGGCGGGCTGCCGCGCCGGGCCACCACCGACGACCTGTTCCGGTTCCTGCTGACACTGACGGCGGGCCGTGTCGACCCGCACGAGGCGTACGCCGTGTGGGAGCGCGAGGAGGCGCCGTCGCGGGAGCGGTACGGCGTGACGGTCAGCGGCGCGGACGCCTGGGCCTGGCTGGACGACCCCGAGGGGCCGTACACCTGGCCGTTGGCGTGAGCGCGGCCGCCGTACGCGGACCGGGCCGGTGAGCGCCGGGTGGCACGCGCCCCGGCCGGGGAGAGCCCTCAGCCCCGGCGGACGGTGATCGTCGTCCAGGCACCCACGTGGACCCGGTCGCCGTCCTGGAGCGGGACGGGCACGAAGGGCTGGATGGGCTCCTCGCCGCCGTTGACCGTCGTGCCGTTCGTGGAGTTCTGGTCGACGACCGCCCAGCTGCCGTCCGGCTGCTGGACCAGGACCGCGTGCTGGTGCGAGACGCCCGGGTCCTCCGGCGGCACCGACAGGTCGATGTCGGGGGTGTCGCCGGTGGAGTGGCGGCGGCGGCCGATGGTGAGCTGGTTGCCGGTGAGGGGGCGCTGCTGCTCGGGGGAGTACGCGGGCAGGTTCAGCCCCGCGGCCTCGGGACCGGAGCGCTGCATCATCGCCATGAAGTACGCGCGGTCGGGACCGATGGTCGCGGTCCAGGTCTGCGGCTGCTGCTGGTAGTCGGGGCCCGGGGCGGGCGGGGCCTGGGTCGCGCCGGGCTGCGGGAAGCCGTAGCCACCCTGCCCGTGCCCCTGTCCCTGGTCGGGGTTGCCCGGTCCGCCGGGGCCGCCCTGGCCGCCGGGGCCGGTGGACGGCGGGGGAAGCACCCAGTCGTCGTCGCCCCCGAAGGCCGGACCGCCTGGCTGCGGGGCCTGCGGCTGCTGCCGTTCGCCGGGGAAGGCCGGCGGCGCGGCGGGACTCTGCTGCTGGAAGGCCTGCGGAGCGCCGGGACCGCCGGACTGCGGCGGAACCGGCCGCGAGGGATCACCGGGGAAGCCGGACGGGCCGGGGCGTGAAGGATCGGCCGGAAAACCGGACGGACCGGGTCGCGAGGCCTCGCCGGGGAAGCCCGACGGGCCGGGGCGCGAGGGTTCGCCGGGAAAGCCGGACGGGCCCGGCGGGTTGCCGCCGAAGCCGGACGGACCGGAGGGTTCCTGGCCGTACGGCGGGATCGGCTCGGCGGGCCGGTTCATCTGCGAGGGCCGCGAGCTCTGGTAGTCGTACGCGTCACCGCCGGCGCCGTAGGACGGGCCGGGCTGCTGCTGGAAGCGCTGCCCCGGGCCGGGGCCGCCCGCAGCCCCCGGGCCGGGCGCCGGCGGACGCGGCGCGGCCGGGGTGTACGAGGTGGCGGTGTTGGTCAGGAAGTTCCACCGGCACTCCTCGCAGAACGGCGCGCCGCCCTCGCGGGGCGTGCGGCACTGCGGGCAGAGCTGCGGCTCGCGGTCGGGGGCGCCGGAGAAGGGCCGGCCGCCTCCGGGCTGACCACCCGCACCGGGCGGCGGGGGCGAGCCGGGCGGCGGGTAGCCGTAGCCGGCGGGGGGCGGCGGCGGGGGCGGGGGTACGGCACCGGCCATGCGGTGACCGCAGACCTCGCACCAGTCGTCGGAACCCGACTGGTGTCCGTTCGGGCAGGTCGGCATGTCGGCGCTTCCCCCTCTCCTTTTCCGGCCGGTCCGGCCGGGTTTCTCCGGTCCCCTGGAGGGGCCGGGCTCGCTACTTCTTTACACGAACAGTCTTGGTGGACCGGGTCTCGAGGGTCATCTCGTCCGCCTCTTCGACCCGTGCCTTCAATCGCACAGTACCTGCAGCCGCGTCGACCACGTCCACCACCTTCGCAAGCAGTTTCGCAGTATCGGCGTTGCCGGACGCACTCGCGAGCTGGACCGCGCGGCCCAGCTTGGCCGTCGCGCCGTCGACATCTCCCGCTTTGCGGGCATCCAGGCCCTGTTGGATGACCTGTGCCAGTTCCGCCTGGCCTGTGTAGTGCGCGACCTGGGGGTTGATCGACGTGGACGCCACCATGTCCTCGGTCCACACGGCCCGTACGAGTCCCTGCGCGCCGAGGCTGTGCACGCTTCCGTCGCTCTGCGGGACGACCAGGGAGACCCGTGCGGCCAGCATCTCCTGGCCGAGGCCGGCCGAGGGGACCTCCACGCACACGTGGTAGTCGCGGGACTCGTCGCCCCAGGACCCGGTGGGGTAGTCGCCCGCGCGCGGGCCCGCCTCGCTGCGGCGGCCGGTCAACTCCTCGACCGTGGGCGCCACTTGTTTGACGAACTTGATCTCCGTGCCGACGGGTGTCCACAGCCGGAGGGCGACGTCCGCGACCTCCTTGCCCATGGCCGTCTCCATCATCTGCGTGAAGTCGGCGGCCAGGGCGGCCGGGTCGGCGACGATGTCGGCGGTGCCGAGCAGTGCCGAGGCGATCCCGGTGACCTCCTTGACCTCCCAGTCCGTGCCGACTCCCCGCGCGTCACAGGTGAATCGGCCGGCGCAGGAGTCCAGGGCGGCCTTCAGGTCCTTCGGCGTCTCGTGTTCGTTGCGGCCGTCGGTGAGCAGGATTCCGTGCCGGATCGAGACGTCCGCCGAGGACAGCAGGCGGTCGGCGAGGCGCAGCCAGGTGCCGATCGCCGTGCCGCCGCCTGCGCTGAGCCTGCGCAGTGCCTGCTTGGCCTGCTCACGGGTCTGGGCGCTGGCCACCGCGAGCCGCCCGTCGGCCGGGTAGATCTCCTGGGCGACATGTGTGCCCGAGATCACCGTGAAGTGCACGCCGTCGCGCACCGCGTCGATCGCGGCGGCCGTCGCCTCGCGGGCGCCGCGCATCTTGGCCGGCGGGTAATCCATCGAGCCCGAGCAGTCGACCATGATCGCCACGCCGGCGTCGGGTGCCTGCCCGGCCGCGTACAGATGCGGGGCGGTGATCGCGCTGCCGACGGTGCCGCCGCCGGTCGCGCTCACCGTGACGATCGCGTTGACCTCGCGGCCGCCTTCCGGCAGGTACTCGTTCTGGTAGACGTCCACCGAGAACTGCGGCGCGTGCGACTTCGAGAAATTGGCCATGCCTTCTCTGCTCCCCCCAGCGTCCCGCGCCGCGCGGTTTCCCACGGCGGGCGGAAGGACAACGATGTGCGGACCGGTCCCCTCCGGTCCGAGGCCGTTCCCGTGCTGCGGCCTCAGGCCGATCCTGCCCCCTGAGAGGGTGCGGGGAACGGCATGACGGCCACTGTTACGTTGTCGTGGCCCCCGCCGTCCAGGGCGTGGCCGACCAGGACCTGGGCGCTGTGCAGGGGCCGGTCGGTCGCGTCGGGGGGTACGACGTCGGCCATGTGTTCGGCCGCCTCCAAGTAGTTCCACAGCCCGTCGGTGCACACCACCACCACGCCGGGCCGGTCGGGCTTGAAGGACGCGACGTGCGGCTCCAGTTCGTAGGCGTCCGCGCCGAGCCAGCCCGTGATCGCGTGGGCGCGCTCGTCGGCGTAGGCCTCCGCCTCGTTCATCAGGCCGGCCGCGACCATCTGCGCGGCCCACGAGTCGTCCTCGGTGAGCCGGGCCGGGGGCGCACTCCGGTCGGCCGGCACCCAGTAGGCGCGGCTGTCGCCGACCCAGCCGACGGTCAGCAGGCTGGTCGTGACGACGGCGCCGACCAGGGTGCAGGCGGGCGCGTTCTGGTGGGGGGTCTGCTCGCGGGCCGGACCGGGCTCCTCGGCCAGGGCGTTGACGGCGTTCGAGGCGGCGACGATGGCCTCGTGCATCGCCTGCTGCGGGTGGGTGCCGAGCGGCAGCGACTCGAGCAGCGCCTCACCCGCGGCGCGGGACGCGGCAAGTGACGCCTCGTCGGGGCGGGTCGCCGAGGAGACGCCGTCGCAGACGATCGCGACGACGGCGGGCGAACCGTCCGGCAGTGCGGTCGAGGAGAGCGTGAACGCGTCCTCGTTGCGGTGGTGGCGCAGCCCCCGGTCGCTGACCGCGGCGACGGCGGTGAGCTCCTGCTCCATGTGGTCCCGCTCGCGCGGCTGGGCGTGCCCGCAGTTCTCGCAGTAGCCGTCGCGGTCGACGTGGCCCGCGCGGCAGGCCACGCAGAGCTTGGTGCCGGCGGGCGGCGTCACGAGGTCCGCGGTGCGGGGATCGGCGGGTGCCGACCCGGGGGGAGCGAGGGGGTACTCGTCCGGCTCCGCGGGCCGGTCGAACCGCACACCGGCGGACTCGCCCCCGGCGTCCGGCACTTCGGCCCCCCGGCCGGG
The DNA here is from genome assembly GCF_056435845.1 of Streptomyces sp. NPDC043867. Taxonomy (NCBI): domain Bacteria; kingdom Bacillati; phylum Actinomycetota; class Actinomycetes; order Kitasatosporales; family Streptomycetaceae; genus Streptomyces; species Streptomyces sp. NPDC043867. The sequence goes on along the minus strand of NZ_JBWKDS010000010.1, from coordinate 51,133 downwards.
CACGGACCCGGCGCCGGCGGGTGACTGCGGGTCCGGGAGTTCGGAGCCGGCCGAGTCCGTGCCCGGGATGTCCGAGGGCAGGTGGACCGGGGCGGGCGTGCCGGAGCTGCCCCGCTCGGGGGCGACGGGCCAGTCCACGGACGGGACCTCCGAAGGGGGGCGGGGGGCATCGCCGTTCATGGTGATCGTGGGGGTGTCCTGCGGCGGTGCGGGCACCGCCGACAGGTCGAACCCGCACGCTCCGCAGAAACGGTCACCCGGCTCCAGGGGCTCCTCGCAACTGGGGCACCTCGAAAGAGCCGTCGGCTGGGGCATCTGGGACATCAATCACACCCACGTCCGGGGGCGGTAACGGTTGGCACGTTCCACCAGGTCGATCCTCTCCTCGCCGCCCTGCGCGAGCCTGGCCAGCGTCCGGTACGAACGCTCCAGACCGAAGCGGAGGCCTCGCTCGTCCAGCTCGCTGCCCAGCAGCGCACGTCCGCCCGCGGCCGGTGCGGAACCCTGGCTACCGGAGAGTACCCAGTCCAGCGCGCATCCCAGGACCTCTGTGGACAACTGCTCGCGTCGCACGGCGTCGAGACCGTATCCGTCCAGGGCCTCCACCTGCCCGGCGGCGGCCGTCAGGTCGTCCAGGAAGCGCGGCGCGGCGGTCTCCTCGGCCGTCCGGTGCCGCAGCCGCGCCCGTACGGCCGCGACGCGCGCCGCCGTGTAGTGGATCGACGACTCCGGCACCGACTCCAGCGTCCGCACCGCGCCGCGCCGGTCGCCCGCCGCCAGCTGCACCCGGGCCAGCGCGAACGCCGCACTCACATAGCTCGGATCGGTCGTCCACACCAGGCGGTAGTACTCGGCCGCGTTGTCCAGCTGGCCGAGCACCTCCGCGCACACGCCGAGCGCCAGCTTGGGGGCGGGCTCCCCGGGGAACGCGTCGTAGACCGCGTCGAAGGACAGCGCCGCGCCCTCGTGGTCGCCGGTGACCAGCGCGGCCACACCCCGGTACCAGACCACCCGCCAGTCGTCGGGCCGCTGCTCCTCCAGCTTCCGCAGGACGTCGAGCGCCGTGTACGAGTCGCCGTTCTCCAGCCAGGCCCGGATCTGCCGCAGCTTCGTCTCGACCGACTCGCCGGGCGCCGCCGCGAGCGCCGTGACCAGCTCCGCGGGCGCGGACGCCATCAGGCCGGCCAGGAAACCGGCGTTCGGGTCGCCCGGATCGACGTGCGGGACGGGCAGGGCGAGCGCGGTGGCGGCCGTGTCCAGTGGTCTGACCAGGGCGGCCCCGGGAGGCGCAGGGAGCGGCGGCGTGCCGTTCGTCCCGGCCGCCGGGCGGGGTGCGCCCTTCCTGCCGCGTACGGGCACGGCGCGCGCGCCGAGCCGGGACACGTCACCGTGCGGCCCGCCGAACAGCTCCGTGTCCGTGACCTTGACCTCGGGGCCGAACAGGGTCGACAGGGAGGGCCGCGGACGGCCGGTCTGCAGGGCCACGACCTCGCGCAGGACGCCGGTCAGCTGCTCCGACATCTCCTCCGCGGAGGCGAACCTGCGGGCCGGATCGGGGTCGGTGGCCCGCACCAGCAGCCGGTAGAACGACTCGTACTGCCGGAAGACCTCGATGGTGTCCGGGTCGGGCAGCGAGTCCACGAAGACGTTCGTGTAGCCCTGGAAGTCGAAGCTGAGGACCGCGAGGGTGCGTGCGACGGTGTACAGGTCGGAGGCGACGGAGGGCCCGACGTCGGCGACCTCGGGTGCCTGGTAGCCGACGGTGCCGTAGATGGCCGACTCGTCGTCGTCCATCCTGCGCACCGCGCCCATGTCGATCAGCTTGAGCTGGTCCTCGGTCTGGATCGCGTTGTCGACCTTGAAGTCGCAGTACAGGAGGTTGCGGCTGTGGAGGTGCCCGAGGGCCTCCAGCGCCTCGATGCCGTACGCGCACGCCTGCTCCACGGGCAGCGGATCCCGCTTGCCGCCCGCCGTGCGGCGGCCGTTGGCGATCTCCTTCAGCGACTTGCCGCCCACGTACTCCATGACGATGTACCCGTCGAGGGAGCCGCTGCGCTGGTCCAGGTGCTCGACGAAGTTGTAGATGCGCACGATGTTGGCGTGCTCGATCTCGGCGAGGAAGCGGCGTTCGGAGATCGCGGCCGCCATCGCGTCCTGGTCGCCGGTGTCGAGCAGGCCCTTGAGGACCACCCAGCGGTCGGAGACCGCGCGGTCGACGGCCAGGTAGACCCAGCCGAGACCGCCGTGCGCCAGACAGCCCACGACCTCGTACTGGCCGTGCACGATGTCGCCGGTGTGCAGCTTCGGCACGAACGAGTACGGGTGGCCGCACTTCGTGCAGAAGCCCTCCGTGCGCCCTGCCCGGTCCCCGCGCGAACGCCCCACCGGCGCCCCGCAGTCGGAGCGCGAGCAGAACCGCTTGCGCTCGGGGACCTCCGGGTTCTCCAGCACCATCTCGCGCGGGTCGGGCCGCGGCACCCCCGGGACCTGCACCAGGCCGGCGCCGAGCCGGCCGCGGCTGGAGGCCCCCGTCGTGGCTCCGGAACTGCGCACGGACACCGACCGCGACGCGGAACCGCCCGACAGCGACCGCGACAGTCGGCCCGAGACGGAACGCCGGGACTGCGAGGACCGCGACGACGTCCGCGAGCTGGCCCGCGCACTGCCGCGCGTGCTGCTGCTGCGGGAACCGCGCCCGCCGGCGGTGATCCCGGTCGGCGGCGAACCGACCGTGCCGTCGTGCGAGACCACCGGCGCCAGACCGCACGTGTCGCAGTACAGCTCGCCGCCGCCCATGTCCTCGTACGAGCCCGGGCATCCGGGCCGCTGGCACGTCCGCCGCGCACTCTCGGGCTGTTCACTCACGTCGTCTCACCCCTGCCCCTCACGTGACCGGCCCCCTGCGGTCGGTCCGCTCGCCCGGCCCGTCCTGCTCGGGCAACCGCGGGCTGAGCAGGTCGGCCGCCGCCCGCTGGTAGCGCAGCACCGCCTCCTCCGCGACCCGCAGATCGCAGGGCGCGCTCCACAGCATGCGGCGCGCCGCGTCATAGCGCTCGACGAGGAACGGGTCCTCCGCGAAGCCGTGCCGGGCGACCTTCGCCTTGTACGCGTCGAGGCGGCCGCGCAGCTCGGCGCGGACCGCCAGCGGCGCGGTCACCGCCGTCAACGACTCACGGGCACGCAGCAGTTCGTCCTCCGCCTTCTGCTCCAGCGACTCCAGGAGCGGGGACAGGCGGTGCCACTGCGCGTGCCGCCGGTACTCGGCGGCCGTCGCCAGCTGCTCGTGCAGGGCGGTCGGCGGGCCGCTCACCGCGGGCACCTCGGACGCGGCGATCTTCGCCAGCACCTCACCGCGGGCGGAGCGGGCCTCGGCCAGGGTGCGGTCCGCGCGCGAGAGCACGTCCCGCAGCCGCACGAGCCGCGCCTCCGCGTCCTGCCGCACGGTGAGCACCGCGTCGATCTCCCGCCGCACGTCCTCCAGGGCGCGCGCCTCACGGTCGTACGCCGTCGTGTCCGGGCGGCCGCCGCCCGGCGCCGAACTGCCCCGCGCGGGCAGCCAGAAGGCGAGCGGGTCGGAGATCACGCGCTCCCGCATCGACGCCAGCGTGCGGGTGATCCGCTCCAGGTCGTCGCCCGACGGATGCTCGCCGGGGCGTACGCCGACGGAGTGCGCGAGCCGGCGGGTGCGCTGGAGTTCCGCGGCCAGCAGGTCGATCCGGGCGGGCAGTGCCGACCAGACGGCGTCCGCCGCCACGACCATGTCGAGGGAGGCCGCGTACAGCTCGTTCATCCGCTCCACCAGCGAGGCCAGTGAGAACCGCTCGCTGAGCTTGCCCGATCCGGCGAGCGTGGGGGCGTTGGCCGTGGCCGTGGCACTCCCCGCGACGGTGACGCTCTCGCCGCGCAGCAGCTCCGTCAGCTCGGCCAGGTCCTCGCGGCTCGACCAGCGTCTGCGGGCGCGAATGCCGCGGGCGGCACGCAGCGCGTCCGCGTACGCGTCGAAGTACGCCCACAGCAGGGTGATCGACGCCTCGGTGGCCGTCCACCGCTCCTTGGTCGTGCCGGTGAGCTCGGCGCCTTCGAGGAGCCTGCGGCCCGCGTGGTCCTGCAGGGCGAGGAGCGAGGTCTCGATGGCCTCGTGCTCCGCGCCGAGCCGCGCCAGCGCACGGTCCACCTCGTCCCGGTCCAGCACCGGCCCGGGGGGCCCCGTGACGCCCATCGATCACCTCTCGCTCTCGGTAGTTGCCTGGAGTCGGTCGCGGCCCGTCACCTGTAGTGGGCCACCGGCGGTTTCGAGGACGGCGACCTGTCGGGCAGGGTGGCGGCCAGCCAGGTGTCGTACGACGCCTGCCAGCCGCTCTTGCGGTAGTCCTCGATGACCTCGTTGACCCGGCGCACGAGATCCTCGGCGTCCTTGTTCATCGCCACACCGTAGTACTCGGTGGTGAAGGTGCCGCCCTTGAGTTCGACCGTCGGGTCCTGCGCGGCCTGGCTCGCGGCCAGCGCGCCGTCGGTCACCACGGCGTCGACCTCGCCGAGCTGGAGCCGCACCAGGCAGTCGAGTTGGTTGGGGACGACCGTGGAGAGGTCGGCGGACGAGACCAGCCTGCCCGACTTCCGGTCGGCCATCAGGGTGTCGCGCGCGGTCGAACTGTCCGCCGTGCAGATCCTCTTGCCGGCGAGGGTCTCGTCGTAGCCCTCGATGGCCGACTTCTTGGGGGCGAGCACCTGCTGGCCGGTCACGAAGTAGGGCGCGGAGAAGGCCACTTGGTCCAGGCGGTCGCAGGAGATCGTCATGGTGCGGACCACCATGTCGACCCGTCCCTGCTGCACGGCGGGGATGCGCTCGTTGGTGGGGATGGCCTGGAAGCGGATCTTGTCCGGGCTGCCGAGGAGCGCCTGCGCTATCCGCCGCGCCAGGTCGATGTCGAAGCCCTCCAGCTCGACCTTCTTCTTGGTGCTGTTCGGATCGCGGTAGCCCCAGCGGTAGCTGTTCTGGTCGACGCCGACCTTCAGGTAGCCGCGCTCCTTGATGGCCCTGACGGTGGTGCCGCTCTCGTCACCGGACGGGGAGGGGCTCAGGTCCTGCGGGTCCGCGCACTCCTCGGCCTTCAGCTGCCGGCCGTCCGCGACGCCCGGCCCACCGGTGCCCGTGCTGCCGTCCCCGTGGGCGTCGGCCAGCGGGAGCAGCAGCGCGAGGGCCGCGGTGAGGGCACAGGCGAGCGCCATCGCGCCCACTCCACCCCAGCCCCGCAGGCTCGCCCGCAGCCGTCGTAGCGTCATCGCCGCTCCTCCCCTCACCGGTACTCCGAAAGCCTGCGCCCGATGCCCAGGACCGCCGCCGCCGCGCCCAGCACCGCGAGGAGGGCCGCGCCGGCGGGCAGGCCGGTCATCGCACCCCGGCCGTCCCCCGCCGCCTGCCGGAACTCCCGCTCCTCGTGGCCGAGGGCCAGGTCCAGATTGTCGTCGACGCCGTCGAAGCATTCGGCGGTCGGCTTCTGCGCCGGGGTGCCGATGATCCTGTCCAGGGCGCCCCGGTAGTCGCCCGCGTCGTCGGCCTTGCGGGCCTGAAGGTGGCGGGACTTCCACACCTTCATGTTGCCGGTGGCGGCCGTGACGGGCTTCTGGCCCACCGTGTCGTCCGCGAGGGAGTCCGCCTCGGCCAGGCCCTCGGTGAGGTCCCTCATCGCGGCCTGGAAGGCGACGTCGAACTTGTCCTCGGGCTCGCCGTCGACCTTGACGGTCTCCGCGCCGCGGCTCACCAGGGTGAGCGTCTCGTTGCCCCGGGCCTTCAGGGAGGCGATCTGGGCGTCGTGCAGCACGTTCAGCGAGCGGACACCGTGGTCGTACGAGGAGTCGAGTCCGGCGCGGGCGACGCTGTGCCCGACGACCAGCCAGAGCAGGACCACCGTGCAGGCGGCCGTGGCGGCGGCCAGGCCCTGGTTCAGGACCCGGTTCGTGTGCCGGTAGTGGCGCCGCTGGGCCCCGGCGAGCGCGCCGAGGACGAGGACGCCGAGTCCGATCGCGGCCCACGGGTACGGGGTCGCGGCGGCGTAGTCGGAGCGCAGCCGCCGGTTCTCCGAGGTGTAGAGGTCCTCGGCGGCCGGGAGCATCTCCTCCTGCATCTTCTCGTTCGCGTACCGCAGGTAGGCGCCGCCGAGCGGGAAGCCCTGGCGGTTGTTGGCACGGGCCCGCTCGACCAGGCCCTTGTACTCCGGCAGCAGCTTGTTCAGTTCGGTGACCGTGTGCGCCGACGGGGAGCCCGGCTCGGAGTTGGCGGCGGCGGTGACCAGTTTCGCGGCGGCGGTCCTGATGTCGTCCTCGTAGCGCCGGCGGGTGTCCTCCGGCTCCTGACCACCCGCCAGGAAGCCACTGGAGGCTGCCGTGTTGGCGTCGGCGAGCGAGCGGTAGATGTCCGCCGCGTCGGAGCTCAGCGGCTGGCTCTTGTGCAGGACGTCGTCGGCCGCGGCCGAACGCTCCGTCATCTGCCAGGCGGTGACGGAGCCGAACGCGATCACCAGCAGCGCGAGCAGGGCGCCGATGATCCGCAGTCGGCCGGGCTCGGTCGTCGCGCCCGCCCGCAGCCGGTCGACGCCCTCGGCCCACGCCGTGCGCCGGGGCGGAGCGCCGTCGGGCATCGGCCGCGCGGCCGGCCTCGGCGCCGGCACTCCGGCCTGCGCCGGCACGGCCGCCGGCCCGGCCGGCCCGGCCGGCGCCGATGGCGCCGCACCGCCCTGCTGCGGGTATGTCACGTGACCTCCCCCATGGTCATCCGCCGGCCACCCCCGGCCCGCCGCACCGAAGGGCGCGGACGGAGAGGCACGGGCGCAAGTATCGCCGCCGCGACGGACATCCGCACAGGCCTTGACTCGATCTTGTGCGGATCGCGGCCCACCTGTCCGGTTCCGGCGCAGCGCACGACTCCCCGCACCACCCCCTGCCCATGAATACGCGCGCAGGATCCGTTCGGTTCCCGCCCGTGCCCAGGTGGCGCGCCCCGCGCGCGGGAGCTCACGTCCCCGCGCGCGGGCGCCACACGTCCCCGCGCGCGGGGTTCACTCCCCTTCGTAGAAGGCGCGCACGCGCGCATGGGCCTCGTCGGGGGCCCGCACGTGATCGAGGCCGAGGAGGGCGGCGCCCAGCACGGGGGCGGCCGTGACCACCCTGGGGACCGCCTTGGGCGCGCGGTCGGCCAGCAGTTCGCCGATCCGGTCGTCCAGTTGGGGGTGCCGGGCCGCGAGGATGCCGCCGCCGAGCAGGACGGGCACCTCCTCGTCCAGCAGGTCCAGGCGGGTCAGGGCCACCGTCGCCATGGCGACCACCTCGTCCGCGAGCCGGTCGACGAGCGCGCGGGCCACCGGGTCGCCGTCCGCCGCGGTGGCGAACAGCACCGGGGTCAGCTCGTGCCGCCGGGCGTTGCCGACGTGTTCCAGGTGCAGTGCCTCGATCAGCGCGTACATGGAGCGGAGGCCGAAGTGGGCCGGGAGGGTGCGGGCGAGGGCCGTGGGTCCGCCCCGCCCGTCCTCGGCGCGCGCCGCGTGCCACAGGGCCTCCTCCGCCAGGCCCCAGCCGCCGCCCCAGTCGCCGGAGATCCGGCCGATCGCGGGGAAGCGTGCGGTACGGCCGTCGGACCGCATGCCCACGCAGTTGATTCCGGCGCCGCACACCACGGCGACCCCGCGCGGCTCGGCGATCCCGGCCCGCAGGATCGCGAAGGTGTCGTTGCGTACCTCCACGCTCGCGCCCCATCCGCGCGCCCGAAGCGCCCCCGCCAACTGCTCCTCCTCCACCGGGAGATCGGCGTTGGCGAGACAGGCGGAGACATGGGCGACGGAGGTGACGTCCGCCGCGGCGAACGCCCGGTGGACCGCGTCGGCGACGGCGTCCACGGCCGTCTCGACGCCCACCGCGGGAGGCCGGAACCCGCCGCCGCGCGCCGTGGCGAGAACCTCCCCGCCGGCCGTCACGACCGCGACGTCCGTCTTGCTGTTCCCCGCGTCGACGGCGAGGACGCTCGCCCTCACGCCCACGCGAGGTGCTCCCGGTTGTGCGCGATCAGCAGGTCGGTGAGGGCGTCGGCGGACGCGTACCTGCCGACCAGGGGGTGCGCGAGCAGCGCGCGGAACACCCGGTCGCGGCCACCGCGCAGGGCCGCGTCGAGCGCCAGGTCCTCGTAGGCGCTCACGCCCGCCATCAGCCCCGCGTACAGCGGGTCCACGGCCGGCACCGGCAGCGGCGTCGGCCCCTTCGCGCCGACCGCCGCCTGCACCTCGATCACCGCGTCGTCCGGCAGGAAGGGCAGCGTGCCCTTGTTGTACGTGTTCACCACCTGGTAGGGGCTGCCGCCCCCGCCGAGCAGCGCGGCCGCCAGGTCCACGGCCGCCTCCGAGTAGTACGCGCCGCCGCGCTTCGCCAGCAGCTCCGGCTTCTCGTCCAGCGAAGGGTCGCCGTACATGCGGAGCAACTCCCGCTCCATGTCGGCGACTTCGGCGGCGCGGGACGGCTTGGTGCGCAGCTCGCGCACGACCTCGTCGTGCGCGTAGTAGTAGCGCAGGTAGTACGAGGGGACGACGCCGAGCCGGTCGACGAGGCCGCGCGGCAGGTGCAGGTCGCCGGCGATGCTGTCGCCGTGCTCGGTGAGCAGCCGCGGCAGGACGTTCTCGCCCTCCGGACCGCCGAGCCGCACGGCGGTCTCCCAGGTGAGGTGGTTCAGGCCCACGTGGTCCAGGTGCACGTCGGCGGGGGAGACCCCGAGCAGTCCGGCGAACTTCCGCTGGAAGCCGATCGCGACGTTGCACAGCCCGACCGTCCTGTGCCCCGCCTGGAGCAGGGCGCGGGTGACGATGCCGACCGGATTGGTGAAGTCGATGATCCAGGCGTCGGGATTCGTCCGGCGGACCCGCTCGGCGATGTCCAGCACCACCGGCACGGTGCGCAGCGCCTTGGCGAGGCCGCCCGCGCCCGTCGTCTCCTGCCCGACGCAGCCGCACTCCAGCGGCCACGTCTCGTCCTCGTTGCGGGCGGCCTGTCCGCCGACGCGCAGTTGCAGCAGCACGGCGTCCGCGCCCTCGACCCCCGCGTCCAGGTCGGACGTGGTGACGATCCTCCCGGGGTGCCCCAGCCGGGCGAAGATCCGCCGGGCGAGGCCGCCCACCAGTTCGAGGCGGTCGGCGGCCGGGTCGACGAGCACCAGTTCCTCCACGGGCAGGGTGTCCCGCAGCCGGGCGAAGCCGTCGATGAGTTCAGGGGTGTACGTGGAGCCCCCGCCCACTACTGCCAGTTTCATAGTCAGCCCTTCACTCCGGTCAGCGTGACACCCTCGACGAACGCCTTCTGCGCGAAGAAGAACACGAGGATCACGGGGGCCATGACCAGGACGGTCGCGGCCATGGTGAGATTCCAGTCGGTGTGGTGCGCGCCCTTGAACGACTCCAGGCCGTAACTCAGTGTCCAGGCACCGGGGTTCTCGGACGCGTAGATCTGCGGGCCGAAGTAGTCGTTCCAGGCGTAGAAGAACTGGAAGAGCGCGACGGCCGCGATGCCGGGCTTCGCCATCGGCAGGACAACCCTCAGCAGCGTCCTGAGGTCACCGCAGCCGTCGACCTTCGCCGCGTCGAGGTACTCGTTCGGGATGGTCGTCAGGAACTGGCGCAGCAGGAAGATGGAGAACGCGTCCCCGAACGCCATCGGGACGATCAGCGGCCACAGCGTGCCGGACAGGTCCAGCTGCTTCGCCCAGAACAGGTACATCGGGATGACGACGACCTGCGGCGGCAGCATCATCATCGAGATGACCAGCATCAGCGACAGATTCCGGCCCCGGAAGCGGAACTTGGCGAGCGCGTACGCCACCGGGACCGACGAGACGACGGTCAGGACGGTGCCGAGGCCGGCGTAGAGCAGCGTGTTCTTCCACCAGGTCAGGAAGCCGGGGGTGTCGAAGACCTTCCGGTAGTTGCCCCACTCCCAGGTGTGCGGGACGAGGTCCCGGCTGAGTGCCTGGGTGACGCTCATCAGCGAGGTCAGGAAGACGAACACGAAGGGCAGGACGAAGAAGAGCGCCGCCGCCACGCCCAGCGCGTGCACGGCGACCCACTCCAGGAAGACCCGGCGGCGGGCGGTGCGTTCGGCGGGGGAGACGGGCCGGGGCTCCGACCCCACCGGCTTGTCGAGTACGTGGGTCATGGGTCAGTCACCTGCCTGGATGAGGCCGCCACGGCGCCGCATCAGGAACGCGGTGAACACCATGGACAGGGCGAACAGCACGAGCGCGACCACACAGGCGGAGCCGTAGTCGAAGCGCTGGAAGCCGAGGTTGTAGACGAGCTGCGGCAGGGTGAGCGTCGACCTGTCCGGGTAGCCGGGCTCGAACTGCGTGCCCGCGCCCTGGATGACCCCGGACGCGACCTTCCCGGCGATCAGCGGCTGCGTGTAGTACTGCATAGTCTGGATCACGCCGGTGACCACGGCGAACATCACGATCGGCGAGATGTTGGGCAGGGTCACGTACCGGAACCGCTGCCACGCGGACGTGCCGTCCAGCTCCGCCGCCTCGTACTGCTCCTTCGGCACGTCGAGCAGCGCCGCCATGAAGATGACCATGAGGTCGCCGACGCCCCACAGGGCGAGCACGGTGAGGGCGGGCTTGGACCAGGAGGGGTCGTTGAACCAGCCGGGTGCCGGGATCCCGATGCCCTCCAGGATCGCGTTGACCGGTCCCGTGCCCGGGTTGAGCAGGAAGGCGAAGGCCATCGTGGCGGCGACGGGCGGGGCCAGATAGGGCAGGTAGAAGAGGGTCCGGAACACGCCCGTGCCGGTCCTGATCTTCGTGATCAGCAGCCCGACCCCGAGCCCGAACAGGACACGGAGGCTGACCATGACGACGACGAGGTACAGCGTGTTCTTCAACGCGGGCCAGAACAAAGGGTAGTTCTGAAAGACGTAGACCCAGTTCTTCGTCCCGCTCCACGTCGGCGGCTTGAAGCCGTCGTAGTGCATGAAGGAGAAGTAGACCGTCGAGATCAGCGGATAGGCGAAGAAGACCGCGAAGCCGATGAGCCAGGGCGACATGAAGGCGGCCGTGCGCAGCGCCGCCCGGCGGCGCTTGGCGCGCAGTGTGTACGTGGCGCTCATGAGGATGTCACTTCGCCTGGGCGATGTCCGTGTCGATCTGCGCGGCGGTCTTCTTCAGGCCCGCCGCCAGATCCCTGGCCCTGCCGCTCTCGTAGTCGTAGCCGAACTGCTGGATCGACACGAGGTAGGTACCGCCGTTGACCGACGCCGGGGTCGTCGTCGAGTCGGGGTTCGAGGCGATGTCCAGGAACGTCTTGAAGCGCGGGTCGTACCTCAGCTTCGGCGACTTGAGGGCGGCCAGCGTGGACGGCACGTTGTGGATGGCGTTGGCGAAGCCGACCACCGCGTCCGTGTCCGTGGTCATGTACTTCAGCAGCTCCCAGGCCGCGTTCTGCTTCTTGCTGGTGGCGGCGATGCCAGCGACGGTGCCGGTGATGTAGCCCTTGCCGTACTGGTCGGCCTGGTCGTCGGGCACGGGCAGCGGGGCGACGCCGATCTCGAAGCCGGGCTTCGACTCCTCGGCCATGCCGAGCCGCCACTCGCCGTCCAGCTGCATCGCGACCTGGCCGGTGTGGAAGGGGTGCTTGGGGCCCCATTCGTCACCGAGCCCGGACCGGTACTTCTCCAGCCTCTGATAGCCGCCGAGTCCGTCGACCAGCCGCTTCTGCAGGGTGAACGCGGCCTTGAACGCCGGGTCCTTGACGATGTTCGACTTGCCGTTCGTGTCGAAGTACGTGGGCGAGAACTGCCCCAGATAGTGCTCGGTGGTCGACTCCCAGCCGTGGTAGTTCGGCATGAAGCCGAGCTGGGAGTACGAGTCCCCCTTGGTGACGGTGAGCTTCTTGGCGGCCTTCTCGAACTCGGACCAGGTCTTCGGCGGGCTCGTGAGGCCGGCCTTCTCGAACGCGGTCTTGTTGTAGTACAGCCCGTACGCGTCGCCGAGCAGTGGCACCGTGCAGCGGTTGCCGTCGAACCGGGTGTACTCGTTCATCGCCTTCGGGAACGTCTTCTCCGGGTCGGGACCGGTCTTGTCGAAGAACGGGTCGAGGTCGACGAAGGCGCCGGAGGAGCAGAACTTGCCCACGTTGTTCGTGGTGAACGAGGAGACGACGTCGGGGGCCTTGCCGCCGCCCGCGCGCAGCGCCTGGTTGATCTTGTCGTCCGTCATGTTGCCGACGACGTTCACGTGAATGTTGGGGTGCGCCTTCTCGAAGCCCGCGACCAGCGACTTCACGGCCTTGACCTCGGCGGGCGCACTCCAGGCGTGCCAGAAGTCGAGCGTCGTCTCCCGGGAGGCGTCGTCGCTCGCCCCCGCGTCGGACTGGCCGGTACACGCGGTGGCGAGGAGCGCCATCGAGGCGGAGAGGGCCAGCGCGACGGCCGCTTTCCGGGATATTTCGGGCATGACGGGGTCTCCCTAGGACGGGCGGGACTGCAGGGGACGCGGGGGGTGGGGCGGGTACGGCGGGGCGGGTTCAGCGCGAGGTGTCGAAGACCTCGTCGCGGGTGGCCGCGAGCGCGCTCTCCAGCGCGCCGCGCAGCACGGGGTGTTCACGGACGTCACCGACGACGAGGCGAGGCTGGGACGCGGCCAGCTCCTCCAGCTCGGCCTGGACCAGGGCTCGCAGCGGCTCACCGCCGGCGGTGAGGGAGGCGCCGCTGAGCACGACGAGTTCGGGGTCGAGCACGGAGACGAGCGAGGCGAGACCGGTGGCCAGCCCGGTCGCGTACGTCTCCAGCAGGCGCAGGTGCGCTCCCTCGTTCACGGCGGCGGCCCGGGCGACGAGAGCGGCGGCGACCTCGGCGTACGGCCCGCTCGGCACGGGCCGGATGCCCAGCTCGCGGGCCAGTGCCGGGAGGGCCTGGGAGCCGGCCAGTTCCTGATAGCCGCCGCTGTTGGCGCGGGTGACGTGGCGGACCAGGGGCGCGCCGGGCACCGGCAGGAAGCCGACCTCGCCGGCGCCGCCGGTCCAGCCGCGGTGCAGCCGGCCGCCGAGGACGAGCGCGGCACCGAGGCCGCCCTCGTTCCACAGCAGGACGAAGTCGTCGTGGCCGCGGGCCGCGCCGAGCCGCTGTTCGGCGACGGCGACGAGATTGACGTCGTTCTCGTACTCGACGGGCATCGGCAGCGCGGCGGCCAGCTCGTCGAGGATGCTGGGGGAGTGCCATCCGGGCAGGTGCGAGGCGTAGCGCAGCCGTCCGGTGTTGGGGTCGAAGGCGCCGGGGGTCGCGATGACGAGCCGGTGGACGTCGTCCCGGGTGAGGCCCGCGGCCTTCACGGCTCCGTCCAGCGCGTCGGTGACCTGCCGGACGACGGGGTGGGCGGGGCGCCGGCCGGGCGTGGGCAGCTCGTACTCGCCGACGGTCCGTCCCGTCATGTCCGCGACGGCGGCCCGGATGCGCTCGGGGGTGACGTCCAGCCCCGCCGCGTGGGCGGCGCGGGGATTGACGGCGTACAGCTGCGCGTTCGGGCCCGGGCGTCCCTCGCTGGTCCCGGTGGCGAGCACGAGACCGGCGGCTTCCAGGCGGGCCAGGAGCTGGGAGGCGGTGGGCTTGGACAGCCCGGTCAGCTTCCCGATCCGGGTACGGGACAGGGGGCCGTGCTCCAGCAGGAGATCGAGGGCTGCGCGGTCGTTCATGGCGCGCAGGACGCGCGGAGTTCCCGGCGTACCGGCTGATCCGGCCATGTCTGTCCCCACCTGCCTCTCGGCTGCCCAGCTTTCCAGTGACGCGGCGGGGAAGTCCACGCGGGGCCCGGGCCGCCCCGCCGCCGATCACTGTTAGGAAAGTTTCCTGTTCGATGGGAGGAACGTAGGCGCGGTGCCGCGGGGGCGTCAAGAGAGGCCGCCCCCGCGGCAACAGAGTCGTTACCTGCGGGGGCGGCGGAACAATGGGGGCGGGGCGGCTACCTCTGCCGGGGCGCGATCGGCGACGCGGCCTCCGACTGCGGGGACGCGGAGTTCGCGTACACCGAGGGGGCCGCCACCCCTGCCGTCGGGTCCGGGGCGGGGAGCTCCTCCGGCTGCACCGTGGAGCCGCCGACGATCCGGATGTCGGCCTCGTCGAAGGCCCGCTTGATGCGCCAGCGCAGCTCGCGCTCGACGGTCAGGGCCTTGCCGGGCATCGTCTTGGCCGAGACCCGGACGACCATCGAGTCCAGCAGGACGCTGTCGAGGCCCAGCACCTCGATCGGGCCCCACAGCAGCTCGTTCCAGGGCTCCGCCTTGCTCATGGCCTCGGCGACCTCGTTGAGCACGGAACGGACGCGGTCCAGGTCCTCCGCTGCGCTGACGGTGACGTCGACGCCCGCGGTGGCCCAGCCCTGCGAGAGGTTGCCGATGCGCTTGACCTCGCCGTTGCGGACGTACCAGATCTCGCCGTTGTCGCCGCGCAGCTTGGTGACGCGCAGGCCGACCTCGATCACCTCGCCCGAGGCCACCCCGGCGTCGATGGTGTCGCCGACGCCGTACTGGTCCTCCAGGATCATGAACACGCCGGACAGGAAGTCGGTGACCAGGTTCCGGGCACCGAAACCGATGGCCACACCGGCCACACCGGCGGAGGCGAGCAACGGCGCGAGGTTGATCTCGAACGTGCCGAGGATCATCAGCGCGGCCGTGCCCAGGATCAGGAAGGACGCGACCGAGCGCAGTACCGAACCTATGGCCTGGGACCGCTGCCGGCGCCGCTCCACGTTCACCAGGAGACCGCCGAGCGCGGTGCCGTCGACGGCCTGCGCCGTCCGGTTCATCCGTTCGATGAACTTGGTGATCGCCCGGCGCACCGCGATTCTCAGGGCCACCGCGATGACGACGATGAGCAGGACGCGCAGGCCGATGCTGAGCCAGGTGGACCAGTTCTGCTCGACCCAGCTGGCGGCGTTGGTCGCGCTCTCCTGGGCGTCCTGGAGCGGGTCTGCCGTCGTCGACGGTGACGGCGACGGCGACGGCGTGGCTGCGGCCGGCAGGACGGACAAGAACACGGGGGTACCTCCAGGCGTAGCGGTCCGCCCGCGGCCGGAAATCACGAGAGGGACACCGTCGGGCAGACCCACCACACTAACGGGGCATCGTGTGTGGATCGTTGCGATGTCCGAGGGAGAGACTGTGCTCACCTGGGGATGAACGAGGTGTGGTCGAAAACACTCCCAGCCCGTTACCGGGACATGGTGGCGCTTCCACCAGGCCTGAGGGGACACTGGCCACAGATCGTCCCGGCGCGAGCCACGCGCCGCCGGCGTACAAGGAGGCATCCGTGCCGCATGTCCTGGTCCTCAACGCGTCGTACGAGCCACTCGGCGTCGTACCGCTCCGCCGCGCGCTCGTCCTCGTCCTTGAGAACAAGGCCGTCTGTCTCGAGGAATCCGGCGCCTTCATGCACAGCGCGACCGTGACTGTCCCCGCACCCAGCGTGGTCCGGCTGAAGAGGTTCGTCCGGGTCCCCTACCGGGGCCCCGTCCCGCTGACCAGGCGAGCCCTCTTCGCCCGCGACGGCGGCCGGTGCATGTACTGCGGTGGCATCGCCACCAGCGTCGACCACGTCATCCCGCGCAGCCGCGGGGGCCAGCACGTCTGGGACAACGTGGTGGCGTCCTGCCGCCGCTGCAACCACGTCAAGGCCGACCGCCACCTGGTCGAGATCGGCTGGCGGCTGCGCCACAAACCCGCCCCGCCGACGGGGCTCGCCTGGCGCATCATCGGAACCGGCCATCGCGACCCGCGCTGGCTGCCCTACCTGCAGCCGTACGGCGCCGAGGACGCGATGGCCCGGATCGACGGCATCTCCGCCTGACGATCCGGGCTTTCGCACATCCCAGGCGCCCGGCCTGCGGTGCACGGTTCCGCCCGGCCAGTAGCGCACGGTTCCGCCCGGCCTGCCCGCACACCCGTGCCCGGCCGGCCGCGCACGGCCCCGCGTCAGCCGCGGGGCCCTTCGGGGCGGGCACCGCGCACCGCGCAGAGCGCCAGCCCGGTCACGAAGAGTGCCGGCGCCACGGCCCACGCATCCGGCTGCGGCCCCGTCTGCACGGGCCACGCCAGGACTGTCTCGTTTCTCACACGGGGCGCGGACGCGGACAGATACACCGCGCTGAAGTACAGCGTCGTCGGCAGCCAGCTCGCCCGGGCCCCGAACACCACCGCCGACACCGCCGTGAGCCCGACCGCGCCGAGCGTGTTGCGGACCATCGCCGCCGCGCCGAACACCTCGGCGTGCCCCGGCACCGCGAGGGCCAGGAGCAGCGCCGCGAGCGCGCTGAGCACCAGCAGATGGGCCAGCCGCCGGGGCCACCAGGGGCGCACGGCGGTGTCGTCCAGGTCCCGGGGCCGGGCCGCCCGCCGACGGCCGGGGCCGGGCCGCCCGCCGACGCGTAGGGCGCGCAGGCGAGCAGCGCACCGGCCGCCGCCGCCAGACAGGCCGCGGTCAGCCAGCAGGCGAGCGGCAGCGCCGCCGTCAGGAGCTGGGCCAGCGGGCCGCGCGCGGTCGAGGCGCGCAGTTCCGTCGTCCCCAGGCGGCGTTCCCGTCCGCCGTGCCAGGCGCCCGCGGCCAGCGCGAAGGGGGCGCCCATCATGGCCGCTGCGGCGCTCAGCCTGGTGGTCGCCCCGCCCCAGCTGCCCTGCCACTGGGACGCGGTCGCCGCGAGGGGCCACGCCAGCGCCCCACCGTCGCCCGCAGCACCTCGCGCAGCTCGGGCGAGATGCGGTCCAGCGCCGCGCCCACGTCCCCGTACTCAAGTCCGGCCCGCACCCGTTCCTCGGCGGAGGCCGCCGGCGCCGGTGCCTCGCACTCCACCCGCGCGGCCCGCTCCTGCACCCGGCGCGTGTCCACCAGCCGCCGGGCCGCGATCGTCCACAGCCAGCCGCCGGCCTCCTCGCCCCGGTGGGCGGCCGCCGACCGCCACACGGTCACGAAGGTGTCCTGGAGCACCTCGCGCACGACCTCGGGGTCCGCGCACCGCCGGGTCAGCCGCGTGTGCAGCCAGCCGGCGTGCCGGTCGTACAGCGCGGCCATCGCCGCCGAGTCCCCGTCCGCGACGGCCCGCAGCAGCGCCGCGTCCGTCGCGTCCTCCCGGTGGCCCCCCCCACGGGGCGGAACAGTCTCACACCCCCTCTATCGACCCCCGCGGCGTTCCCGGTTCACCGCGCGGCCGGCCGGTCCCGCCCGGTGTTCCCCGCCGGGGGACGCGGTACGCCCCGCACGTCACCGGGTCACGCCGTACGCCTCCACCGACCAGAGCGAGTAGCCGTACCGCGTCGCCCGCCGCGCTCCCTGGACGCGCACGAACCGCACGTCCCGTTCGTCCATGCGCACCGACTCGCGGCCGCCCCGCCCGTCCCGCACCTCCGACGCCGTACGCCAGGTCCGGCCGTCCTCGGACACCTGGATCCGGTACGCGGAGGCGTACGCGTCCTGCCAGCGCAGCACCACCTGGCCCAGGCGCACCGGAGCGGCCAGTTCCATCTGCCACCAGGCGTCGTCCCGGGCGGGCGAGGACCAGCGCGTCCCCCGGTCGCCGTCGTTCGCCGCCGACGCCGGGAAGTCCGCCGTCTCGTCGCCCGAGGAGCTCGCCCTCGCGTTCCGGGCGAGGTCGGGTCCCGCCGTGCGGGGGAACGCGCGGACCGTGAAGGTGCGGGTCACGCCGCCGAAACCGACCGTGACCCCGTACGTGCCCGAGGGCGTCCGGGCCGGGACGGTGACCTCGATGGGGACGTCGAGCCGCGTGCCGCGCCGCAGCAGTTCCGTCACCGGGACCCGCACCCTGACACCCTTGGGCGCCTTCACGGTGAGCTTCCCGCGGACGTCGGACGGGCGCAGGGGGACGAGCCGCGCCGTCACCGACCCGGTGCCGCCGATGGCCACGTCCGTCCGCGTACGCCCCAACTCCAGTTTCGCGAGAGGGGAGTCGGCGAACCACGGCACGAGGTGCCGTACGCGCGAGGACCCCGCCCCGGTCACCCGCAGGGCGTCCGCGCGCACCGTCGCGGAGATCTCCGTCGCGCCGCCCGGCGCGAGCGCGCCGAGACGCCGCCAGCCCTCGCCGGGAACGTACGCCTCGACGGTTCCGGGCGTCCCGGGATCGGCCAGCACGGTGACCGCGGTGAGCGGGCGGGCGTGCGGCAGGCGGACGGTGCGCCCGCCCGCCGCCCGGCCGTGCTCGGCCGAGGAACCGGGCTCCGCCGACGAGCCGCGCCCGGTCGCGGAGTCGTGGTCGGCCGGTGCGTCGTCCCGCGCCGCGGGCTCGTGATCGAGACCCGCCCAGGCCTTGTACGCCTGCTGCGCCCGGGTCAGGAAGGGGTCGAGTACGCCCTTGCCGACCGTGACCCGGCTCCTGCGCAGTTCGGCGCGCAGGCCGTCGAGGGTGCGGTAGGACTGCCAGGCCGCCGTCGCGTCGCCGCCCGCCTGCGCGCGCAGCATGGTGACGGCGGTGTCGCCCGCGTCCCCGTAGCGTGCCAACTGCCGGCTCCACGGCCGTACTTCGGTGGGCAGCGAGCGGCCGGGCAGGTGCCCGGGTGTCCCGCGCATCACGGCGAACGCGTCCCGCAGCCGCCGCGCCGCCTTGTCCGCCGCCTTGTCCGCTGCCGCGCTGTCCGGTGTCGTGCGGGTCTTCCAGAAGGCCGCGACGAGCGGGCGCAGGTACGCCGACTCGGCGCCGCCCAGAACCGACGACGCGTCGTTCCCGGCCAGCGCGCTCAACGCCCGCTCGCCCCGCGCGTCACCGTCGGCGAGGTCGCCGATCGCGGCCCGCCAGGAGTCCTGGGGGCGGTAGTCGCGGGGATTCCAGGCGTAGTCGGCGGCGGTGAAGAGGGGGACGCGGGAGGCCTCCGCCTGGCGCATCCCGTTGGCGAGCAGGCCCGCCGAACCCGTCGCGACCGCGGGCTCGCGGCCCTGGTACGGGCCGAGGAAGATCCGGTCCTGCGCGTAGTCGTTGACCGGGTAGTTGTCCATCGTGACCAGCGGGTGCCCGAACGCGTCCCGGGCGGCGGCGAGTTCACGGCCGGTGATGGTGCGCGGCACGACACCCACGCCCGTCCACGCGACCTCGACGGCGTCGTCCAGCACGCTCGCCAGCGCCCGCCGGTACGCGGTCGGGCCGTCCTGGTAGTACTCGGTCGGCATCAGCGACAACGCCGGTGCGTCCGGGTGGAGTTCGGCCAGCCGCCGGGCCACCGCGTTCGCCACCCGGGCCTGCGCCCGCGCCGCGGACTCCGGCCCCGAGCCGAACCTCTCCGCGTCGGCCGCGCAGTGCCACTCGCTGTAGCTGACGTCCTGGAACTGGAGCTGGAACGCGCGGAAGCCCAGCGCCCACATGGCGTCGAGCTTGCGTGTCAGGGCCTCGACGTCGGTGTCCGACGAGAAGCACATCGCCTGCCCCGGGGCCACGGCCCAGGCGGGGGTGACGTGATCGCGGACCGCCCGGCCCGTCAACTCGCGGAAGTCGGCGCGCTGTCGGGCCGGATACGGCTCACGCCAGCGCGCCTGGCGGTAGAGGTCGTCGCCGGGCGCGTACAGATAGCGGTTCTGTTTGGTGCGGCCCATGAAGTCCAGTTGGGCCAGGCGCTGTTCCTGGGTCCACGGGTTGCCGTAGAAGCCCTCGGTCGTGCCCCTGACCGCCGTACCCGGCCAGTCGCGGACCAGGACGCCCGCGACGCGCCCGTCGCCGCCGATCAGCTGGCGGAGCGTCTGGACGGCGTGGAAGAGGCCGTCCTCGCCCGCTCCGGCGAGCGCGACGGTGGCCCGGCCCCCGGCCCGGCCGACGGCCAGCCGGTAACCGCCGGAGGGGAGATCGGCGCGGGGCGGCGCGCCGAGGGCGGCGAGGGCCTTGTCCAGGGGGGTCGCGGCGCGGACACCGAGGGCGTGCGCACCGTCGGTCGCCGCGCTTCCGGCGTGCCCGCCGAAGGGGTACGCGCTCTTGCCGTCCCCAGCGCCACCGTCCCCGGCACCGCCGGGGCCCGTGGTGCGGCCCGAGCCCGCGGTGCCGCCCGAGCGCTTCGATCCGGTGGGCTTCCTGGCGCGGTCGGTGCCTGCCGTCCCGCTGCCCGGTGTCCGACCGCCGTGCGCCGACTCGCCGTACGACGGCAGGCCGTGCGCCGACGGGCCGTGCGCCGTCTCGTACGTCGGTATGTCGTGCGCCGACTCCGCGCCCGCGCGCACCACCAGTGCGCCCGCGCGCAACGCGTCCGCGGGGAGCGGGTCGCTGTCACGCACCGTCGTGACCTTCCGCGCGCCGGCCTGCCACAGCAGCGCCCGCAACGCGTCCAGGGCGTACGGATCGGCCACCGCGTCGGCGACCAGGATCACCTCGTCCGTCACCGTGACGGCGGAACCGCCCGCGCTCAGGGACTGCGGGCGCGGCCAGACCGACGGCAGAGCCTCGGCGTGCGGCGCCTCCGCGGCGGCGGCCCGAATCCGGGCGCCTGCGGCACCCGGCGTCGCGACGGCACCCGGCGCCACGCCCAGCGCACTCGCGGCGAGGACGAACGCGAGCACGGCGGCACCCTGCCACCGGCGGAGCGGTTCGGCACCCGGCCCCCGTCGCAGCCGCACCGTCCCCCGTGCCCGCCGGAGCTGTACGGCTCCCATCCCGCGCCGGAGCTGCAACAGCCCCTCCCTCGTCGTTCGCCTCCCCCGCACGGCTCGGTCGGGGTGGCATCGACCCCACCATTCGCGTGGTCGCAGTGTCAACGGAACCGGCCGACGCGCCGCGACGCCTCTGCCGGGCGAGGGGGTCCCGGCGCGCCGTGCGGTGGCGCTCCGGCAGCACCCGACCGGCTTCTGGTGGCATGGGCACTCCTGACACAGAATGTGACCAAGAACACCTTGAGCGTGCGTGGACGTCTGCGGCCGCGCTCATTGGGTAGGGCTGCGACAACCCGCGCCCGCCGCACGACGACAAGGAGACCCCCGTGGCCGCTTCGGCACACCTTCTGCTCTCGGCCCTCTCCAAACCCTCGGCGGTGTCCTCCGCCGATGCCCGCGGCGCGGGCTTCCCTCCGAAACAGCGGGGAGCCCGGCCCGCCCGAGTCCCCGAGTGGGACACGCTCGGACCTGCTCCGCGGGAGTGCGACAGCGCCGAGGGTTCCTGGGGCGAGACACCGCTCACCAGTGAGCCGCCGCTGCCCGACGCCGAGCCGCTGACCAGCGAGCCGCCGCTGCCCGACGCCGCCCCCCTGACCAGCGAGCCGACCTCGACCGGCGCCGCAGCGGGGGTCTAGATGGCCCCGGCCGAGCCCGCCGAGAACCCGCTGTCGGACGCCGCGTCCGCCCCGCCCGTCGAGAACCCGCTGTCGGACGCCGCGTCCGCCCCGCCCGCCGAGCCCGCCGAGAACCCGCCGTCCCGCACCGCGTCGGCCCCGCGGGCCGAGGCCGCCGAAGCCGCCGAAGCCGAGTCCGCCGGGACACCGCTGTCGCGGCTGGCCGCCCTGCACGGCGTCGCCACGTCCTACCGCCCCTCCACGGACCGCACGGTCCCCGCCTCGGACACCGCGGTCGTCGCGGCCCTCGCGGCCCTGGGCGTCGACGCGAGCACCCCGCAGGCCGTCCGCGCCGCCCTCGCGTCCCGGGAGGCCGGACTGCGCGAGCGGCTGCTGCCCCCGACCGTCGTGTCCTGGGGAGGCCGCGCGCCCGCCGCGCTCGACGGTCTGCCGGACGGCACCAGGCTGCGCGTCGAGACCGAGCAGGGCGAGACCCGCACCTCCGCCCGGGACCTCCCGGCCGGCATCCACACCCTGTGCGTCACCGCACCCGACGGCCGCACCGCCGATGCCCACCTCGTGGCGGCCCCCGCCCGGCTGCCCGCCCCGCCCGGACGCACGTACGGACTCCTCGTCCAGCTCTACTCCCTGCTCTCCCGCCGTTCCTGGGGCATGGGCGACCTCGGCGACCTGAGCGAGCTGACCGCCTGGGCGGGCCGCGCGCTCGGCGCCGGATTCGTACAGCTCAACCCGCTGCACGCAGCCGTGCCCGGCACCCCCACCGACCCCTCCCCCTACCGGCCCTCCTCGCGCCGCTTCCCCGACCCGGTGCACCTGCGCGTCGAGGACGTCCCCGAGTTCGCCCACGCCGGCGACCGCGACCGGCTCGACGATTTGCTCCGCCGCGCCGAGGCCCTGCGCGACTCCGTCCTGAACAAGGGCGCGCTGATCGACCGCGACGCCGTGTGGGACCTCAAGCGCGAGGCACTCGAACTGGTCCGCGCCGTGCCGCTCGGCCCCGGACGGCAGGCCGCCTACGGCGACTTCCTCGCCCGGGAGGGCACCGCCCTCGAGGACCACGCCACGTGGTGCGCGCTGGCCGAGGTGCACGGCTCCGACTGGCACCGGTGGCCGGCCGGACTGCGCGACCCGCGCTCGGCCGAGACCGCCCGCGCCCGGACCGGACTGGCGGACCGCGTCGACTTCCACACGTGGCTTGCCTGGCTCACCGACGCCCAGCTCACCGCCGCGCAGCGCGCCGCCCGCGACGCCGGCATGGACATCGGCCTCGTCCACGACCTCGCGGTCGGCGTCCACCCCGGCGGCGCCGACGCCTGGGCGCAGCAGGAGCACTTCGCCGCCGGAATGACCGTGGGCGCCCCACCGGACGCCTTCAACGCGCTGGGCCAGGACTGGAGCCTGCCGCCCTGGCGCCCCGACCGGCTGGCCGAGTCCGGCTACGCCCCGTACCGCCGGCTCCTGCGCGCCCTCTTCCGCTACGCGGGCGCCCTGCGCATCGACCACGTCATGGGCCTGTTCCGGCTCTGGTGGATCCCGCAGGGCCGGCCGCCCACGGAGGGCACGTACGTCCGCTACGACGCCGAGGCCATGCTCGCCGTCCTCGTACTGGAGGCCTCGCGTGCCGGGGCGCTGGTGATCGGCGAGGACCTCGGCACCGTCGAGCCGGGCGTGCGGGAGGCCTTGCAGGAGCGCGGGGTGCTCGGCACCTCCGTGCTGTGGTTCGAACGGGACTGGGCCGGCGACGGCCTGCCGCTGCCGCCCGAACGCTGGCGCGCCGACTGCCTGGCCACCGCCACCACGCACGACCTCCCGTCCACCGCCGCCCGCCTCACCGGCGAGCACGTGGAACTCCGCGACAGCCTGGGCCTGTTGACCCGGCCTCTGGTGGAGGAGCGGGCCGAGGCGGCCGCGGACACGGGGGAGTGGCTGGCACTGCTGGCCCGGCTCGGACTGCTGAAGGACGACGGCGGGGGCGGGGCTGAGGGTGAACCCAAGGGCGGAGCCGGGGCTGAGGGTGAAGGCCTCCTGCCGGCGTCCGATGAGGTCGAGGAGGCCGAGATCCAGGCGGTGCACCGGTTCCTGTTGCGCACCCCGGCCCGGATGGTCGGCGTCTGGCTGCCGGACACCGTCGGCGACCGGCGCCCGCAGAACCTGCCCGGCACCTGGGACCAGTATCCGAACTGGCGACTGCCCATCGCCGACGCCGGGGGCCGTCCCGTCACGCTGGAGGAACTGGCCGCGTCACCCCGGCTGCACGCCCTCCTGGACGTGCTGCGGCCGAGTCCGGCGCCCCCGGCGTCCGCTGCCGCACCCGGCACCCCTGACGCCTGACGCCGCCGATGTCCGTCCGGCCCGGGGGCGTGCCCAGCGCGCTCCCGGGCCGCCGGCCGGGCCCCGGCCCCGAGCCCCTCGTACGGCGCCCGGGTCCTTCCTATGGCACCCCGGGCGCGCGGCCGCTCCGGGCGTTCGCTACGTTTGCACCGTGGACAAGAAGAACGCCCTGCGCGCCGGCGCCCTGGCTGCCGGTACGACGCTGATGATGCTGCTCATGTCGTCCCCCGCGCTCGCGCTCACCCGCGACGACGGTGACGACCCCGGCACGGGCCTGAGCGTGATCGACACGCTGGGTCTCTACGTCGCGGCGCCGATCGTGCTGTTCCTGGTCATCGCCGGACTCGTGATGGTCCTCGACAAGTCCCAGAAGCAGCACAGGCACGAGAAGCAGGGCTGACCGCCGCCGTCCGCCGCTGATCTTCCGCGCCGAGGGAGTCCGCACCCATGGGGTGTACGGGCTCCCTCGACGCGTTTCCCGCAGGCCGTACGCGCGTACGGCCTGCCCACGCCGTGCCCGCGCAGCAGCGGCGGCATCGTCCGCCCGCGGCTGGCGTCAGCTCGTGGCAGGCGTCAGCTCGTGGTTCCGGCGAGCAACTGACGTAGCAGATCGGCCAGTTGGGTCGCCTGCTTGGGGTCGAGTGCGTCGAGCGCAGCGGTCTGGACGGCGAGGCCCGCGCCCACCGCCTCGTCGATCAGGCGGTACCCCTCGTCCGTGAGGGTCACCTGGAGCCCCCGCCGGTCGTACGGATCGGGGGACCTGCGCAGCAGCCCCGCGCGCTCCAGTTTGTCGAGGCGGCCGGTCATCCCGCCGGTGGTGAGCATGAGCGTCGCCGAGAGCTGGCGGGGCGAGAGCGTGTAGGGCTCCCCGGAGCGGCGCAGGGTGGC
Source organism: Streptomyces sp. NPDC043867 (assembly GCF_056435845.1). Lineage (NCBI taxonomy): Bacteria > Bacillati > Actinomycetota > Actinomycetes > Kitasatosporales > Streptomycetaceae > Streptomyces > Streptomyces sp. NPDC043867. The sequence goes on along the minus strand of NZ_JBWKDS010000010.1, from coordinate 26,630 downwards.
GAGTACGTCGAACTCGCCCCGGGAGATCCCGAACCGCGTGTACGCCCGCTCCATGCGGTCGCCCATCGCCCGGGAGAGGCGGAAGACGCGGCCGAAGACCTCCATGGCCCTGGTGTCGAGGTCGGGCCGTACGTCGGCCCACTGCTCGACGATCGCGTCGACTTCGTCCTGGCTCGGCGGGTTCCCGGTCATGGGAGGAGTATCGGCCCGCGCGTCGGCCGGTCGCAAGAAAGTAGCTTGACGATAAGTCGCTTAGCACTAAGCTACTTCCTGCTGACTTACTTTCCGCCGACGCGACCGGGCGTCGGCCCACCTTGCGGAGGGCGCCGTCATGACGGACGCGACACCCGGCTTCACGGGCACCACCGGACGGCGGTCCGCGACCGTCCTGCTGACCGCCCTCGCCCCGGTCTCCTGGGGCAGCACCTACGCCGTCACCACCGAGTTCCTGCCGGCCGACCGCCCGCTGTTCACCGGGCTGATGCGTGCCCTGCCCGCCGGGCTCGTGCTCCTCGCGCTGGCCCGGGTGCTGCCGCGCGGCGTCTGGTGGTGGAAGTCGGCCGTCCTGGGCGCGCTGAACATCGGGGCGTTCTTCCCGCTGCTCTTCCTCTCCGCGTACCGGCTGCCCGGCGGAATGGCCGCGGTCGTCGGCTCGGTCGGCCCGCTGTTCGTGGCCGGGCTCGCCGCGCTGCTGCTGGGGGAGCGGCCCACCGTACGCACCCTGCTCACCGGGATCGCCGCCGCCCTGGGGGTGAGCCTGGTGGTGCTCCAGGCAGCCGGGGCGCTGGACACCCTGGGCGTCCTCGCCGCCCTCGCCTCGACCGCGTCGATGTCGACCGGGACGGTGCTGACCAAGCGGTGGGGGCGCCCCGACGGCGTCGGCCCCCTGGCGCTGACCGCCTGGCAGCTCACGGCAGGGGGACTGCTGATCGCCCCGCTCGCGCTCCTCGTCGAGGGCGCGCCGCCCGCGCTCGACGGGCGGGCGGTCGGCGGATACCTCTACCTGGCGCTGGCGAACACGGCGGTCGCGTACTGGCTCTGGTTCCGCGGCATCGGCCGGCTGACCGCCACCCAGGTCACCTTCCTCGGCCCGCTCTCGCCGCTCACCGCGGCCGTCATCGGCTGGGCGGCGCTCGGTCAGACGCTGATGCCGCTCCAACTCGTCGGCATGGCAATGGCGTTCGCCGCGACGGTGGCGGGCCAGCGGGCACCCCGCCGCACCACCGGGCACCCGGCCGCTCCGGCCGCCACGCCCCACCCGGCCACCACCACCCCGGCCACCGGCACCCCCACCACCCTTGCCGTCCCCGCCGTCCCCGCCGTCCCCGCTTCCGACGCCGTCGCCCCGGGGTGACCTCCGTGCTGTCCGAGTCGCGGACTCCGCGACGGCGCGGCAACCGAAAGGGGGCGCCCGGCACAGTGCCGGGTGCCCCCTCTCATCTACGACAGGTCACGCCGCCTCCGCCGTACAACGCCTCACGACGTCGCCGCGTCCGCCGCCTGGGCCTTCAGGGCCCGTTCCACGCCCGAGCGGGCCTCCGAGATCAGCCGCTGCAGGGCCGCGTTCGGCTCCGCCGTGGCCAGCCACGCGTCCGTCTTCGCGAGGGTGTCCTCACTGACCTGCACGGACGGGTACAGACCCACCGCGATCTGCTGCGCCATCTCGTGCGAGCGGGACTCCCAGACGTCCTTGACCACGGCGAAGAACCTGTCCGTGTACGGGGCCAGCAGCTCCCGCTGCCCGGTCTGCACGAAACCGCCGATCACCGCTTCCTGCACGGCGTTCGGAAGCTTGTCGGACTCCACGACCGAGGCCCAGGCCTCCGCCTTCGCCTCCTCGGTGGGCCGGGCCGCACGGGCCGTCGCCGCGTGCCGTTCGCCGGCCGCCGTGCGGTCGCGCTCGTACTCGCCGGCGATCTCCGCCTCGTCGAAACGGCCGACCGCGGCGAGCCGCTGCACGAACGCCCAGCGCAGCTCGGTGTCGACGGCCAGGCCCTCGATGGTCTCCCGGTCGTCGAGCAGGGATTCCAGGAGGTCCAGCTGCTCCGGCGTCCGGGCGGTCGCCGCGAAGGCGCGCGCCCAGGCGAGCTGGTGGTCGCTGCCCGGCTGCGCGGTGCGCAGGTGGGCGAGCGTCGCCTCGGTCCAGCGGGCCAGCAGCGTCTCGCGGGCGGCCGGGTCCGCGTACTGCTCGATCGCCAGCTTGACCTGGCGGTGCAGCGACTGCACCACGCCGATGTCGGACTCCTTGCCGATGCCGGCGAGGACGAGGGAGACGTAGTCGCGGGTCGCGAGCTCCGCGTCACGCGTCATGTCCCACGCCGACGCCCAGCACAGGGCGCGCGGCAGCGACGACTCGAAGTCGCCCAGGTGCTCCGTCACGAACGCGAGGGACTGCTCGTCCAGGCGCACCTTCGCGTACGACAGGTCGTCGTCGTTGAGCAGGACCACCGCCGGACGGCGCTTGCCCACCAGCTGCGGTACGTCGGTCAGTTCGCCGTCGACGTCGAGTTCGACGCGCTCGCCGCGCACCAGCTTGCCGCTCGCGTCGAGGTCGTACAGGCCGACCGCGATGCGGTGCGGGCGCAGCGTCGGCTCGCCCTTCGCGCCGGCGGGCAGCGCGGGAGCCTCCTGGCGGATCGCGAAGGCGGTGATGACGCCGTCGGCGTCGGTCTCGATCCGCGGCCGCAGGACGTTGATGCCGGCCGTCCGGAGCCACTTCTCGGACCAGGTGCCGAGGTCGCGGCCGCTGGTCTCCTCCAGCTTGCCGAGGAGGTCCGACAGCCGGGTGTTCCCGAACGCGTGGGCCTTGAAGTAGGCCTGCACACCGCTGAAGAACTCATCCATGCCGACGTAGGCGACGAGCTGCTTGAGGACGGAGGCGCCCTTGGCGTACGTGATGCCGTCGAAGTTGACCAGGACGTCGTCCAGGTCGCGGATCTCGGCCATGATCGGGTGCGTGGACGGCAGCTGGTCCTGGCGGTACGCCCACGTCTTCATGGAGTTGGCGAACGTCGTCCACGACTGCGGCCAGCGCGAGTCGGGGTGGTACGCCTGACAGGCGATCGAGGTGTACGTCGCGAACGACTCGTTGAGCCACAGGTCGTTCCACCACTCCATGGTCACGAGGTCGCCGAACCACATGTGGGCCAGCTCGTGCAGGATGGTCTCGGCCCGGACCTCGTACGCGGCGTCGGTCACCTTGGACCGGAACACGTACTGGTCGCGGATGGTGACGGCGCCCGCGTTCTCCATCGCGCCCGCGTTGAACTCCGGGACGAAGAGCTGGTCGTACTTCTCGAACGGGTACGCGTAGTCGAACTTCTCCTGGAACCAGTCGAAGCCCTGCCGGGTGACCTCGAAGATGGCGTCGGAGTCGAGGAACTCGGCGAGCGAGGGCCGGCAGTAGATGCCGAGCGGCACCGACTGCCCCTCCTTCTCGTACACGCTGTGGACGCTGTGGTACGGCCCGGCGATCAGCGCGGTGATGTACGTGGAGATGCGGGGCGTGGGCTCGAAGGTCCAGACGTCGTCGCTGGGCTCCGGCGTCGGCGAGTTCGAGATGACGGTCCAGCCGGAGGGCGCCTTCACGGTGAACTGGAAGGTGGCCTTCAGGTCGGGCTGCTCGAACGAGGCGAAGACCCGGCGGGCGTCCGGCACCTCGAACTGGGTGTAGAGGTAGGCCTGCTGGTCGACGGGGTCGACGAACCGGTGCAGCCCTTCACCCGTGTTGGTGTACTCGCAGTCCGCCACGACCCGCAGGACGTTGCGTCCCTCCAGCAGGCCGGGCAGCGTGATCCGCGAGTCCTTGAAGACCTCGGAGGGGTCCAGCGGGTCGCCGTTGAGGATGACCTCGTGGACGGCCGGGGCGACCAGGTCGATGAAGGACTCCGCGCCGGTCTCGGCGGAGTCGAAGCGCACCGTGGTCACGGACCGGTAGGTGCCGCCCCCACTCCCGGCTCCGTTCGGGGTGGTGCCCCCGCTCTGCGCGTCGGAGAGGTCGAGTTCGATCTCGTACGAGTCCACGCTCAGCAGCTTCGCCCGCTGCTGTGCCTCTTCCCGGGTCAGGTTTGTGCCAGGCACGCGGTCATCTCCTCGTTATGTGTGGGTCGCGTCATCCTTCCACGGGAACTGCGCGGAACGCGATGTCCGATTCCCGCCGGTAAGGCGGGCGCCCGGAGCCGAGTCTGGAGGCATGACGACCTGTACCGCACGACCCGTCGAGCAGACGGTGCTCGAGGAACTCCGGGACCGGGACGACGCCGGACGGCCCCTCGCGCCGTACCCGGACGAGGAGGGCGGGGCGCCGCTGCGCTGCTGTCTGCGCCGCAGTGTGCCGGGGGAGCGGATCGCTCTCGTCTCCTACGCGCCGCTGCGGCGGTGGGCCGCCGCGACGTGGGCGCGGCCCGGAGCCTACGACGAGCAGGGACCGGTCTTCATCCACGCCGGGGAGTGCGCGGGGCCTGAGCCCGGCGCAGAGCGGTATCCCCTGGCCCGGCCGGGTGCCCTGCGGGTCCTCAGGCGGTACTCCGCCGAGGGGCACATCCTCGGCGGGCGCCTGCTGGAGATCCCCCGGGACGCCGAGGCGGCGCTCGACGGGGCCCTCGCCGACGCCTTCGCCGACCCGCGGGTCGCCCTGGTCCACGTCAGGGCCGTGGAGTACGGGTGCTTCCTCTACGAGGTACGGCGGCCCTGAGGAGCCTCGGGCACCGGGACGGCTCCCGCTGCCCGGACGCCGGGGGGGGGGGGGGGGGGGGGGGGGGGGGGGGGGGGGGGGGGGGGGGGGGGGGGGGGGGGGGGTGGGGGAGGGAGGGGGTTCTCGAGGGTGAGGGGCATGGGGTGGCGGGTCACCCCCCCTCCCCCCCCCCCCCCCCCCGGACCGGCGTCAGTCCTTCAGCTCGGCCGCGACCAGCTCCGCGATCTGGATCGCGTTCAGGGCGGCGCCCTTGCGGAGGTTGTCGCTGGAGACGAAGAGGGCGAGACCGTGGTCGACGGTCTCGTCGGGGCGGATACGGCCGACGTACGAGGCGTCCTGGCCGGCCGCCTCCAGCGGCGTCGGGATGTCCGAGAGGACGACACCCGGGGCGCCGGCGAGCAGCTCGGTGGCGCGCTCCGGGGACAGCGGACGCGCGAAGCGGGCGTTCACCTGGAGGGAGTGGCCGGAGAAGACGGGCACGCGCACACAGGTGCCGGAGACCTTGAGACCGGGGATCTCCAGGATCTTGCGGGACTCGTTGCGGAGCTTCTGCTCCTCGTCGGTCTCGTTCAGGCCGTCGTCGACGACGTTGCCGGCGAGGGGGAGCACGTTGAAGGCGATGGGACGCTTGTAGACCTGCGGCTCGGGGAATTCGACCGCGCCGCCGTCGTGGGTCAGCCTGTCGGCGTCGGCGACGACCTTCTGCGCCTGGCCGTGCAGCTCCGCCACGCCCGCGAGACCGGAACCGGACACCGCCTGGTAGGTGGCGACGACCAGCGCCTCCAGGCCCGCCTCCTCGTGCAGCGGCTTCAGGACCGGCATCGCGGCCATCGTCGTGCAGTTCGGGTTGGCGATGATGCCCTTGGGGCGGTCGGTGATCGCGTGCGGGTTCACCTCGGAGACGACCAGCGGGACCTCGGGGTCCTTGCGCCAGGCCGACGAGTTGTCGATCACCACGGCGCCCTGCGAGGCGACCTTCTCCGCCAGCGCCTTCGACGTGGCACCGCCCGCCGAGAAGAGCACGATGTCCAGGCCGGTGTAGTCGGCGGTGGAGGCGTCCTCCACGGTCACGGCCGTGCCCTTGAAGTCGATCGTCGAACCCGCCGACCGTGCCGAGGCGAACAGGCGCAGCGTCTCGACGGGGAAGTCCCGCTCGACGAGGATCCTGCGCATGACCGTGCCGACCTGACCGGTGGCTCCGACGATTCCTACCTTCACGACGACTCCTAGCGTGCTTTTCCTGCGTACGGACGACAGGTCCCAGTGAACCCATCATGCGTCTCACCGGGCCCCGTGTGTCCAATCCTTTGCCCGAGGAATGGGACGGCGCCTGTGACGTACCCCTCGGGCGGCCCCGCGCGGGCGGCTCACGTCCCGGCGAACGTTTCGGCCCGCGCGGGCGTCCTAGAGGAAACGCGGCGAGGGGAGGGGTGACGGTGCTGCGCAGAAGGACGCGGCGCGTCCAGGGGGCGGACGACCCCCTGGACGCGGCCCAGGAGCGCCGGGTGCGTGCGGTGCTCGCGCTCGGCGGAGTGCCGCAGGCGGACCTGCCGGACGGGGTGCAGCAGGTCCGCCTGCGGCTGCTGGAACGTGCCGCCAAGGGGGACGAGTCGCTGCGTGACGTGTCGGCCTGGGCGGCGGTCGTCGCCTCGAACCTGGCGATGGACTGGCACCGGGCCAAGCGCCGGCAGGAGCGGCTCGGCGAGCGCCTGGCGGGGCTGCGCCAGCTGGAACACCCCTCCGGCGAGGATTCCAGCGTGCTCTCCCTCGCCGTCGCGCGCGGCCTGGACGAACTGCCCGACGCCCAGCGCCAGGTCCTCGTCCTGCGCTTCTACGCGGACCTGCCGGTGCGGGGGATAGCCGAGGAGCTGGGCATTCCGGAGGGCACGGTCAAGAGCAGGCTGCACACGGCGGTACGTGCCCTGCGCGCCCGCCTGCACGAGGACGAGGTGGTGTGACGTGGCCAGGTACGAGGACAGGCCGGCCGAGCCGGCCGGTGCGGCCGTGGACGCGCTGCTCGCCGCGATCGTGGGCGAGCCGCTGCCGCGGGCGGTGCGGGACGACGCCGGGCTCGTGGCGGAGCACCGCGCCGCGGTCGCGGACGTGGCGCTGCTCCGGGAACAGCTGCGGATCGTCGGGGACACGCTGGCCGGCCCGGTGGACGGGGCCGAGCGGGCTCCGGTGCGGGCGGCCCCCGCACGGGTGCGCCGCCCGGAGCGGGCGCCCCGTGGACGCGGCCGGGGCCCGCTGGCCATCGCTCTGGGCACCCTGGCCGCGGCTGCCGCGGCCGCGGTGGTGACCGGGATGGGCTGGCTCGTGGTGCAGGGCGGCGGCGGGACGGGGTCCGCCGACGACGCGAAGGCGGGGCCGGCCGCGAGCCGGCAGGACAGCGGCGGCAAGGCGGGTGACACGTCGGCGGACTCGCCCGAGATGCGCGTCGCCTGTTCGCGGGTCCTCGTGGAGGGGACCGTGGTGAGCATCGCGCCCGGGAGGGACGGGGACGTCCGGGTCGTGCTGAAGGTGAGGCGCTACTACCGGCCGCAGGCGTCGGTGAAGGCCCGGCCGACGCTCACCGTCACCCTGGACGGCGGCGCGCGCGAGACCCTGAAGCCCGGGGTGTACACGCTCGTCCGGATCCCGGTGCGTGCGCAGGAGGGGCAGGACTGGGAGGTCGGCCAGGGTGTCGGCGACGCGCGCAAGGAGCTGCTGAGGGCGCTGCCCGGCGCCACGGGACTGACCTGCCAGGAGTCCCTGCGGGACACCGGCTGACGGCGACGCGAAGGGGCGGGCGCCCGTACGGACGCCCGCCCCTCCTGCCGTCACCCGTCGGTTACGGCGTGACCTTCTCGATCTTGACGCTGCCGAGGCCCGCGACCGTGCCGCGGGCGTTCACCAGCTGGACCTGGCCGAAGAACTCGCGGCCCTCGGGGGCCGCGGCGGCGGCGGTGACCGAGGCGGACACCGTCGCCGAGTCACCCGTGCCGAGCTTGACCGGCGCGGACCCGTCGACGGTGACCTCGCCGAGCGAGGACGAGAAGAACACGTCCTGGTAGTCGTACGCCGTGGAGCCCGAGGGAACCGCGTAGCCCACGACCTCGATGGTGTACGTCCCGGCGGCCGGGGAGGGCACGGAGACGGCCTCCTCGGAGTCGCCGTCCGCCGACGAGCCGACCGTCGTCCCGGCGGCGTTCTTCACCGTCAGGTCCAGGTCGGCGGCCGTGTCGGAGACCTTGCCGATGGCCACGTCGAGCGACTTGGCGCCCGCGGGCACCTCGACCGTGGTGGTCTGCGTCGTGCCCTCGGTGATGGTCGGCCGTGCCGTCTTGGAGGAGCCGAGCGGGCCGCCCTTGAGCGAGCCGTCGAGCGCCGCGAAGTTGTTCGTCACCTTCCAGGAGGCGGCGGCCGGGGTGCCGACCTTCGCCTCGGGGACCGTGACGACGGCCGGGTCGAAGGCCGCGCCGAACACGGCGACGTCCAGCTTGTACGGGTTGTCGAGCAGCGGCGACGTACGGCGCGACTCGACCTCGATCTCCCAGACGCCGGCCTGCGGGTCCGCGTACGCGCGCACGTCGGGCTTGCATCCGTTGCCGTCGAGGTAGTTGTTGTAGCAGTACGGCGTCGAGGTGTTGTCGACCGGAACGCCGTACGGGTGGATGGAGACGAAGCGCGTCTGGCTCTTGTCCTTCAGCCCGCTCATCGCGACCTCGAGGGACTTGGCGCCCTCGGGGACCGTCACGAAGTACGACGTGCTGCTGTTGCGCTGCACCGAACCCGACGCGGAGTAGGTGTACTTGACGGGCGCCGCGACGACGACGGTCGACAGGACCTGCTTGTCGATGCCCTCGGTGCGCGGGTCGTCGACCTCGAGGATCGCGCTCTTGATGCCGGCCGAGGACGGCTTGGCGGCGATCTTGACGGTGACCGGAGTGTTCAGCGGCAGCGAGACCTCGTCGGAGCTCGCGATGCGGAAGGTGCGGCCCGCGTTGTTCTCCAGGTGCAGCTCGTGGCGGAGCGCCCGGTCGGGGCCCGACGTACGGGTGATGGTGACGTCGTACGTCTTGGACTGACCGGCCTTGAGGCCGCCCTCACGGTCGTACAGGCCTGTGCCGAAGCCCGGCGTCTTCAGGGCGTAGTCGACCGCGGTGTCGACCGGTGCCTTGACCGCGTAGGTGTGCGCGGTGGCGTCGTCCTTGATGGACTCCCACGCGTCCCCGATGTTGATGAGGCCCGCACCCTCCTCGTACGCCTGCACACCCTTGATGTGGTCGGCGGTGGAGTTCAGCGCGGTGCGCAGCGTGGCCGGGGTGAGGTCGATGCCCTTCTGCTTCGCGGCGCTCAGCAGCAGCGCCGAGGCGCCCGCGGCCTGCGGAGACGCCATCGACGTGCCCTGGAGCATCGAGTAGCCGGCGGGCAGCGTGTAGCCGGCCTCCGCGACGGGGCTGCCGGGCAGCCAGGTCTGCGTGGTGTTGATCGAGGCGCCGGGCGCGCTGAGCGTCGGTGTGAAGCCGCCGTCCTCACGCGGGCCGCGCGAGGAGAAGGGCATCATCGCGTACGGCTTCTCCACCTGGGAGCCGTAGTTGGCGGCCCAGGTCTGCCGGGAGATGGCCGCGCCGACGGAGATGACCTTGTCGGCCAGACCGGGGTCGCCGATGGTGTTGGCGCCGGGGCCGGAGTTGCCCGCGGAGATCACCAGCTGGACGCCGTACGTGTCGATGAGACGCGTGTAGAGCTCGGCGCGCGCGTTGTTGCCGTCGTTGAGCGCCGGCAGACCGCCGATGGACATGTTCACGATGTCGACACCGCGGTTGGCGACGAGGTCGATCATGCCCTCGGTGAGCGCGACGTTGGTGCAGCCGCCGGTCCAGGTGCAGGCGCGCGAGGAGACGAGCTTGGCGCCCGGCGCGGCGCCGTTCATCTTGCCGCCGAACAGGCCGTGCGCGGCGGTGATGCCCGCGACGTGCGTGCCGTGCTCGGACTCGATGATGCCGATGTTGACGAAGTCGGCCTTCTTGCCGACCCAGTCGCCGCCGTAGGGGTCGGTCGGCACGTCCTTGCGGATCTCGACGACGAACGGCTGCCGCTCGACGACGTCGGTCGCCGGGTTGTCGGTGCCGAAGTAGCCGGTCTGGAAGCCGTCCTTGTAGGGCTTCATCGACGTGTCGTCGGTGAAGTCCTGGTTGTTGTTCAGGTCGACGCGGACCGTGCCGGCCTTGGCGTCGTACAGCAGGCCCCAGGCGTCGGTCGTGTCGCCGTCGCGGTTCGCGTCGCCGTTGGCGTCGCCGCCGACGGAGGCTGACTCGCGGAAGATGCTGACCTGGTAGTCGCCCGCCGGGGCCTTCCAGGTGGCGCCGCCGTAGGTGAAGACGGGGCCGGTGACCGGGTTGGTCATCCGGCGCCAGGTGAGGTCGCTGTCGGTGATCGGGTCGGTCGCGGTGACCCAGTCGACGATCTTGCGCTCACCGGTGGTGGTCTTCTGCAGCGCGGGGTGCCCGAGGTCGACACCGGAGTCGAGGATGCCGATGGTGATGCCCCGGCCGTCCGCCTTCGGGTGTTCCTGCACGAAGTCGACGGCGCCCGTCTCGAAGGACGGGTTGTACGGGTTCTCGGCGGGCGTGCTCTTGGAGGGGGCCGGGTAGGCGGCCGTCGCGGTGGCCTGCTCCTTGGCGCCCTTGGCCGTGTCGGCGCTCGGGGCCGGGTCGTCGAGCGCGATCTCCTGGCGCAGGTCGATGCCGTGCACGGAGGTGAGCTTCGCGGCGGCGGCGATGGCCGCGTCGGCCTTCGCGGTCGGGACCGTGGCGCGGACGTAGCCGACCTTGTCGTAGGTGCGGCCCACGGAGCCGCCCTTCACCGCGTCCAGCCGGTCGGCGACCTGCTCGGTCTGCCCGGGGGCGGTGGCGATCATCATCGTGACGTTCTTGGCGCCCTCGGCCTTGGCCTCCGTGAGGAGGTCGGCGTCGGCCGAACCGAGCTTGGCGCTCGCGGACTTGGTGCCCGGGTCCGGTGTGGCGGGTGCGTGGTCCGCGGCGAAGGCCATGGGTATCGGCCCGGCCGCGGAGAGCGCGGCCATCAGGCCTGCGGCCACGGCCACGCGGGCCACGCGTCTCGCGCCCGATATCGGAGCGCGCTGAGGTTCGGGGGTCATCAGCTATCCCTTGTAGGTAAAGGAACGAGCGTGGAGCGAACGGACCCGGGATGAATCGGGCCGATCACATCAGTCCGGTATGTGAACCCGGAAGACCGCTCAGCTTTACCCAAGGGGCACTTGTTTGGGGAGAGTTGACCGTGGCGGGATGAGGGCATGGCGTACTTCCGCCATACGCCACGACGGTCATAGCGGGACACGGAGGGGCATTCCCGGTGGCTTGGCGCCGACCGGGCGCGGGTCTCAGCCGTCCTTCGTGCGCGCGTAGTGGCGGGACGCCTTCGCCCGGTTACCGCACGCGGCCATCGAGCACCAGCGGCGGGTGCCGTTCCGTGAGGTGTCGAAGAAGTGCAGGATGCACGAGCCGTGGGCGCAGCGGCGGATGCGGTCGGGGGCGGCGGCGAGCAGCTCCAGGTAGTCGCGTGCGGCGAGCCAGGCGGGGCCCCACGCGCCGTCCTCGAACTCGGCGCTCTCGCCGGGCCCCCGCGGGGTCAGCCTCACCCTGACCCGCCCGTGCGCGAGGACCGCGTCGACCCGGTCCGCCCCGTCCTCCGGGGAGCCGTCGACGGCGGCGCGCAGTGCGTCGCGGGTGTGCAGGACGTGCCGCAGGGTGGCGTCGTCGGCGGGGAAGTCCAGGCCGTTGGCCCGCAGCCACACCGCCAGGCCGTCGGTGTCCGTGAGCAGGTCCCGCACGGACCCCTCGTGCATCCAGCGGGTGTTGAGCAGGTCGAGGGAGAGGGGCTCGCCGGTGAGCGGGCGCGGGTCCGGCGCGCTGGACGCGGGGGACGCGTGGGGCGCGGGGGTCATGGGGGCTCCCTTCGCTGCTAACCGGTCAAGACTACGTGACCGGTTGCGCCTCCTTCTCCTAACCCCTAATCTCCATTACAAGGGTTAGCCCCCGGCTTCGGGGGCCCCATCGACGGAGGGGACTGTCATGACACCGCGCACCGGCCACATCGGCCTCAGCGTCACCGACCTCGACCGCTCGCTCGGCTTCTACCGGGACGTCCTCGGCTTCCGCGTGATCGCCGAGGGCAAGGAAGAGGGCCGCGCATACGCGTTCCTGGGAGAGGGCGGCAGCCCCGCGCTCACGCTCTGGCAGCAGGCCGGGGGCCCGTACGACCGCGGCCGTGCCGGACTCCACCACCTGGCGTTCGAGGCGGACTCGGTCGAGCGGGTCAGGGAGTACGAGACGGCGCTGCGCGCCTACGGCGTCGAGTTCGCGTACGAGGGCGTGGTCGCCCACCGGGAGGGCTCGGCCTCCGGCGGCATCTTCTTCCACGACCCCGACGGCACCCGCCTGGAGATCTACGCGCCCCGGGGCGCCGAGGAGGCGCCGGCGCCCTCGTCCTCGGCGCCGACCTGCGGCTTCTTCTAGGAGAGGGGCGAGTCGTGACGTACCACCCCGGTTCACGCGCCGTGCAGGAGCGGGTCGGCGTCCGTGACCTCGCCGACCACGTGGGGCAGTCGATCGGCCAGGGCATCCGGCCCGTGGCGGCCGCCTTCCTGGAGCAGCAGCCGATGCTGGTGCTCGGCGCCGCCGACCCGGCGGGCGGCGGGGTGTGGGCGTCCCTGCTCACCGGCCGGCCCGGGTTCGTCCGAGCCACCGGGCCCCGCCGGATCTCCGTCGCGGGCGCGGTCCGCCCCGGTGACCCGCTCGCGGACGCGCTCTGCGCGCCGGGCACGGCGGTGGGCACCCTCGCCCTCGACCCGCGCACCCGCCGCCGGATGCGCCTCAACGGCCGGGCGTGCCCCACGCCCCGCGGCCTGGCCGTCGAGGCCGACCAGGTCTTCGCCAACTGCCCCAAGTACCTTCAGCGGAGGGAGAAGTACGAGACCGTCGACCGTGCTCCCCGGCCCGCCCGCCACAGCCGCGAACTCAGCTCCGCCCAGCGGGAGTTCGTCGCCGCTGCCGACACCTTCTTCCTGGCAAGCGTGCACCCGCGCGGCGCCGACGTGAGCCACCGGGGCGGCAACCCCGGTTTCGTACGCGCCGAATCAGCCCACGAGCTCGCCTGGCGCGACTTCCCGGGCAACTCGATGTTCCTGACCCTCGGCAACCTGGAGGCGGACCCCCGGGCGGGACTGCTCTTCCTCGACTGGTCGTCCGGGACACTGCTCCAGCTCACGGGCACCGCCCGCACGGAGTACGGCCCCGCCGGCGAGCGGACCGTCCGCTTCACCGTCGCCGAGGCCGTGGAGACCGCCGGCGGCAGCCCGCTGAGCTGGTCACCGCCCGCCCTCTCACCGGCCAACCCGGTGCTGCCGTAACGTCGTCGCATGCACGAGGAGTTGCGGGTGGCGGCCTACGCCGTGTGTGTACGGGACGGTCGGCTGCTGCTGGCCCGCTGGGTCGCCGGCGACGGCAGCAAGCGGTGGACCCTGCCCGGCGGCGGCATGGACCACGGCGAGGACCCCTACGACACCCTCGTCCGCGAGGCCGAGGAGGAGACCGGCTACGCCGTGGAGCCCGTCACCCTCCTCGGCGTCGACTCCGTCCGCCGCGCCTACCCGCGCCGGCTGGGCAGGACCGCCGACTTCCACGGGCTGCGCATCGTCTACGAGGCCCGGATCACCGGCGGCGAACTGCGCCACGAGACCCACGGCTCCACGGACATGGCGGCCTGGCACCCACTGGACACGGTGCCCGCGCTGGAGCGCGTCGAACTGGTCGACGTCGGCCTCGCCCTGTGGCGCGGGCGCCCGGCCTCGGGACGGCCCGCCGACGCCGGAACATAGGCCGGGTACCCCGGAACATGAACGCAAAGTGACCGCCTCCCGGCCGTTCGGAGAGGGGTCCGTGGCCGCGCAGGGCACGCGGAGATCCACGTACGGTGATCGGCGCTGCGCGTTGCTGTCGAGTTAACGCGCAGGCCATTCCCAGTGCCAACGATCCAGTGTGAGCGGGGATTTCGTCGGACGAGACCCCGCGACCACTGCCGACGCGTTCGTACTCGGGGAGATCGCGCCATGTCGCGCATACGCTCTGTCGCCACAGCCGCCGCCTCCGCCACCACCGCATCCCTCGACCGCCGCGCCCTGCTCGCCGCCGCCGGCGCGGTCTCGCTCTCCGCGGGCATCGGGTACGCGCTGCGGCCCGCCGCCGAGGCACACGCCGCCGCCGGTCAGGCGCCGGCCGCCGCGGGCCAGGCACCCGTCGCCATGTCGCGCCGGGCGCCCGCCGCGCCCCTGGCGCCCTACACGCGCGGCACCACCCTGGGCTCGGTCGCGGCGCCCCGCGGCGGCTCCGGCTACCGGCGGCTCGGCGACGGCCCCGCCTGGCCGCGCGTCGTACGCGGCGAGCTGGCCGCACCGAGGACGGGCCGCGCCGGACGGCGCACCGCACTCGCCGCCTTCGTCCAGTTCACCGACCTGCATCTGGTCGACGTGCAGCACCCGCTGCGCTACGAGTACCTGCGCGCCCAGACCGCCAGCGCCTGGCGCCCCCAGGAAGCCCTGTCGGTGGCCGGCGCCGTCTCCCTCGTCGAGCGGGTCAACTCCCTGCGGGGAGCCCCCGTCACCGGCTCCCCGCTCCACTTCGTCATGACCACCGGCGACAACACCGACAACAACTCCAAGACGGAACTCGACTGGTTCCTGAAGGTGATGAGCGGTGGCCGCATCACCCCCAACTCCGGGGACCCGCGCCACTACGAAGGCGTCCAGAACAGCGACCTCAAGCTGTACTGGCAGCCCGACACGGCCCTGCGCGACGCCGACAAGCAGCACGGGTTCCCGCGCATCCGGGGCTTTCTCGACGCGGCCGTCCGCGAGCTGCGCAGCCCCGGCCTCGGCCTGCCGTGGTACTCCACCGTCGGCAACCACGACGCGCTGCCCGGCGGCTGCTACGCGCCCGGCGACTCCTTCTTCGCGGACTTCGCCGTCGGCGGCAGGAAGCTGATGACCCTCGACGAGACCGTGGGCGCCGCCCTCTGGAAGAACGTCAAGCAGGGCGGCGACCCCAAGGGCGTCGACTTCCGGGCGATGCTCAAGTCCCAGGCCCGCCGCATGCGTGCGGTCACCCCCGACGAGGCGCGCGCCCCCTTCACCCCGGCCGAGTACCTCGCCGCGCACCTCGACCCCGCCCACACCGGCCCCGGCCCGGTCGGCCACGGCTACTCCGAGGCCAACCTCGCCGCGGGCACCCAGTACTACGCCTTCCGCATCGCCGACGACGTCCTCGGCGTCAGCCTCGACTCGACCGACCCCGGCGGCCACTACGAGGGCTCGGTCGGCACGGCCCAGCTGCGCTGGCTGGAGCGGACACTGCGCGACAACAAGGACTCGTACGTCATCGTCTTCAGCCACCACACCAGCAAGACCATGCGCAACCTGCGCGCCGACCCCGCGCACCCCGGCGAGAAGCGCCACGGCGGCGCCGAACTGCTCGCCCTCCTCGGCAGCCACCGCAACGTGCTGGCCTGGGTCAACGGCCACAGCCACAAGAACGACATCACCCCGCACACCGCGTCGGGCGGCGGCTCCTTCTGGGAGATCTCCACCGCCTCGCACGTCGACTTCCCCCAACTCGCCCGCGTCATCGAGGTCGTGGACAACAAGGACGGCACGGTCTCCCTCTTCACCACCCTCGTCGAGTCCGCGGCCCCGCACCGCACCGACTACGCCGACCTCACCCAGACGGGCCTCGCGGCGCTCTACCGCGAACTGTCCTTCAACGCACCGGGCGCCCGCACCGACCTGACCGGCGCTCCCGGCGACCGCAACACCGAACTGGTCCTCAAGAAGGGCTGAAACGCACTCAACCGCCCGCGCGGCAGGCAACTGCCGCCCCGCCCGCCGGGTCCCTCCCCCTGACCGTGCACGTCTCACGGAATCAGGACGATGGGGGAACACATGTCAGTGCGTACGGGACTGGTGGGAGCGACCGCGGCGGCGGTGGCCGTGACCCTGGCGGGGCCCGCGGCGGCGGCGCCCGCCGGACGGGACCACACGCCGACCAGGCAGGCCATGGACGCCGCCGTACGGGACGGCGTCCCGGGCGTCGCCGCCCGGGCCGTGGACGAGCACGGCACCTGGAAGGCGGCCTCGGGGACCGGCGACCTGAAGACGGGCGCGCCCCGCCGCGCCGACGACCGGTACCGCGTCGGCAGCATCACCAAGACCTTCGTCGCGACGGTCCTGCTCCAACTGGAGGCGGAGGGCCGGCTGTCCCTGGACGACACCGTCGACGAGTGGCTCCCTGGCATGGTGCGGGGCCACGGCCACGACGGCGGCCGCATCACGCTGCGCCAACTCCTCAACCACACCAGCGGTATCTACGACTTCACGGAGGACGAGCGCTTCACCCGCACCTACTTCCTCAAGGACGGCTTCCTCCGGCACCGCTTCGACACCGTGACACCCCGGCAGCTCGTCGGCCTCGCGATGAACCACGAGCCGGACTTCGCCCCGGGCACGTCCTGGCACTACTCCAACACCAACTACGTTCTCGCCGGTCTGGTGATCGAGGAGGCCACCGGTCACCCGTACGCGACCGAGATCCGCCGCCGCGTCGTCGAGCCGCTCGGGCTGCACGCCACCCTCGTGCCCGGCACCTATCCCAGGGTGCCCGGGCCCAGCAGCCGCGCCTACGGCAAGCTCGCCGCCACGACGACCGGACCTACGTACGACGTCACCGAACTCAACCCCTCGCTCGCCTCCTCCGCGGGCGAGATGATCGCCGACTCCCGTGACCTGAACCGCTTCTACTCCGCGCTGCTGCGCGGCAGGCTCCTCCCGCCGAAGCAGCTCAGGGAGATGAAGACCACCGTCCGGGCCGACGAGATCCCGGGCGCCGGTTACGGCCTGGGCCTCATCGACCGCGAACTGAGCTGCGGCGTCCACGTCTGGGGCCACGGCGGCGGCATCCACGGCTCCACCTCGGAGGCCGTCACCACCGCCGACGGCCGGCACTCCCTCGCCTTCAACTTCAACGGCGACTGGTCGGGGGACAGCGACGCCGTGATCGAGGCGGAGTACTGCGGCGAGTAGCCCCCGCGGACGGGCCGCACGTACGCGGAGGGGCCGCCGGCGGTCCGGCGGCCCCTCCGTGCCCCTCCCGGTGTCCCCGGTCCGTCACTACCGGGGCAGCACCACGACATACGCCGCCGGATCACGGTCGCCGGCCGCCATCAGGGCGGTGCGCACGACCGCCGCCTGCTGCTCCCTCGCGTCCCGCAGCTTGCGCGGGGTGATGTGGACGACCGTGATGCCCAGCCGCTCCAGGTGCTCCCGCTTACGGGCGTACTCCGACCACAGCGCGTCGTCGTCCTGCCCGAGGCCCTGGCGGGGCGCGCGGGTGTCCAGCTCCACCGCCACCGCCTGCTCGGGCCAGTACGCGTCGAGACCGCCCAGGTGCGGGCCGCCCGGCAGCCGCAGGTCCACGTTCCACACCGGGTCGGGCAGGCCGTACTCACGCACCATGCGGTGCAGGCGGTCCTCGGCGGTCGAACGGCCCTCCGCCAGCAGCGAGTCCACGGCGTCCACCACGTGCGGCCGGTTCAGCAGCCGGGCCTGCGTCAGCTCCCGCACCAGCGCGGCGGGTTCGCAGTGGCCGCCGCGCACCGCCTCCGTGAGCAGCCTGCGCACCGTGGCCGCGTCCGACGGCTCCGTCACGGCGTCGGCGACGGCCCGCGGCACCGGGGCGAGCGGCACACCCGCGACCTGCTCGGGGACCGGCAGCACCGCGGTGCGCACGATCCGCGCGCAGCCCGTCGAGCGCAGCCGCCGCAGCCGGGGGACCAGGACGTCGATCCGCTCCAGGGAGGACAGCGGGGGCGTGCCGGAGAAGCCGTGCAGTGCGAGGGCGGCGAGACCGGTGACCAACACGTCCGGGTACGCCGGACGGCGCGGCTCCTGCGCACCCGGCTGGACCGGGACACCGGGCGCCGCCGCCCGCAGCGGGGAGCGGGCCGCGTACATCAGGACCGCGTGCAGCCGCTCCTCGCCGGAGGGCGGGCCCGGGTGCAGGACGTGGACCCCGGGAAGGATCTGCTGCCACGGGCCGCCCGGGCGGCACTGCTCGTTCACCTCGGCGGCGGTCACACCGCGCGCCCGCAGCTGCGCGGTGGTCAGCACGCGCCGCTGCACCTCGGACAGGTGACGGAGGGGGCGGGGGGAGAGCGGGGTGTTGTGCGTCATGCCCCCGAGTTTTCCGCCCGCGACCCGTTCCTTAACCGCTGTTACACGTCCGTCGACGAATCCGGACAAGCCCGTCCTAAAGTACGGACGTTCGACTGCCGAAAACGGCAGGTTCGGCCGGGGACCGACGGAGTCGCGGCCGTGCGTCCAGGTATCCGGTAACCGCTGTTCTCGTAGTCACGGAGGGCACCGGCGAGACCGGTGCCCTCCGGGGAGCCGGGACCTCTAGCCGGCGGCCGCGTCGCACGCCTGGGCGCGCAGTGAGCGCGCCAGGTCGTCCCGTGCCTCCAGGACCAGGCGGCGCAGCGCGGGCGGCGCCCCCTCGTGCGCGGACAGCCACGCGTCCGTCGCGTCCAGCGTCATGGGTGAGTCCTGCAGGGCCGGGAACAGGCCCCGGACCACGTCCATCCCGATCTGGATGGAACGCTCCGCCCACACGCGCTCGATCGCCTCGAAGTACTTCGCGGTGTACGGCGCGGTCAGTTCGCGCTGGGACGGCCGGCCGAAGCCCGCGATGGTCGCCTCGACCAGCGCGTTCGACAGCGCGTCGGACTCCACGACGGACGCCCAGGCCTGCGCCTTGACCGCCGCCGACGGGCGGGCCGCCAGACAGCGCACCTGGTGCCGCTTGCCGGACGCGGTGTCGTCCCGGGCCAGCTCGGCGGCCAGCACCGACTCGTCGGCCTCACCGGCCGCGGCGAGCGGCTCCAGGAACGCCCACCGCAGCTCCTGGTCGACGTCCAGGCCGTCGATCCTGGCCGTGCCCTCCACCAGCCCCTTCAGCAGCTGGAGGTCGGACGCGTCGGACGCGACGCGGGCGAGGAACCGGGCCCAGGTGAGCTGCTCCTGGCTGCCGGGCTCGGAGATCCGCAGCTCCTTCAGCGCGCCGTCCGCGAGCAGCCGGCCGCCCTCGGGCCGCCAGACGGGCGCCGCGTAGTGGGTGAGCGCCGAGTGCGCCCAGGCGTGCAGCATCTGGAGCACACCGATGTCGGACTCGCGCCCCGCGAACCGCAGCACCAGCCCGATGAAGTCCCGGGCCGGCATCAGCCCGTCGCGGGTGAGGTTCCACAGGGCCGACCAGCACAGGGCGCGGGCGAGCGGGTCGGCGATCTCGCCCAGCCGCTCGCGCAGCGTCGCCAGCGAGTTCTCGTCGAAGCGCACCTTGCAGTACGTCAGGTCGTCGTCGTTGACCAGGACCAGGTCAGGCGCCTCGGCGCCGACGAGTTCGCCGACGACGGTGCGCGGCCCCTCGACGTCCACCTCGGCGCGCGCGTACCGCTCCACGGCACCGCCGGACGAGCGCCGGTACAGTCCCACCGCCACCCGGTGCGGCCGCACCTCGGGGTGCGACTCCGGTGCCTCCTGGACGACGGCCAGCTCCGTGATCCGGCCCTCCGCGTTCAGGATCACCTGCGGGGTCAGGGAGTTGACGCCGGCGGTCTGCAGCCAGGCCCGCGACCACGCTGCCAGGTCGCGTCCGCTGGTCTCCTCCAGCACCGACAGCAGGTCGCCCAGGCGCGTGTTGCCGTACGCGTGCCGCTTGAAGTAGCGGCGGGCGCCTTCGAGGAACGCGTCCCGGCCGACGTACGCCACCAGCTGCTTGAGCACGGACGCGCCCTTGGCGTACGTGATGCCGTCGAAGTTGAGCTTGGCGTCCTCCAGGTCACGGATGTCGGCCGTGACCGGATGCGTGGACGGCAGCTGGTCGGCGCGGTACGCCCACGCCTTGCGGTTGTTGGCGAAGGTGATCCAGCCGTCGGTGAACCGGGTCGCCTCGACCATCGAGAAGCTGCCCATGAAGTCGGCGAAGGACTCCTTGAGCCACAGGTCGTCCCACCACCGCATGGTGACCAGGTCGCCGAACCACATGTGTGCCATCTCGTGCAGGACGACATTGGCGCGCCGCTCGTACGACGCCTGCGTCACCTTGCCGCGGAAGATGAACTCCTCCCGGAAGGTGACGAGTCCGGGGTTCTCCATCGCGCCGAGGTTGTACTCGGGCACGAACGCCTGGTCGTACTTCCCGAAGGGGTACGGGTAGTCGAAGTGGTCGTGGAAGAAGTCCAGGCCCTGCTTGGTGACGAGGAAGACGTCGTCCGCGTCGAAGTGCGGGGCGAGGCCCTTGCGGCACATCGCGCCGAGCGGGATCTCCAGCGTCGTACCGTCGTCGAAGGTGCGCAGGTAGCGGTCCGTGACGTAGTGGTACGGACCGACGACGAACGCCGTGATGTACGTCGAGATCGGCTTCGTCTCGGCGAACTTCCAGACACCGTCCGCCAGTTCGCCGATCCCGTTGCTCCACGCCGTCCAGCCCTCGGGGGCCCGCACCTCGGCGCGGAAGGGCGCCTTGAGGTCCGGCTGCTCGAAGGTGGCGAAGACCCGGCGGGAGTCGGCGGGCTCGTACTGCGTGTACAGGTAGACCTCGCCGTCCTCCGGGTCGACGAAGCGGTGCATGCCCTCGCCGGTACGGGAGTAGGCGCACTGGGCGTCGACGACCAGCACGTTCTCGGCGGCGAGGTCCTCCAGCCGGATCCGGGCACCGTCGAAGACGGCACCGGGGTCCAGGTCCCGGCCGTTCAGCGAGACGGCGGTCACGCTCGGGGCGATCAGGTCGGCGAACGTGGCGGCGCCGGGCTCGGCGCAGCGGAACCGGACGGTGGTCACGGACCGGAAGGTGCGCGGCTCGCTCCCGGCGTCCCCCACGGCGGACCGCAGGTCGAGGGACACCTCGTACCCGTCGACGGACAGCAGCGCGGCCCGCTCCCGGGCTTCGTCGCGGGACAGATTCTCACCGGGCACGGGCGGCACTCCTTCGTGACGTGATCGGCATGCGTGAACAGGACCGATCCTGCCATGTGCTCCTGACCGCGGGCACCCGGGAATGGCGGGGGCGCGTGCCGGTGTTGCCCTGGGGAAACAGACCTCACGAGGAGAGCCATGTCCGAGAAGACCCCTGTCGACTTCTGGTTCGACCCGCTGTGCCCCTGGGCCTGGATGACCTCGCGCTGGGTGCTGGAAGTGGAGAAGATCCGCGACATCGAGGTCCGCTGGCACGTGATGAGCCTCGGCGTCCTGAACGAGTCGAGGCTGGACGAGCTGCCCGAGGAGTACCGCGAGCTGCTCTCCACCAAGGCGTGGGCCCCGGTCCGCGTGGTCACGGCGGCCTGGCAGAAGCACGGCGACGACGTCCTCGGCCCGCTCTACACCGCGCTCGGCACCCGTTTCCACAACCAGGGCGAGGACGCGACCCGCGAGGCGATCGCGGCGGCGCTCGCCGACGCCGGTCTCCCGGCGGACCTGATCGACTACGCCGACCAGGAGGACTTCGAGTTCGACGCTCAGCTGCGTGCCTCCCACAAGGAGGGCATCGACAAGGTCGGCCAGGACGTCGGCACCCCGGTGATCGCCGTTCCGGGCGCGAACGGCGAGCAGATCGCGTTCTTCGGGCCGGTGGTCACCCCGACCCCTCAGGGTGAGGACGCGGGCAAGCTGTGGGACGGCACCCTGCTGGTCGCCTCGGTCCCCGGCTTCTACGAGATCAAGCGCACGCGCACCAAGGGCCCGGACTTCAGCAACCTGTGAGCCACCGGGGTCGCCCGTGCCGCCCGGCCGGAGCGCACCTCGTCCGTGAGGCCCCCGCGAGTCACGTCCTCGCGGGGGCCTCACGTCTTTTTCCGCCTGCGCGTGAAGGGTGAGAAGACGATCACGAGCAGGACGATCGGGGGTCCCGGTCAGGGAGCGAGCAGCAGCACGTCCGTGCGGGACGCGGCGGCGGCGTACCGGCGGGCGACGTCCTGCCAGTCGACGACCTGCCACATGGCCTCGACGAAGTCCGCCTTCTGGTTGCGGTACTGGAGGTAGAAGGCGTGCTCCCAGGCGTCGAAGACGAGGATCGGGGTCGCGCCCTGGCCCACGTTGCCCTGGTGGTCGTAGACCTGCTCGACGATCAGCCGGCCGCTGAGCGGTTCGTAGGCGAGGACGCCCCAGCCCGAACCCTGCGTGGTCGCCGCGGCCTTCGACAGCTGCGCCTTGAAGGCCCGGAACGAGCCGAAGGACTCGGCGATCGCGTCGGCCAGCTCGCCCACGCCGTCCGCGGCCAGCGGTTCGCCGCCGCCCCCGCCGGTCATGTTGTGCCAGTAGATCGAGTGCAGGATGTGCCCGGACAGGTGGAACGCCAGGCTCTTCTCCAGGCCGTTGACCGCGCCCCACGTCTCCTTGTCGCGCGCCTCCGCGAGCTGCTCCAGCGTGTCGTTGGCCCCCTTCACGTACGCCGCGTGGTGCTTGTCGTGGTGCAGCTCGATGATCTCGGGGCTGATCACGGGCGCGAGCGCGGCGTAGTCGTACGGCAGCTCGGGAAGTGTGTAGACGGCCATGCCAGGGGTCCCCTCCGACGTCTTGTTGCAAGTTACTTGCAACTGCATTCTAACGGCAAGAGGCTCGCTCCACCCGCCGGGACATGCGCAGGGCCCCGCAAGGAAGCGGTCTGCGGCATGCGCAAGGGCCCCGCACGGATACGGGCCGCGGCATGCGCAAGGGCCCCCGCACGGAAACGGTCTCCGTGCGGGGGCCCCTGCGGGCGGCGGGTCAGCCGCGGGCGCGCGTCCGCTGCCGGACGTAGCCGACGGCCGCCAGGAACGCCGTCATCCCGCCCGTCGAGTACAGCTGCACCCGGGTGTCCGGCTGCCGCGCCATCAGGACGAGGATCGCGGCCATCGCCGCCAGCGCCACCCAGGTCAGCACCGGGAACGCCCACATCCGCACCGCGAGCCGCTCCGGCGCCTCCCGCTCCAGCGTGCGCCGCAGCCGCAGCTGCGCCACCGCGATGAAGATCCAGACGACCAGGATCACCGCGCCGATCATGTTCAGCAGCCAGGGGAAGACGTCGTCGGGCCGCCAGTAGCTGAGCAGCACGCAGCCGAAGCCGAACACGGAGGAGGCCAGCACCGCGGCCCGCGGCACCCCGCCGGAGACCCGGCCGAGCACCTTCGGCCCCTGCCCCCGCTCCACCAGCGAGTACGCGATGCGCGAGGCGCCGTAGATGTTGGCGTTCATCGCCGAGAGCAGGGCCACCAGGACCACCACGTTCATCAGCTGCGCGGCGCCCGGGATGCCCAGCTGGTCGAGGGCGGCGACGTACGGGCCCTTCTCGACGACCTGGGCGGAGTCCCACGGGACGAGCGTCACGATGAGCGCCATCGAGCCGATGTAGAAGAGCGCGATGCGCCACATCGCGGTGCGCACGGCCCGCGCGACGCCCTGGACCGGGTTCTCGGACTCGGCCGCCGCGATGGTCACGGTCTCCAGGCCGCCGTACGCGAAGACGGACGCGAGCAGGCCGATGACCAGCCCCTCGCTGCCGTTCGGCAGGAAGCCGCCCTCGCCGGTGAGATGCGCCGTGCCGGGGGAGTCGGTGCCGGGCAGCAGCCCGGCGACGGCCAGCACCCCGAGCACCAGGAACAGGGTGATCGCACCGACCTTGAGTGCGGCGAACCAGAACTCGAACTCGCCGAAGTTCTTCACGGCCGCGAGGTTGGCCGCGCAGAAGGCGACCATGAACAGCGCCACCCAGGCCCACTCGGGCGTACCGGGCAGCCAGCCGGTGACGATCTTCGCGGCGCCGATGCCCTCCAGACCGACGGCCGTGCACAACAGCACCCAGAACGACCAGCCGGAGGCGAAGCCCGCCCACGGTCCGATCGCCCGCTCGGCGTGCGCGGAGAAGGAGCCGGAGGAGGGGTGGGCGGCCGACATCTCGCCCAGCATGCGCATCACCAGCATGACGAGCAGACCGGAGACGGCGTACGCGACGACGATCGACGGGCCGGCGGCGGCGATGCCCGCGCCGGACCCGACGAACAGGCCCGCCCCGATCACCCCGCCGAGGGCGATCATCGACAGGTGGCGCTGCTTGAGTCCGTGC
Source organism: Streptomyces sp. NPDC043867 (assembly GCF_056435845.1). Lineage (NCBI taxonomy): Bacteria > Bacillati > Actinomycetota > Actinomycetes > Kitasatosporales > Streptomycetaceae > Streptomyces > Streptomyces sp. NPDC043867. Next base: position 2,735 of record NZ_JBWKDS010000010.1, on the reverse strand, counting down.
GAGAGCGGCGGTGCCGGGTCGGCGGTGGCGTCGTCGGGTCGGTCGACGCCGGTGTCGGGAGCGGTCCGGGACATGGCGTGGGGAGTCCGTTACGTGAGACGGGGCAAAAACGCCCACAGTCTGGGCAGTCACCCCGCCCGGACGGAGGGGCTGCCCAGCATGCGGACACCCACGATACGGAACGTAAGGGTCCGGTTACCTGACGGGTGTGAGGCGGTTGCGGGCACGGGTGCCGACGCGGGCACAGGCGCGGCGGCGGGCCAAAGTCGCGACGGAGGCCTTTGGCGGGTCCCTACAGTCCCCGTTCACCCGTCCCCGTGGGCAAACCGACCCCACCACAGTGACCAGCATCACGCTGCCGTGGGTGTCCCCGGTATTCTTTGTCGGAAGGGCACCAAGCGCGCGTTCCCCCCTTTGTCGAGCGCTGACGGTGATCGGCCCAAGTGCCCTGGGATAGCGTCACGGTGTCCCGAACCGTGAGAAGCCGCCGGAGTCCCCATGAGTACCGCTGTCGTGACCGCCCGCCCCCGCCAGGTCCTCGCCGACCTGCTGCCCGCCTCTCGCGTCAGGGACGTGGCGCTCGTGGCCGGCGGTGCCGCGCTCACCGGGCTCGCCGCCCAGCTCTCCGTGCCGGTGCCGGGCTCCCCGGTGCCGGTGACCGGCCAGACCTTCGCGGCGCTCCTCGTCGGCACCGCGCTCGGCGCGGGCCGCGGCCTGTTCTCCCTCGCCCTGTACGCGCTGCTGGGCCTCGCCGGTGTCCCGTGGTTCGCCGGCGGCGGCTCGGGCGTCACCGTGTCGTTCGGCTACATCCTCGGCATGCTCCTCGCCGCCACCGTCGTGGGCGCGCTCGCCCGCCGCGGCGCCGACCGCTCGGTCCTGCGCATGGCGGGCACGATGCTCCTCGGCGAGGCGGTCATCTACGCGATCGGCGTCCCGTACCTGGCCTTTGCCGCCGACATGTCGCTCACCGCGGCGATCGCGGCGGGCCTCACCCCGTTTCTGATCGGCGACGCCCTCAAGGCCGCCCTGGCGATGGGCGTGCTGCCGACCGCCTGGAAGTTCCTCGACCGCTGATCCCTCAGGCACTCCCGAAGAGGTTCGCCGGGTCGTACACCGACTTCAGCCCGGCGAGCCTCTCGCGCGTTCCGGGGTCGTACAGCCCGTCCGGACGGTCGCCGGCCCCGAACGCGAAGTTGCGCATGCGCCCGGTCGTCCACGGCTCCAGCAGGGCGAAGGCCGGATCCAGCAGGGCGCGTGCCCGTGTCCGGTCGGCCATCGCCAGCAGCCGGACCAGGAAACGCCCCGCTCGGTGCGGCACGGAGTTCGGCGCGGGCCGGGCCAGCGCCCCGCCCAGGTGGTTGATCTGCACGACGCACATGACGGGCGCCTGAGGCCCGGTCAGGGCGAGCAGCGCGGCCACCGCCCCGACGTCCAGCTCCCGCAGCACCGCGCTGTCCCCGTAGTACGTGTGCGGGAAGTCCGGATCGCTGTGGATGGTGTGGCTCTCGGAGTACGGCATCTCGCGGAGTGAGTCCGTGAGTGCCGGGCCGATCCTCCGCAGCGGGGCGACGAGTTGCTCGCCCTCGGCGGCCGGACCCGGGTGGGCGACGCGTACGGACACGGCGTACCGCCCGCGCAGCGGCGGCGGCACCCCCGGCACGTCCGGGTACGGCACGGCGGCGAACGACGAGGTCAGGCCGTCGGGAACCGTCCGCGTCCAGCGCTCGTACGCCCGCAGCGCGGTCGCCGGGTCGACCTCGCGCCCGTCGAAGGCGAGCGAGCCGCCGTACAGCCGGGTCACCGGCACGAGCTCCGTCTCCAGCGCGGTGACGATGCCGAGGTGGTGGCCGCCGCCGAGCAGCGCCCAGTACAGGCCGGGATCCGACGCCCGGGTCACCCGGCGGAGCCGCCCGTCCCCGGTGACCACGTCCAGCGAGCGCACATGATCGGCCGCGTACCCGAACTCCCGGGCCAGGATGCCCAGTCCGCCGCCCAGCGTGTACGAGACGGCGCCCACGCCCGGCGCCGACCCGTTCAGCGGGGCCAGCCCGGACGGCCCGGCCGCCGCGATCACGTCGGCCCAGCGGACGCCGGCCTGGACACGGGCGGTGCGGGCCCCGGCGTCGACCGTGACGCCGGCCATGCGCCGCGTCGTGACGAGTACCCCGCCCTGCGAGTCGCCCGGCAGCCCGTGCCCGGTGGCCTGGACGCCCATCGGCAGGCCCGCCGCCGCGGCGTGACGCACCGCGGCGGCCACGTCGTCGGCGCCGGCCGCCGCGAAGACGACGGCGGGCCGCTGCGTGAAACCGGTCTGGAATCCGGCGAGTTCGTCCTCGTAACCCGCGTCGCCGGGCCGCAGGACGAGCCTGCTGTGGGTGCTGTCCACGGTGTTCATGGACGGCATCGTGCCCGCATAACCTGACAGGCGCCGTCAGGTTACCGAGGGCGGTACGGGCCGGGTGCCGCGGACGGCCTCCCGACGCGGTTCCGGTACGCCGCAGACAGCTTCACCGTCCTGTGAAGGCGCCCGCCCGACAGAGCCGTACCGGCCCCCGCCGCAAGGCGCACGACGCAAGGCGCCCGCCGCACGACACAGGGCGCACGACGCCCGCCGCACGACGCACGGGTGGGGGGGGGGGGGAGAGGGGGGGGGGGGGGCGGCACCCGCTCCTGTACGGGGGTGGGGGTGCTCCTCGACGCAACCACCCTCGCGTATACATCTCCCGTGCTCCCCC